>CALUHQ010000014.1 GCA_944320485.1 Candidatus Methanomethylophilaceae archaeon
ACACCACTTCCCCGGAACAGGACCTCTGTCCGAGTGCATGTCAATGCTTGATTCTGATTCTGAATCCCTGTCAGTTTCTGACAGGAGCGAAACCCCCGTACACCAGGGAAGTATATAATGCTTCCGAAACGCCGGGTTTCTCGCATCGGATTCTTTGAATTCCGAATACAGCCTCTGACGTCATCCGTCAGGACCACACGATGCCACGCATCGCGCAAAATGGTCGAGACACAGGCAGTACTTATACTTTTTGCCGATGGAATCACGGAGTGAAGACCATCATGATCGCATCCCCTATCTTCGACCTCAGATCACGCAGATCCGGATGGTAAATTCTCAGATAATCGTCCTTGTGGAGCCTCTTTCCGAGGATCTTGGCGACGACCGGCGCCTCCACGCGGCCCTCGACCTTCCACGCGGACGTCTCCCCCGAGGTGTCAGTCGATATGTATATTGGGAGACGGAGCGCGATGCGCTGCGAATCGTCGCATGCATCCCACAGCAACATCAGCTGCTCCTCCGGTATCTCCACGGTCGACCCGTCCCTGACCTTGTAGGTGCGGTCCCCGCTGTCGAGCATCTGCTCCAGCGTCCTCTTGGACACGGCCAGGTTGGAGTTGAGGTCCTTCATGATGTTGCGCATGAACGCTTCTTCCATGCTTACCCCATATTATACTATAATAATAAGGAGACAGGGGCCCGGAGGGTTCATGCCTCTAAACATCCTGGCCGATAACGGCGTTAATTTTTATACCGAATCACAATCCTGACGCACATGTCTCGGAACCAGCAGTTGGAAGAGGCCCTGTCGAAGCACCCCTGCTACAACAGTGAGGCCCACAAGGAGTTCGCCAGGATGCATGTGCCCGTGGCACCCCGCTGCAACATCCAGTGCAACTACTGCAACAGGAAGTACGACTGCTGCAACGAATCGCGCCCGGGCGTCACCAGCGAGGTGCTGACACCCGAGCAGGCGGCCGAGAAGGTCCGCTATGTGAAGTCCGAGATCCCCAGCCTGAGCGTCGTCGGCATCGCCGGACCTGGTGACCCCCTGGCCAACGAGGAGACCTTCAGGACCCTGGAGCTCGTCGCCGCGGATTCCCCTGACCTGACCCTCTGCGTGTCCACCAACGGCCTGGCGCTTCCCGACTGCACCCAACGCCTCTACGACCTCGGTGTGAGGTTCGTCACCGTCACCATGAACGCCTGCGACCCGGAGGTCGGGGCGAAGGTGTACGGTTCCGTCGTCTGGAACGGCAAGGCTCTGCACGGGACCGATGCCTCATCCCTGCTCATATCCCGCCAGACCGAGGGGATTGAGAGATGCTCCGCCCTGGGGATACTGGTGAAGGTCAACATCGTCATGGTGCCCGGGATCAACGACTCACACATACCCGAACTGGTCAGATACGTCAAGGATCGCGGGGCGTACATCGTCAACATACTCCCGCTCATCCCCGTGGATGGGACGCCGTTCGCGGACCTGAGGGCGCCCACTCCAGAGGAGCGCAGGCTCATGATGGACCGCTGCTCCCTGGACGCCAGGATGATGCGCCACTGCAGGCAGTGCAGGGCGGATGCCATAGGGCTGCTGCATCAGGACAGGTCCCAGGAGTTCGTCCACTTCAACGGGTGCGGCTCCGGATGCGGACCGAGGGGACAGACGCAGGCATCCAACGTGGTCATCCGCGACCCGGACATGGCGGCCGTGGCCTCTTCCGACGGGGAAACCGTGGACTCCGGGTTCGGCAACGCATCCGTGTTCCGCATCTACAGGAAGACAGACGGGAAGTGGGGGCACATACGCGATGTGACGGTGGACACCAGCATCCCGACATCCGGCAGCGGCCACCGCGAGCATCTCGCATCCGTCGCCGCATCCCTTGGCGAGTGCTCCACGGTGATCGTGAGGGAGATCGGGCACATGCCATCGGAGCTGCTGGACGGGATGGGGATGTCCGTCGTGACCACCGACGGCCCGATCGGACACGCCCTGGATTCGCTGGACCGCTGACCAGGTGTCCCGACATCCGGCATGCGTCCGTAACACCGGATGAACACGTCGGAACGCTTCCACCCATCCAACTTATAAATAGAAGCTGGGGATAGTGCCACCTCAGTTTACAGGAGTGTACATCATGGACGCTCAGCAGATGAGAGAGACCTACATCAATTTCTTCAAGGAGAGGGGACACGCGCAGATCAGCTCGGCCCCCCTCATACCCGAGAACGACCCGACCGTTCTCTTCACGACCGCCGGGATGCATCCCCTGGTCCCCTACCTCCTCGGTGAGAAGCACCCCGCCGGGAAGAGGCTCACGGACTTCCAGAAATGCGTCAGGACCGGCGACATCGACGAGGTCGGCGACGCGAGCCACCTCACGTTCTTCGAGATGCTGGGCAACTGGTCCCTCGGCGACTACTTCAAGAAGGAGTCCATCGCCTGGAGCTACGAACTCCTGACCGAGGTCCTCGGCATCAGGAGGGACCAGCTCGCCGTGACCGTCTTCGCAGGCGACGCCGACGCCCCCAGGGACGACGAGACCGCCGACCTGTGGAGGAGCCACGGCATGACCGACGACCAGATCTTCTTCTACGGGAAGGCCGACAACTGGTGGGGACCCGCCGGACAGACCGGCCCCTGCGGACCCGACACGGAGATCTTCTTCGACGACGGGAGGCCCAAGTGCGGACCCGACTGCGGGCCCTCGTGCCACTGCGGCAAGTACACGGAGATCTGGAACAACGTCTTCATGCAGTACTTCAAGGACGCCGAGGGGAAGTTCACACCGCTCAAGCAGATGAACGTCGACACCGGCATGGGTCTGGAGAGGATCCTCCGCGTGCTCAACCACGTGGAGACCGTCTACGACACCCCCCTCTTCACCGGCATCATCGGCAAGATCGAGGAGATCACCGGGAAGAAGTACGGATCCGACGAGGAGACCACCCGCGCGTTCAGGATCGTGGCCGACCACCTCAGGGCCGCCACGTTCATCCTCGGGGACGGTGTCGTCCCCGCCAAGATCGGACAGGGATACATCCTGAGGAGGCTCATCAGGAGAGCCAGCAGGTACCTGTCCAAGCTCGGCATGGACGACGTGTGCATGCGTCAGGTGGCGGAGGTCGTCGTGTCCGAGTACTCCAAGGCCTACCCCGAGCTGGAGAGGAACAAGGACTTCATCTACTCCAACATCACCGCCGAGGAGGAGAAGTTCCACAAGACCCTAGTCAAGGGCCTCAGGAGGTTCAACGAGATGATCGCCGAGAGCGGCGACGCCGAGACCCTCCCGGGGGACATGGTGTTCAGGCTCTACGACACCTTCGGGTTCCCCGTGGAGCTCACCCAGGAGCTCGCCGCCGAGCAGGGGAAGAAGGTCGACCTGAAGGACTTCCAGGACAGGTTCAAGGCCCACCAGGAGAACTCCAGGATGGGCGCCGACCAGCAGTTCAAGGGAGGCCTCGCCGACCACGCCGTCGAGACCACCAAGCTGCACACCGCCACCCACCTGCTGAACGCGGCCCTCAGGAAGATCGTCAGCCCCGACATCCAGCAGAAGGGTTCGAACATCACCGCCGAGAGGCTCAGATTCGACTTCAACCTGGACAGGAAGTGCACCCCCGAGGAGCTGAAGGCCGTCGAGCAGTACGTGAACGACGCCATCAAGGCCGCCATCCCCGTGGTCTGCGAGGAGATGCCCATCGAGCAGGCCCGCGAGCGCGGCGCCATCGGCGTCTTCGGCGACAAGTACGGCGAGATGGTCAAGGTCTACACGATCGGCGACGTCTCCTGCGAGATCTGCGGAGGGCCGCACGTCTCCAACACCTCCGAGCTCCAGGGCTTCAAGATCAAGAAGGAGGAGAGCTCGGCCGCCGGGATCAGGAGGATCAAGGCGGTAGTGGGCAAGTTCGACTGAACATGACGGACGCGAAGACGCAGACCGGGGCGGTCATGGCACTGATCGTCCTGGCCACCGTGGTCGACGGGATGGACGCATCCATAGTGAACGTCGTCCTGCCGGACATATCCAGGGACCTGGGCATGTCCGTGTCGTCCAGCGCCTTCGTGTCCGTCGCATACCTCATACCCATCGCCGGGCTGTGCCTGGCTTTCTCCAAACTCGCCGAGCGGGCCGACATACGCAGGATGTTCCTGGTCGGCACCGCCGTTTTCTCCCTGGCGTCCCTGGGATGCTCCACGTCCTCCAGCGAGGGGATACTCGTACTGATGAGGTTCGTCCAGGGGATCGGCGCCACGTTCATGGTGGCCACAACCCCGATAATGGTCGTCCGTCTCCTCCCCGAGGACCATCGCGGCCGCGGGATGGGGGCGATCGCCGCGGGAAGCGGGATCTCCGTCATAATAGGGCCGACGATCGGCGGCCTCATCGGGGACGTGCTCTCCTGGCACTGGGTCTTCCTCATCAACATACCCCTCGGCATCGCACTGGCGATCGCCGCAATAGCTCTACTGCCGCGTTCCGGACCGGAGGTACGTGCCAGACTGCCGGACGTCCCCGCCATGCTCCTCATGTTCGTCGGGATGGGGCTGGTCATGGTGTCCCTGTACGGGTTCATCGACGGGTACCTGTCGGGTCCCGCGGTGGTCGCCGCCCTGGCGGCCGGATGCGTCCTGGTTGTCGCGTCCGTCATCCGCTCCGGACGTTCTGACGACCCGCTGGTGCATCTCGACCTGCTCCGCAACCGCAGGTTCGCCACGGTCACGATGATCTTCATGGCCAGCACCATGATGGGTGCGGGCGTGATGTACCTGCTGCCGTACTACCTGAGCATGGCGGAGGGCCTAAGCCCCTTCCAGATCGGCCTCCTGCTGGCCGGCGCGTCCGTCATCACCGTCGCCATGACCTTCCCAACCGGGAGATGGTGCGACAGGCGCGGATGCCGCATCCCCGCCTCGCTGGCACTGGCGCTCAGGGTCGCCTTCTCCGCCATGCTGGCCGTGATTGACCCCGCCCTGGGCATGGGATACATCCTGCTGGTTCTGGCTATCATGGGGATGTCGTTCGGCATATCCGGGACGTCCCAGTCCACGCGCATGCTCGAGGAGTCCCCCGACGAGTACTCGGGGGAGGCCGGGTCCATGGCGATGATGATCAACTACGTCGGATACGCCTTCGGGCTCGTGGCGTTCGCGATCGTGTTCATGCTCCTGAACCCCGGCGGCTGGATGGACTTCGACCTGATGGGGGAGGACCAGTTCATGGCCGGGTTCCACGGCGCCTGCCTGTTCGGGTCCGTCCTGGCGGCCGTCGCCCTGATGGCATCCCTGGCGGTCCGCGGAAGAGAATCTCGCTCAGATTGATAACCCCCTGACCGATTCCCATGTCATGGCACGCAAGGCGGTCATATGCGAGTGCACCTCCAACGGCATCTTCCTCGTGAGGGACTGCATCGACCAGGGCCTCGACCCCGTGGTCGTGTATCCGCCTCTCCCTACGGGGGAGGACGACTTCGCTGGAAGGATGAGGAGGATCGCGGAGCAGAGGATCGTTGATCTGGCAGAGGTCGTCCGCCCCGCCGACATGAACGACCTGGTCTCGAGGCTCGAGGGGTACGACATAGCCTGCGTGATAGCCGGGTCCGAGTACGGCATACCGTACGCCGACAGGCTCTCCTCCATCCTGGGTCTGCCGGGTAACGACCCCTCCACCACCCCAGACCGCACCGACAAGCTCCACATGCACCGCGCCCTCGAGAGGGCAGGGCTGCGCCACATCAGGACGGTCCCCGTGCGTTCCGATGAGGATGTGACCGGGTTCTGGAGCAGGAAGCCTGTCATCGTGAAACCTTCCGCGTCCGTGGCCACCATCGGAGTCCATCTGTGCCAGACGCTGGACGAGTGCCTCGAGGCGTACCGTGAGGACAGGGGTACCGGCGGCTGGACCGGAGGGGGCGTCGGAGAGATTGTGCTCCAGGACTACATAGACGGCCCGGAGTTCATCGTCAACACCCTGTCCAGGGACGGGGTCCACAGGATCACGGACATGTGGGCCTACTGGAAGCAGAACATCGGATGCGGGGTCGCATACGACTGCGCCATGACCGTGTCCGAACCCACCGATTCCGACAGGGCGACCGCCGACTACGCGTTGAAGGTGCTGGACGCGGTGGGCATGATGAACGGCCCCGCGCACCTGGAGATCAAGTCGGATGCCGACGGTCCTGTCCTGATCGAGATCAACGCCAGACCCATGGGGGGCCACTTCACCGTCGGGTCATTGGACATCGCGCTGGGTCATCACATCACCGACATCGCGCTGAGGTCCGCGGTCGACCCCGGTTTCATATCCACGCTCCCCGAGGGCATCCCCCTGATGGGGAACATGGGGCTGAAGGTGCTAATCATGCACGAGAGCAGGATCGTGGACACCGCTCCGCTCCATGCCCTGATGTCCCACCTGGACGGCTTCCGCAACCTGCAGTGCGACGTCGAGCCGGGAGTCCCCACGTTCATCGAGAGGACGGAGAGCCTGGCATCCTCCCCCGCATCGGTGGAGATCCTCCATGAAGACGGATCCGGTGTGATGGAGGACTTCGCCATGGTCTCGGCCATCGAGAAGAGGTACCCGGACCTTCTGTACGGGTTCAGCGGGGACCGTCCCGAGCGGATGCCCCCGTCCGGTTCCGATGTCCCGCCCGATGCGGGGGTGGCCGACGACGACGGGCTGCACCTCCCCGAGGGAGGGTTCGACCGCTACGTCGTGAGGGTATCCGACATGCCCCTGGACAGGTTCTACGACACGTTCCTGGAAGGCCTCGGACATCTCAGGCCGTACGGCACGGTGACAATAGACCCCTGCGTGTTCGGGGTGGTCCCGTACGGGAGGAAGGGGATGACCGCGCTGCTCATGATGGCCGGACTGGAGTTCGACCCGATATCCGACGACGGTGGGATGACAGCGACGAAGGTCCGATCGGAACGACAAGCATGAAGAAGAGGAATGGTGGACTGGGCGAGATTCGAACTCGCGACTTCTTGCTTGCAAAGCAAGCGATCTAACCAGACTGATCTACCAGCCCAACAGAGGTGCGTAGAAGGGACTCTCTTAAAAATCTTTCGCGGAGTCCGGATGCCTTGCGCGACGCCGCCCCGAACATACATTTCGTACCTCCTTGACCGATATTCCCAACGGATGACCGATTGGTTAAAGACAGGGTGTGCATACGTCTTCTTAGACGCGCGCGCCCGCGAGTCTGCGACATTTTGAAATATGATGTCGCGTGTTAACATGTAGCACGGGGTGAACCCATGTTCGGAAAAAGCATCAGAATAGAGAGGATAATGGACAGGAAGACCGGAAACTGCGTAATCGTTCCCATGGACCACGGGATCTCCGCGGGACCCATCGAGGGCCTGATCGACATGAAGAAGACCGTGGACGATGTGGCGAACGGCGGGGCCACGGCTGTGGTCATGCACAAGGGTCTCATCCGTTATAGTCACCGCACCAGCGGTCACGATATCGGGCTCATCCTCCACCTCTCCGCTTCCACCGACATCGGCGTAACCAAGAACAGCAAGGTACTCGTGGCCTCCGTGGAGGAGGCGCTGAAGGTGGGTGCCGATGCCGTATCCGTGCACATCAACGTCGGAGCCGAGACGGAGCCCGAGATGCTCTACGACCTCGGACAGGTGTCCAAGGAATGCAACGAATGGGGTATGCCCCTCCTCGTGATGGCCTACCCCCGCGGACCCAAGATCGAGAACTCCTACGACCCCCAGGCCGTCGCACACGCCGCCAGGGTCGCCACCGAGCTCGGCGCCGACATCGTCAAATGCAGCTACACCGGGGACATCGACTCCTTCAGGGAGATCGTGAAGGGCACCCTCGCCCCCGTGGTCATCGCCGGAGGCCCCAAGATGAACTCCGACGACGACATACTCCAGATGGTCTACGACTCCATCCAGGCCGGAGGCCACGGTGTCTCCATAGGCAGGAACGTGTTCCAGCACAGGAACGTAGAGGGCATGACCAGGGCCATTTCCGACATCGTCCTCCGCGGATACACCGTGGAGGAGGCCAAGAAGGAGAACCTGAGCTGATCCCCATGGACAAGGAGATCTGGATAAGGGCGGACAAGCCCGAGGACAAGGAGAAGCGCAAGGAGCTTGTCCTCTCGGCCCTGGAGTCGGGGATCGGGACCGCGCTGGTCAGGCCCGGGGACGAGGACTTCTCGTCGCTGGGGAAGGTCAAGCTCTACTTCAACGATAACGGAGACATCTCCGAGAACTACGAGATCGTCGCCCTGAGGACGCCCGAGGACCAGGACCGCGCCATGGCGATGGCCGGCAAGAAGGCGGGGGTCATCCTGGACTCCTCCGACTGGACCGTCATCCCGCTGGAGAACCTCATCGCGAGGTTCAGGGACTCCGGGACCAAGGTGTACGCCTGCGCCGCGGATACCGAGCAGGCCAAGCTCTACATGCAGACCCTCGAGAAGGGCGTGGACGGCATCGTGATCTCCACCGCCGACCCCAACAAGATCAGGGGCTTCACCGACGTGATCTCCAGCAGCGGGGATGTGGACCTCCAGGTCCTGGAGGTCGTCGATGTCAGGAACATCGAGATGGGCGACAGGGTCTGCGTGGACACCGTCTCGATGATGGTTCCCGGCGAGGGGATGCTCATCGGGTCGTCCGCATCGTGCATGTTCCTGGTCCAGTCCGAGAGCGAGGACAACGGGTACGTCGCGGCGAGGCCGTTCAGGGTCAACGCCGGTGCGGTGCACGCCTACGTCATGTGCCCCGACGGCAGGACCAGGTACCTGTCCGAGCTCAGGTCCGGGGAGCCGGTCGTCCTCGTCAAGAGAGACGGGACCACAAGGGTCACCTCCGTGGGCAGGTGCAAGGTCGAGCAGAGGCCCCTGGTCATCATGACCGCCACCGACGGGAACAGCACGTACTCCACCATCCTCCAGAACGCCGAGACCGTCAGGCTTGTCACGCCCGACGGGTCCGTCTCCGTATCCGCCCTCAAGAAGGGCGACAAGGTCCTGGCCAGGCTGGAGTCCGGCGGAAGGCACTTCGGCATGAAGATCGAAGAGACGATAAGGGAGATCTGATGAGGGTCTGCGCCTCGCTCAGCAGCGCGTCCGACATGGACGCCGCGATGGCGGCGGACATGGTCGAGGTCCGCCTCGACCTCCTGGGGTCCGTGCCGGATACCCGTGGGAAGGACACGCTAGTCACCTTCAGGGACCCTGTGGACCTGTCGGTGCTCCCCGAGGGTTTCTCCGGGATCATCGACATCGGGGAGCAGAAGCGGCCCGGGACCGACCTGACCGTCGTGGGGTCGTACCACGACTACGACGCGACGCCGGATGCGGACGGGATCGTCTCGAAGCTCTCCGGCATGGACGCGGACATCCGCAAGGGGGCGTTCAGGGTCAACCGCATGGCAGACCTGGCCTCCATCCTCGACGCGTCGAAGCGTATCGGCGGACGGCACGTCCTGCTCGGGATGGGCGCACTGGGCGCCGTCACCCGCATCAGGCAGGACATCCTGGGGAACGAGTTCTCATTCGGATACATCGGGGAACCCACCGCCCCCGGCCAGTTCAGCGTCGGTGAGATGCTGGATCTGGGGGACGGATGCACGGTACTCGGGATAATCGGCAACCCTCTGGGCAAGAGCAAATCTCCGGCGATGCAGAACGCGGCGCTGAGGGCGAACGGCATCAGGGGGGTGTACCTGCCGTTCGAGACCCCCGACCTCGAGAGGGCGGGTGACGTCATCCGCGGGTACAGTATCAGGGGGGCGAACGTCACGATCCCGTACAAGCAGAGGATCATGGAGCACCTCGACCGCATCGACCCGGCCGCGGAGAGGATCGGAGCTGTCAACACCGTGGTCAACGACGACGGAGTACTCACGGGATACAACACCGACGTCGTCGGCATAGGGATCGCACTGGACAGGGCGGGCATCGACGTCACCGACAGGCGCGTCGCGGTCATGGGATCTGGAGGCGCCGCAAGGGCGTGCATGCAGTACCTCGACGAGCACGGATGCAGCGTCACGGTCGCCGCCAGGAACGAGGAGAGCGGGACCGCCCTGGCCAGGGAGTTCGGCCAGACCTACAGGAGGCCCAGCTCCGTGTCGCCCAGGATGCACGACCTGATCGTGAACTGCACGCCGGTCGGCATGTACTCCGACGGACCCTATCCCATCGGCCTTGAGGCCATCGACCACGGAGTCGCGGTGTTCGACATGGTCTACGGACCCACGCCGCTGACCAGGAAGGCCGAGGAGGCCGGATGCAGGGTAGCGTACGGCGCCGACATGCTGGCGGGCCAGGGGGCGGCGTCCTTCGAGCTCTGGACCGGCGTGAGGGACTCCTTCGATGTCATGAGGCGGGAGTTGGAATGACCGGCAGGGGAAGATCTCACGGATCGATCACCGTGATAAACGCCATGCCGTGCGGCATAGGCGCGACCATAGGCGTCGGGCTGGAGACCAGGGCCGTCTTCTCGGAGGACGGGGACGCCAGGACCGTGAGGATCAACAACGACGTATCGGAGGACACCAGCATGGCCGGCATCTGCGTGAGGCGCGCATACGAGTCCGCCGGGATCCCCGAACCGGGATCCTGGACCCTGGAGACTGATTCGCAGATACCCGTCTCCCGCGGACTGAAGAGCTCCAGCTGCGCCTGCAACGCCATCCTGAGGGCGGTGTTCTCCCACCTGGGTGTGGACATGGACCCCGTGGACCTCATAAGGCTCGGGGTCGGCTGCGCCAGGGAGGCGAAGGTCACCGTCACCGGATCGTTCGACGACGCCTGCGGATGCGGCCTCGGCGGACTGGTGATGACGGACAACCGCAGGGACGAGATAATCGACCGCCGCGATGTGGATGAGTACGACGTCGTGATCCACGTCCCGGCATTCAAGATAAGGAAGACCGGCCTGCCGCTGGACAGGCTGCACGAGGTCGCCCCCCTGATCAGGGAGGCGATAGACATCACGATGAGCGACCCGTTCAAGGCTATGACGATGAATGGCCGCATCATCTCGGAGGCCTCCGGCGTGGACAACGGGATCGCCGAGAAGGCCATGGACATGGGCGCCATGGGCGCTGGCATGTCCGGATCCGGCCCCGCGGTGGCCATAGTGGTCGCCAAAGGGGACGGCAGGAGATTCGCAGAGGATATGGGCATGAAACCCGAAGAGACGATCTTGACCGAGACGAGGTGTGGGGAATGACGTCCATGGCTTTCCACGGAGGGAGCCTGGACGGGACCGTGTCGCCGCCGCCGTCCAAGAGCCACACGCACAGGGCCTTCTTCCTGGCCTCCATGGCCGGGGGGAGGTCCAGGATCACCAACGCGCTCCTCTCCGCCGACACCAAGGCCACCCTGGCCGCATGCAGGGCGATGGGCGCGAAAGTCACCGAGGAGGGGGGCGCCGAGGTCATAACCGGAGGGGACCTCCACGCACCCGGACATGTGGATGCGGAGAACTCCGGCACCACCATGAGGATATTCTCCGGGATCTGCTCCATGTTCGACGGGGAGACAACCATCACCGGCGACGAGTCCCTCAGGAAGAGGCCCATGGGGCCGCTCCTGGAGGCACTCGAGGCCAACGGCACCACGTGCTCCTCCCAGAACGGTCTGCCGCCCGTGACCATCCGCGGACCCAACCGCGGGGGCAGGGTGTCCATCGACGGGGGCGTCAGCTCCCAGTTCATCACATCCCTGCTCATGGTCTCCCCGATGCTGGAGGACGACTCCGAGATAACCGTGACCGGGAACATGGTCTCCGCGCCGTACCTCGACGTGACGGTCCACATGATGCACCTCTTCGGTGCGGAGGCGGAGCGGGACGGCAACGTGTTCAGGATAAAGGGCGGCACGGGGTACAGGCCGTACGACTACATGGTCCCCGCCGACTTCTCGTCGGCGGCGTTCCCCATGGTGGCGGGAGCACTCGGAGGCAGGGTCACCGTCACCGGGATGGACATGGACGACCCCCAGGGCGACAAGTCCATAGTGGAGATACTGGAGAAGGCCGGAGCAGACGTCCGCGTGGACGGGACATCCATCACAGTCACCAGATCAGCACTCAGGGGATGCGACGTGGACATGGGGAACGTCCCCGACCTGTTCCCGATAACGGCCGTGCTGCTCAGCACCGCCGAGGGGGACAGCCGCCTGTACGGAGCACCCCAGCTGAAGTTCAAGGAGAGCAACAGGATCGAGACCGTCGTGAACATGATCAACGCCATCGGCGGGGACGCCGTGGCGACGGACGACGGCTGCATCATACACGGAAGACCCAGACTCAGAGGAGGGGCGATCGTCCACAAGGGGGACCACCGCATCATGATGTCCGCCGCGGTCGCGTCCATCGTATGCGACGGGCCGGTCACCATGGATGACGTGGAGTGCTGCGCCGTCTCATACCCCGGGTTCCCGGAGGCCATGGCGGCCATCGGCATGAGGGAGGAGGTCCTGCGATGTACACGACGGGAGAGAGGTTCAGGTTCACACTGTTCGGCAAGAGCCACGGGCCCTGCGTCGGAGGGATCCTCGAAGGTGTCCCGGCCGGGTTCCCTGTGGACACCGACATGATCGCCTCGGAGATGGCCCTCAGGAAGCCCACCGGGAAGATAGGCACCCCCAGGAGGGAGAAGGACGAGGTCGAGCTCGTCCAGGGCGTCACCGACAGCAGGGCCGACGGGAGCCCCATCCTGATCAGGATCGCCAACGGGGACACCGACGGCTCGAAGTACATGAGGTTCTACGACACACCCCGCCCGGGGCACGCGGACCTCCCGGCTCTGCTGAAGTTCCCGGACCACGACCTCCGCGGCAGCGGGCAGTTCTCGGGAAGGTTGACGGCGGCAATCGTCGCCGCCGGCGCCATCGCCAAACAGGTGATCGCCGGGGACGGGATCTCCGTGGACGCGTTCTCGAGGTCCATAGGCGATGTCACGGATGACCTCCCCCGCACGGCGGAGGATGCGAGGTCCTCCAGGGGATTCGCCACCAGGGCGTGCGACGCCGACCTGGACGACAGGATGCGCGCATGCATAGAGTCCGCGGGAGCGGACGATGACAGCGTCGGGGGCGTCGTCGAATGCATGGTCTCCGGACTCCCGATAGGGTTCGGGGGCATCTGGTTCGAGGCCCTGGACGCGGAGCTCGCCAAGGCCATGTTCGGGATCCCCGCCTGCAAGGGCGTGGAGTTCGGGGACGGATTCAGGCTCGGTTCCATGAGAGGGTCCCAGAGCAACGACGGATACAGGTTCAAGGACGGCCGCATCGTCACCGACAGCAACCACCAGGGCGGTGTCGTCGGAGGCCTGTGCGACGGGGCACCGGTGGTGTTCCGCACGGTGTTCAAGGCCACCCCGTCCATCGGGAGGGCCCAGGACACGGTCAACCTCCGCACCGAGGCGAACGACACCGTGGAGGTCACGGGGAGGCACGACCCGTGCATCGTCCCCAGGGCCGTGGCGGTGGTGGAGGCGATGGCCGCACTGACGATAGCCGACCAGATCGCGAGGGGATACCGATGACATTGGAGGACATCAGGAACGAGATCCAGGACATCGACTACCAGATCCTGGGGCTCATGAAGAGGAGGCTGGAGCTGGCCAGGCTCGTCGGCGAGGACAAGATCGCCAGGAACGCGGCGGTCAGGAACATCCCCCAGGAGGACAGGGTGGTCGACAGGTACAGGGGCTTCGCCCTGGAAAACGGCATGAACCCAGTCTACGCCGAGAGGGTCTCGCGCACGCTCATGCAGGAGTCGGTGGAACTCCAGGCCGCAATGCCCAGGACCACCTCGAAGGCCCGTCACATCGCGATCATCGGCGGATACGGGAAGATGGGACGCTGGTTCGCGGACCTGCTCAAGGGGGCCGGACACCGCGTCGACATCATAGACCCCTCCTCCGGGAACGGGCTCGTGGTCGAGGATGCGAAGTGGGCGGACACCGTCATCGTGTCCATCCCCATATCCCGCACCGGGCCCATGCTCAGGAAGCTGGACGAGATCTGCAGACCCGACACGTTGATATTCGACGTGGCCTCCCTGAAGTCCCCGTTCATAGACGTCCTGGAGGACATGGGGTCCAGACGCCCGGTCTGCTCCGTGCACCCGATGTTCGGACCCTCGGCGGAGTCGATGTACGACAGGAACGTCGTGGTCTGCGACTGCGGATCCTCGGAGGCGGTGGACAGGGCCATGGAGCTCATCGGCAACCACGGGGCCAACATACGCAGGATGCCCGTGGGACAGCACGACATGTACATGTCCTACGTCCTCGGGCTCAGCCACGCGGTCAACATCGCGTTCTTCACTGTTCTGGACAGGAGCGGCATAGACTTCCAGGACATGAAGTCCGTCGCATCGACCACCTTCGACAAGCTGATGGACACCAACGAGTCCGTCGCCCTGGAGGACCCGTACCTGTACTACGAGATCCAGCATCTCAACGCCAACAGGGAGCAGATGCTGAAGGAGTTCGACTCCGCGGTGCACGACGTCGTGGAGGCCGCCCTCAGCGACGACCCGCGCGCTTTCAAGGAGCTGATGGACAGGGGAAGGGAGTACTTCACCTGAGCCTGTTCATGCCCTTGAGCGTGTGGAAAACACCTTTCATCCCCTTCACCACGGACATGCGCTCGTCGTAGAACCTGCGGTAGAGGTCCGTGTTCCTTTCATCGGGCTGGAACGTGCGGTCCACCTCGGCCGACCTCTCGAGGACGGCCAGGAGGTCCTCCTCGTCCCCGACAGCGTAGGCGCCCATGGCGCAGTCCGTCATGACGGCTCCTCCGCGGGTCTTCATCACCACGGCCTCGCTGCCGATCATGTCCGACTTGATCTGATTCCATACGTCGTCGGCGCTGCCGCCCTCTGTTATCGTGATCCTCGACAGGTCCACGCCGGCGTCGCGGTACTCGTCCGTGACGCCCATGTAATCGTATCCGATGGCCTCCAGAACGGACCTCCACAGGGCGGAGCGGTCGGTGTCCAGGGTCATGTTGAGGAACGCGCCGCTGGCATCCATCATGTCGCCGTAGCCCCCGGTGAGGTACGGGAGGAACGTGACCCCGCGGGACCCGGCCGGAACCTGCGCGGCACCGCGGCTGAGCTCGTCGTATCCGACGTCCCCTCCGTAGACGCTGTCCTTGAACCATCTCAGCGAGAGACCCCCGGTGCGGATGAACCCCCAGTAGAAGTACGAGTCGTCCAGTGACCCGCTGTTGAATATCAGACCGGTCCCGTGGCTGCTGAGCTTCGGGATTATCCCGTCGGTGGAGACGCAGAACATGGCGCAGGTCCCGGCGACGTCGACGGCCATCCCCGGTCTGAAGACTCCGCAGCCCAGCATGGACTGCATGGTGTCCCCGGCACCGCCGCAGACCGGCGTGCCTACCCTCAGGCCCGTGGCCTCCGCGATGTCCGATGGGATGTGCCCGATCACGTCCCAGGGCTTGACGATACGGGGCATGAACCCGGGGTCGATGCCGAGGATGTCCAGCTGCTCCTGCGACCACCTCTTGTCCAGGACCCTGTATCCGAGTCCCCAGCCGGACATCGTCCCCTGGTCGATGAACGCGTCGGACGCCTTCAGTCCCGCCAGGTGCATGAGGATGTACGGTGCGTTGTGGACGAACTTGCACCCGCGCTCCCTGAAATCATCGGAGTTCTCCAGGAACCATCTGGCGAACATGGCGGGGAACATGCAGCTGGCATCGGCGTTGCCCGTCTCCTCCCCCCAGACGTCCAGGTTCATGGCGTTCACGCGGTCGGCGTCCTCCTGGGTCCTGGAGTCGAGGTAGTTGATGTACGGGGTCACGGAGTCGCCGTTCTCGTCTACGCCCGTGATCCCGCATATGATCCCGTCGCCCATGACGGAGCGGATCCCCATGGGGTCCAGACCCTTGGACAGCATGTCCTCGGTGCATTCGCGGATGCCCTGTATCGTCAGACGGAAGTACTCGTCGGGATCCATCTCGACGCAGCGCGGTTCGGGATAGCGGATGGTGGTCGGGTGCGAGACCTGCGAGACGCACTCCCCCTCGCCGTTGTAGACGGCGACCTTCACGCTCTGAGTGCCGGCATCGAATCCCAGATAGTACCTCTCCGACATGTGATCCTATCGACGAGGGCCATCTGGATAAATACTTTTTAGGTAGCTATATAGAAAATTGGTAAGTGGTTTCGGTTGGAATCAGAGGTACCTGCGGTAGTCGTACCTTCCGTCCGCGATCCTGGCGTTGACCTCGTCGGGGACCCTCTCCAGGTCCTCGGGCTCGAACAGACCTGACGTGATCTCCCTGAACCCGACGGAGGACATCATGTTCACCGTGCACTTGGCCAGGCCGAACGGCCTCTGCAGCGGCCCGGACGTCACCTGGGTGAACTGCACCTTGTCGTAGTTGATGTACTCGGTGCAGATGTCGTAGCCGCCGTACACGAACATGAACGAGTTCTCCCCGGTGTCGAATGTGCGGTGCCTCTGCGCCATGCCGGAGCGTCCGTAGATGAGCAGGGGCAGGGCAACCGCGGCGAAGACCTCCGTGGCCCTGACGGCGAACGTCAGGACATCGCTCTCCCCGACCAGGTACGTCTCCGCTGTGAAGAACAGTGCGAGACATGTCCCGACGATGATCGCGGTGGCGATGGTGTCGGTGATGAGCATGGGGATCAGCGCCCTCCTGGGCTGACGCTCTGGGGATGACTCGAACACCAGTTCTGGGAGCAGCCTTCCCAGGACCTCCTCCACGTCCTTCCTGCCCTTTAGAGGACAGAGCACGGGGGCGTTGTTGTTGTCCTGGTCGGCCATCCCCACGACCTCCGCTTCGAGCATCGCCTTGTGGAACAGCCTGGCGAGCAGGGGCTCCCTTATCCTGACGGAGTTGATCTTGTTGACCTTGAAGGAGCGGCGCTGCGTGGTTATGAGGCCGCTCTCCACGGTGACCGTGTCCCTGACCCTGTAGATGCGGTAGTTGTAGTACTTGAGTATCACGGATATGAACGGCAGGACCTCGCTCACCACGAGCAGGATGACGGCGGTGATGAATCCCCCGCTGCTGTCGGCGAAGAGCATCACGACGGCGTAGAACAGCATCAGCAGTCCGAACAGGGCCTGCCATGTGGGCTGACCCAGGATCGCATGCATCACTATGTCGGTGTTGGACACGTGGACTAGCGTCTGGCACTCGGTCAGCTCCTGCTCGACGGTGACCTCCTTCTCGAATATCATCGAGTTCAGACGGTCCCTGAGACGGTCGGCAACATCCTTCTTGAGGACCAGTGTGGCCTCGGCGGCGGTGGAGTTCATGCTGGAGTTCACGTTGAACGTCAGGGTGGAGGTCCCGAACAGCCTGTTCACCAGGTCCCTCTTGACCCCGACCGAGGCGAGCCTCGTGTACTGGATGTGCTTGTCCACCTTGAACACGGCATCCCTGGTCACATGGATCTCGTTGTCCTCGAAGATGTAGAACGTCCTCTTCCAGAAGAAGTACGCCCAGCCCAGCGTGGCCAACATGACCAGCGCCACGATGGCTATCGTCTCGAACTTGTTGTCCCACGCGTACTCCCTCAGGCTGAGGAACACCAGCACGACCATCACTATCGCGGCTGACAGCAGATAGCTGACGATGACCGACGGATGGTTGCGGAACACGCGCCCGCTCTCGTCCGGCTGCAACTCAGTCCCTCTCCTTCAGGAGCTTGATGACCTTCTCGTTCAGCTTGGAAGCGATGGCCTCGGCGACGTCGGATTTGAGGTACTCGATGGTCACTACACCGCCGGCGGTGGTGATGTTGACGTTGGCCAGACCGTACATGCGGTTTATCGGCCCCTCGGAGACGTCCACCTGGTGGACCCTCTCTATGGGGACCATCTCGTGCGTGATGTAGACGATCCCCCTGCGGACCTCGATCTTGTCATCGTCCATCCTGTACCTGTAGCGCATGTACGTGATCTGGGGCTCGACGAGCCCGTAGACGACGATGACCGCCAGCAGGACGTACAACCCGATGCAGGCGATGTCGTAGTAGTCCCCGAGCCAGGAACCCCCGTACATGACGATCAGCAGCACGATTGCCGCTGAGATGACCATCGTTATCGCGTTGCCCAGATACATGGACCTCTTGCTCTCGGGCTCGAGACATCTGTAGCCGTCCACGGTCAGACCGTTCTCGTCGACCTTGAAACGGTCTACTCTCCCATCCTTCATGACCCCCGCATGTGGAACCTGTAATTTAAGCGATGTAGGGGGACGCATCGGCCATACGGATGGATGTCCGTTGTCAGGAATACCTGTGGAGAATTGGAAGATGTCGGAAGGGTCGGGGGTGGGTCCCCCGAGGGTTTCAATCGCGGTTCAGATAGGCGCCGGTGGCTCCGGAGGAGACCAGCTTCCTGTACTTCTTCTGAACGCCCACAACCGGCCTCTCGACCGGTCTGAAGTCCTTGAGACGGGAGGCTATCTCCTCGTCGGAGAGCCTCACGTTGAGCGACCTGGCGGGGATGTCGATGTCGATGATGTCCCCGTCCCTGACCGCCGCGATGGGACCTCCGGCGTACGCCTCCGGGGAGACGTGCCCGATCGCACCTCCCCTGGACGCACCGGAGAACCTGCCGTCGGTGATGAGCGCCACGGACTCGCCCAGTCCCCTGCCCATGATGAGGCTGGTGGGCGAGAGCATCTCGGGCATGCCCGGCGCCCCCTTGGGCCCCTCGTTCCTGATGATCACGACGTCGCCGGCGACTATCCTGCCGGAGGTGATCGCGTCCGCCGCGTCCTTCTCGCACTCGAACACCCTGGCGGTGCCGCTGAACCTCATCATCTTGGGGCTGACGGCGGCCTGCTTGACCACAGACCCCTCCGGGGCGATGTTGCCCTTCAGCACGGCGATGCCGCCCTGCTGGTGGAACGGCCTGTCCAGGGGCCTGAGGACCTCCTCGTCGTTGACGGACGCCGCATCGGCTATCTGGTGGATGGTGGTGCCGTTGCCCGTCATGGAGTCGGCGAGCTTGTCCCTGAGGACCTTGAGGATCGCGGGGACCCCGCCGGCACGGTCCAGGTCCTTGATGGCGTACGGGCCGGCGGGCCTGAGGCTGGTAATGTGGGGCGTGTCCTTGGATATCTCGTCGAAGTCCTCCAGGGTCACGGGGCATCCGAACTCCTGGGAGATGGCGGGGAGATGGAGGGCGGTGTTGGTCGACCCGCCGATGGCCATGTCCACGCGGATCGCGTTGAGGAAGGAGTCCCTGGTGACGATGTCCCTGGGCTTGATGTCCTTCCTGACGAGCTCGACGATCCTCCTGCCGGTCTCCCTGGCGACCTGCAGCTTCCTGTTGTCGTCGGCCAGGGACGTGCCGCATCCGGTGAGGCTCATGCCGATGGTCTCGGTGAGGCAGGCCATCGTGTTGGCGGTGAACAGGCCGGAGCAGCTGCCCCTGCCGGGACAGGCTGTGCATTCGACGGTGCGGAGCTCGTCCTCGCCGATCGTCCCGGCGCTGTAGGCGCCGACGGCCTCGAAGACGGACTGGAGGTCCATGTTGCCCTCCTTGCCGACACCGGGCTCCATGGCGCCGCCCGTGACTATGAGCGCGGGGACGTTCATGCGGCCGGCCGCCATCAGCATGCCGGGGGTGACCTTGTCGCAATTGGAGACGCCGACCCATCCGTCCAGGGCGTGGCCCTCGACCATGACCTCGCAGCAGTCCGAGATGACCTCCCTGGAGATCAGGGAGTACCTCATGCCCTTGTGCCCCATGGCGATGCCGTCGCAGACGGCGGGGACGCCGAAGACGAACGGCTTGCCGCCCGCCTCTATGATCCCCTCCTTGACGGCCTCGACGATCTCGTTGAGATGGATGTGCCCGGGGACTATGTCGTTCCATGAGTTCGCAATGCCGATGAACGGCTTCTCGAAATCCTCATCGTCCAGACCGTCGGCGCGGAGCAGGCTCCTGGCCGGCGCCTTGTCCAGACCCTTCTTGACAGCATCGCTTCTCATGATGATCACATCCTGAATTGGATGTCGTGCACAACGTGGGGAGCTATGTTAATGTTGTGTACCGACAACGAGCGCACCATGGATCGATCGCATCCGACCGGGAGCGTTCCGTCCGTATCGAGGGATTACGGGGTTTTTCTATGAAATAGAATGCAAAACAATACTTGCTTTTGAGTATAATATAAAAACATTTCTTTATTTATGTATGTTAATCACATATATTAACATACCTTAATTGAAAATCGCATGAGATATCGACGGAAACGGACGATATCGGACAGAGAATCAGGAAGGTAATGTGGAGGGGTTTCCCCCTCCTTGATTGTAGAGGTTTCAGGCGCTGCGGAGAACGATCTCGATGTTGACGCCATCGGGAACCTGGATCCTCATGAGCTGCCTGAGGGCACGCTCGTCGGCGTCCAGGTCGATGAGCCTCTTGTGGATGCGCATCTCCCAGCGGTCCCAGGTCTCGCTTCCCTCTCCGTCGGGACTCTTCCTGCAGGGTACCCTCAGCTTCTTTGTGGGAAGGGGTACGGGCCCGCGGATGTCCACGCCGGTTCTCTGGGAAATCCCTTTGATCTGGGCGCAGACGCTGTCGACCTTTGCGGGGTCGGTTCCGCTGAGAGAGATTCTTGCGCGCTGTGACATCGTTATCCCTTAGAGATACGGTAGGAGGCCTTCAAGCCTTCTGAACTTCGATGCACATTCCAGCAGCGACGGTCTGACCCATGTCACGGATGGCGAACCTTCCGAGAGGCGGGAACTCCTTAGCGGTCTCGATGACCATGGGCTTAGTGGGCTCCAGCTTCACGACGGCGATGTCACCGGTCTTGAGGAAGTCGGGGTGGTCGGCCTTGACCTGACCGGACTTGGGGTCGATGGTCTTGACGAGCTCGACGAACCTGCAGGCGGTCTGGGTGGTGTGGCAGTGGAACACGGGGGTGTATCCGACTGTGATGACCGAGGGGTGGTTCAGGACGACGATCTGAGCGGTGAAGGATTTGGCGACGGACGGCGGGTTGTCGA
>CALUHQ010000015.1 GCA_944320485.1 Candidatus Methanomethylophilaceae archaeon
ACGAACTTTCGAGTTCACTTTGCAAGGAAACTCCGAGCGAGTTTCCCGGCAATTCCGAGGCAGCTTACCATGCACTAAACGTAGCATCGAACGTCCATCCCATATTCTCTACCCACCATCCATCACATCCCATGACCATCATCGTGTTCTCCTCAAGATCCGGTTCCTCCGAGTGGTACGCAAGGGCCCTGGCATCACGCACGGAGCTCGATGTGTTCCCCGTATCCGATCACCCGGACGGCGAGGACATGGTGTTCTTCGGATGGCTGCGCAATGACACGGTCGTCGGCATCGGGGATGTGGATCCCAACAGGCTGCTGGCCGTTTGCGTGGTCGGACTCGACGACGTCAAGAAGTTCCCCAAGAGGGAGGTCGCGGACCGCAACGGCATACATGTCCCGGTCTACTACATGCGCGGATGGATAGACAGGAAGAGGCTGAACCCGTTGGACAAGGCGGTCCTGCTGGCCGTGTGCGTCATGATGAAGCTCAAAGGGTTGGATCCCAAGGACGAGCCAGTGTTCGACGCCATGATGGACGGCGGGAGCTTCGTAGACGACAAGTATCTGGAGTCGGTGGAGCTTTTCATCGGTTCCAGGAGATGATGGTAGTCCCGTCCGGGTTCGAACCGGAGTCGCTGGCTCCAAAGGCCGGCATGATTGACCACTACACCACGGGACTGTGTGAGCGCCGTGAGGTGTTCGGCGTATAATTCAGTTTGCCAGACGTCCCAGGAGGTACGTGGGCCTGCAGTCGGTGACCTCGACGTCCACGAAGGTCCCCAGGGGGATGTCATCGCGGACCACCACGGGCCTGTAGTTGCCGGTGCGGACGATCGTGCCGTCCTTGCCTACCTCCGTGGCCAGGGCCCTGTACGACCTGCCCACCATGGATCTGTTGACATCCAGCTCGGTCTCGTTCTTGACCTTGGTGAGCTCAGCGGACCTCTCGGCCGAGACCCTCCCGTGGACCTGCTCCATGGATGCCGCATCCGTCCCAGGGCGGGAGGAGAAGCGGGTTATGTTCACGGTGTCCGCCCTGAGCTCCCTGATCAGGTCCATGCTCCTGCGGTGGTCATCTTCGGTCTCTCCAGGGAAGCCGCAGATCAGGTCGGTGGCTATGCTTATGTCGGGGACCGCCGAGCGGAGGGTGTCCACGAGCTCGAGGAACCCCTCAACGGTGTATCTCCTGCGCATGCCGCGGAGGACGGAGTCGCTGCCGCTCTGGACGGGTATGTGGACGAACCTGTAAAGGCGGTCGTCGTCCATGAGGCCGACGAGGCCGTCGGCGACCTTGGCCAGGCTGTCGGGGTTGGTCATGCCGAGCCTTATGCGGTAGTCGCCTTCCCTCTCGAGCATCGAACCCAGGAGGGCGACGACGTCGGTCCCGGTGTCGTGGCCGTAGCTGGACGTGTCCTGTGCGGTGATCAGAATCTCCCTGGCCCCTCCGGCCAGGAAGCCGTCGAACCTCCTCAGGAGGTCCTCGGAGGGGTAGCTGCGCAGGTCGCCCCTGGCGAACTTGGTGATGCAGTAGGAGCAGCGTCCGAGGCAGCCCTGGGCTATCGGGAGTATCGCGTCCGTGCCCGTCGCCACATGGATCGGTGCACCGGCGCACCCGTACCTCTCGCGCACGATGTCGGGAAACCTGTCGTATTCCTCGAACGGTACGATCGGGGAGTCGGGAAGCCTAATGCTTATGCGCTTCGGCTGGACCTTGGCCATGCATCCGGTGACGATGACCTCCTTGCCCTGTCTCCTGAGCTCGGAGATCCTCGCGAGCATGCGCTTCTCGGTCGTCTCCACGACCGTACATGTGTTAAGAACTACTATGTCCGCCTCATCGGCGGAATCAACGGGTTGGTGTCCCAGGGATGCCATGTCCTCGGAGAGGGAGCGCCCCTCCCCGAAGTTCATGGTGCATCCGTAGGACTCGACGAAGTACCTCATCAGCGGGTGCAGGGCTCGGTGGTGGGTACGGCGAAGGCGGTCTTGGCGGAGATCTTGGAGATCTTGGCGTGGACCTTGGTACCCTTCACGGTTCCGGGGACGACCACGAGGTAGTCGTAGAACTTGCCGGTGCCGTCGCCCTTCTTGCCGACGTCGGTGATCTGCAGCTCGATGATGTCGCCCTCGCGGAGGGTGTTGGCGGTGTCGGCCCTGACGGACTTCCTGACGGTGATGGGCCTGCGGGCTCCGCACGCCTCGCACTCGAGCATGAGGGTCCTGTCCTCCCTGACCATCTTGGTGTCGGGCAGGCCGCACTCGGAGCAGATGACGTAGGTCTCGGTGTAGACCTGGATCTTGTCGTTGATGACCGAGGGGTTGATCTTGGCCTTGAAGACGGCCCTGCGTCCCTCGACGTTCCCGGGTGCCCCGAGCTCCTTGAGCAGGAACTGGAGGACGTGCTGGGGGTCGCGCCTCAGCTTGTCGGTGACATCGATGAAGTTCCTGAAGACGGTGATCTTACCCTCCTGGAGGATGTCCAGCTCGGGGATCTCGAACCTCTCGTGGTTCTCGATGGTCTCGGGGCATGCTATCTTCGCCCTGTTGAGCAGTGCCATGTAATCGTCTTCATCGGACATTTCTATCGCCTGAAGCTGGCTATTATAGAGTGGTTTATAAAGGCTTTCACTAGGTGACTGCCGTTGGGATCGATGCAAGCGGAGTCCCAGTTCTCTGTCCAGGTACCGCCGGGTCTTTCCTTCTTCATATCCTGTAACTGCATTCGTACATCATGAACTCGAAAACGATCATAGCCGCCGTCATCGTCGTCATAGCGGTGGTGGCTGTAGCCATCGCAATCAACTCGGGCGGAGACGACGAGAACAAGGGCTACACCGGTGTCGTCTACGAAGGCAACGGAGGGAAGACCCTGAACGGTGACGACACCTTCAGACTGACATCCGAGACGGTGATGAGCAATATGTTCACCAACGGGGACAAGGTCTTCAACGGATGGAACACGAAGGCCGACGGAACCGGAACATCCTATAAGTCAGGCGATTCGATCTCCTATCCTGAGCACGGATACGTGACGCTCTACGCCCAGTGGGCCTATGGACTCAACATAGCGACGTCCAGTGGCGATTGCCAATACTATCTCTTGGAAACGGGAAAGGACCCGACACACATCACAGAAGGCAGCGTTGCTCTGCCGTCCGACGGCACGGCGGGGCTGGCCATCTTCGCACCCGAGGGGACGGTGTGGGTGAAGAACACCGATCACACCTTCACCGGAACGAACGGTAACGTCACATACAGGCTGACCGTAAGCCTCGAGGGCTGCGATACGGTTCAGGCCGAGGTCAATTCCGCGGATCCCTCCATCGTGATCATCTCATTCACCTATTCGGGCAGTGTCTCAGGATCTGTGACCTATAGTACAGGCTCTTCTTTCCCTGTAGCCTGAGCTTTTTAAACGCCAGGAGGGCTTCACCTCCTCCTGGCATACCTTTCACGTTCGTTTAATCCATCCTCTCAGCCGGTTGTAGTAGGACGGCATGTCCGGCGGGTTCCCTCCGGCCCATCCCGGGCCGGAGGTTTTATGACAAGGCCCTCGAGGCGTTGTCGTGCAAAAGGAGGATTGCCAGGAGGATGCGCCGGTTCACTCCGAATACTTCATGGCGGCGTCCACCAGCCCCTGGTGGAGCGGCGACGGCCTCCCGGGCCTGGAGAGGAACTCCGGGTGGAACTGGGATGCCATGAAGAACGGGTGGCCGTCGAGCTCGCCGATCTCCATCCTGGTGCCGCACTCGGACCTGCCGGTGAAACGCCAGCCAGCGGACTCCAGCCTCTCGATGTAGTCCGGGTTCACCTCGTACCTGTGCCTGTGCCTCTCCGATACGGTGTCCTTTCCGTACAGCTCCGAAGCCCTCGACCCCGCCGACAGGGAGACGGTCTGGGCGCCAAGGCGCATGGTCGCACCCATGTCCTTCACGGCCTCCTGCTCGCCCATGAGGCATATCACCGGGTCGGGCGTGTCCGGGTCGAACTCCGTGCTGGTGGCGTCCCTCAGACCCAGGACGTCCCTGCAGATCTCGATCGTGGCTATCTGGAACCCCAGGCACACCCCGAGGAACGGGACCCCGTTCTCCCTCGCGTATCTTGCAGCGGCGACCATCCCTTCGGTGCCCCTGGTCCCGAATCCCCCGGGGACGATGATTCCGCTCACCCCGGACAGGGTGCCGGCGGGATCGGCCAGGACGTCGTCGCTGTCCACAAACCTCACCCTGACCTTGCATCTCCTCGCTGCCCCGGCATGGGTGAACGCCTCCAGATGGGAGAGGTACGAGTCGGCCAGGGAGGTGTACTTCCCCACCAGTGCGACCTCTATCTCGCGCTCCGGGTTGACGACCCTGTTCACGAACTCCTCCCAGAAGGACATGTCCCTCCCGGAGGTCATGGGGCGGAGCTTCATCCGGTCTATGATGTAGTCCGCGACCCCCTGCCTCTCGAGGGTGAACGGGACCTCGTAGATCGACCTGGCGTCCGGAGTGGAGATCACGGCGTCCGTCGGGACGTCGCAGAACATGGCGATCTTCGCGCGAGCGGAATCGCCCAGCGGCTCCGAGCACCTGCAGACGATGATGTCTGGGCGTATCCCCATGCCCATCAGCTCCTTCACGGAGTGCTGGGTGGGCTTCGTCTTCTCCTCCCCGACCGACCCCATTATCGGGACCAGGGTCGTGTGGACGAACATCACGTTCTCCTCCCTGCCCAGGTCGCGCCCCAGCTGCCTGGCGGCCTCCAGGAACGGCATCGACTCCATGTCCCCTACGGTGCCCCCTAGCTCCACGATCACCACATCGGCACCGGAGTCCCTCGCCACGGAGGTTATCCTGCGCTTGATCTCGTCGGTGATGTGCGGGATGATCTGGACGGTCTTGCCCAGGTACCTCCCGTGCCTCTCGTTCTCGATCACGGTTCCGTAGACCTTCCCCGTGGTGATGTTGTGGTCGCGTGTCAGGTGCAGGTCCATGAACCTCTCGTAGTTCCCGAGGTCCAGGTCGACCTCCCCTCCGTCGTCCAGGACGAACACCTCGCCGTGCTCGTACGGGTTCATCGTCCCCGCGTCCACGTTCAGGTACGGGTCCACCTTGATGGCCGAGACCGTGATGCCGCGGGATTCCAGTAGCCTTCCGATGGACGATGCCGTGATACCCTTCCCGAGTCCGGATATCACACCTCCGCTGACGAATATCAACTTCATTCGAATCAACGGGATTGACCTTAGTCAATGCCTCTAGATAACCTTTATGGGAATCAGTGTTCAAATGTATCAAGATAATCAATATCAACGAACATATGTCTGTGATTATCGGCGAACAGACCATCACTCAGCGTTGAAGGATGCCACAAAACGCCTGGTCCGTCACGGTCGAGACCTCAACCAATCCGGGTGCGCTCCCAGCGGGCATCCAGCATATCCGGCGACCCTTCATTCGGCATGATTAACTATTAAGGCTGATTATGGAACGCTGGGTTATAGAATGGAAGGGCACAAGGACATCTCCGAAATGAGCTTCGAGGAATTCTTCTCCGAGAAGGACAGGTCTCCCGTGCAGCAGGAGCCTCGCGTGAGGCGCGACGCTCTGCGCAGGAGCGGGGGAGGTCAGAAGGGGGATGTCCAGATGGGATTCGGGGCGGTCATACCCAAGATCAACTACTCCGACCGTTCGTTCTTCCTGTACGTGCCCAGGTACGGTTCCGATGCGAACGCCAGGTTCGAGGTCGCCATAGACTGCTCGGCCGGCGTGGTGCCGCTGGGACGTCTGGATTCCTCGCCCCGCGGCACGGGGAGGCTCTCCCGCGCGGCCACGTTCAACCTCACGGCCGAGGGGATATCCCCGCTCGAGCAGTTCACGCTGATCATAGACGGCCAGGAGGTCTACAGGATGCGCAACCGCGGAATCCTGTTCTTCAACAACATCGGCCTCCCGATGGGCAAACCCGTGGGGGACACGCTCGCCGTGTATCCGAAGGGCAGGTCCCTGAGGGTCGTGAAGACCGACATCGGCGAGAGCTTTGACATCGGCGATGTCACCGTCACCCGCGCCGACGTGTCCACGGCCGGGGGCATCTGGCTCGATGACAGGAGGCGCTCGGAGAGGCCCCACGAGGACGTCGACGCCCCAGCCAAGGATGAGGCGCAGGAGGTCCCGCAGCCTGCGACGGAGGAGCCGAAGGCCAAGGCGAAGCCGAAGGCCAAGAGGAAGAAGGCCACCGGGACGATAAGGCTCCCCTCCGGTGTCCCGGAGGCGGACGCCATGGTGGACGGGGAGGTCCTGCCGGTGTTCTCCAGGTTCCCGGCCTTCAGCGTCTCCGTGGAGAACCGCGAGCTCCAGGAGTGCCAGGTGTCACTGGAGGACGCGTCCGGCAACGTGATCGCCGGCGGCAACTCCCCGGTGGACGCACCCATGACGTTCGAGACAGACGCCGACGGCCTGATGTCCGTGGTCCTGTCATGCGACGGCCAGGTGCTGGCCAGGTCGCGTCTAGTGTACATACCCGACTTCGTATGCGACAGGCCCGGGAAGGGAGACATATGCGAGGAGCCGACGTTCTCCTACACCGCTTTCGGGGAGTCCGGCGAGTGCGACGCCGCCGACGGCCCGTCCGTCTTCAGCCGCGGAGGCGTAGACATAACGGTGTGCTGGAACGTCCCGGCGGTCACCTACGACGTGGGGGCCGGCCCGGTGCGTCTGGGATCGGATGTGCCGGAGATCGACGTGGACCAGCTCGGCGACGTCCTCACCGTCACCGTCACCGGTGCCAGGAAGAAGGCGGTGTTCCTCGGTTCGGACAAGGGCAAGAAGAGGGACATCACGCCGGACTGGATGGGCGACACCTACAGGATCCCCATGGGCCAGGTGGCGGACGAGGTGTACGAGTCCGACGCGCCCCAGTTCACACTCTACATAACGGTCAACTCGTTCCCGATGAGGAGGTTCATGGTCATCAGGAACCCGGTCAGGGTCAAGGCGTCCTTCTCCGACGGGAACGTGGTGGCGGACGTGGCGGCGAACGGCGAGTTCGTCTGCCGCATATTCAAGATCGACAAGACGGTCGAGACCGTGGCGCTGCAGCCCGGTTCCAACACGGTGCCGGTCCCGGCGGACGCCGTGGAGGCCGAGGTGGCCGAGATCCGCAACGGCGCGGACAGGACCACCGTGCAGGTGGGGGTCAGGGACCTCCCGTTCCTCTGGAGGGACGAGATGGGGGACATCTGGCTCTACGTCAGCAAGACCAAGCGCATCCCGCTCCCTGGGGACCTGTCCTCGGGGAAACCGGCTCCCGTGAAGGTCAGGCAGTGGCACGACCAGATCGTCCGCATGAACCCGGAGCTCAGGAACGTGTCCTCCGAGATGATGCAGAGGGCGTTCGACAGGATGGTGTGGTGAACATGCGCCCGCAGCTCTCCAAGGCATCCGCCGCCACCATGGACTCCTTCATCATGGGCCTGGTGGAGGTCGCCGCGCGTCCCGGCATGATATCGTTCGCCACGGGGCTGCCCGACAACTCGCTGTTCGACACCGACGCAGTGTCCAGGGCCATGGCCGAGGTCATGTCCGACGACCCTTGCGGCGCACTGCAGTACGACACCCCCACCGGCTACATCCCGCTCAGGGAGAGGATCGCCGAGAGGTGCCGCAGGGAGCTGGGCTTCGACGCGTCCTGGGAGGACGTCCTGATGACCAGCGGGTCCCAGTCGTGCTTCGACATGCTGGGCAAGCTGTTCCTGGACCCCGGCGACAGGATGGCGGTGGAGAACCCGGGTTATCTGGGAGCGCTGCAGGCGTACTCCGCCTACGCCCCGGAGTTCATCGGCCTGGACATGGACGAGGACGGTGTGGACACCGACCAGCTCCGCGCGGCCGTCTCGGACGGGGCGAAGCTGTTCTACTCCATCCCGAACCACCAGAACCCGTCCGGAGTCAGCTACTCCGATCCCGTCAGGCGCGAGGTCGCGGACATCATCCGCGATTCCGGCTGTCTGCTGATCGAGGACGACGCCTACGGGGAGCTGGGATACGCCGGCAGGGTCGGCAGGACCATGAAGTCGATGGTCCCCGGGGACACCGTGCTCACCGGTTCCTTCTCCAAGACCATCTCCCCCGGCATGAGGGTCGGGTGGATGGTCGTCCCGGAGTGGCTGAGGAAGACCGCCGGCAGGACCCTGGAGGCCACCTGCCTGCAGTCCAACACATTCTGCCAGAGGGTCGTGGACAGGTTCCTGGCGGACAACGACTACGACAGGTACCTCGCAGGGCTGAGGAAGGGGTACCTGGAGAAGAAGAGGGTGTTCCTGGACGCCATGGAGGACTCCCTCCCGGACACCATGAGGTGGAACGACCCACAGGGCGGGATGTTCGTGTGGCTCAGGACCCCAGACGGGACGGATGCCATGCGCCTGTACGAGAAGGCCCTGGAGGGGAGGCTCGTGGTCATGCCCGGACACCCGTTCCACGTCAGGGGCGGGGAGAACACAATCCGCCTGAACTACGCCACGCCGACAGAGGAGCAGATCCAGGACGGCATGAGGGTCCTCGGCTCGGCCTGCAGGGAGCTCGGCTACCGACGGGGGCGGTGACGCCCCCGGACCCCGGGTTCGACCCCCTTGAAACCCTTAACGATGTTAATCATGAGGCTCCGTAGGGATATGTACGGAACGATGCCGTCCAGTCAACTTTTAAATATCATGTGAGGCTAGCCACCTTAGCATTAGAGGTCCACCTATGGGTGGGCTATCGACGTTCCAATCGAAAATCTACAAGATATCGAGGTGAAAAAGTGGGAAACGGTCTGTACACCGCAAGGAAAATGAAGACTGACCGCCAGAAGTTCCGCTGGCTGGACAGGGGATACAAGAAGAGGGTCCTCAAGCTGAGGGAGAAGTCCGACCCCCTCGAGGGATCGGCCCAGGCCCGTGGCATCGTCCTGGAGAAGGTCGGAATCGAGGCCAAGCAGCCCAACTCCGCCATCAGGAAGTGCGTCAAGGTCCAGCTCATCAAGAACGGACGTCAGATCACTGCCTTCGCCGTCGGAGACGGAGCCATCAACTTCATCGACGAGCACGACGAGGTCATGGTCGAGGGTATCGGCGGAAGGATGGGAAGGTCCTACGGAGACATTCCCGGAGTTCGTTACAAAGTCATCAAAGTCAACAACGTCTCCCTCGACCAGATGGTTAGGGGCAGGACGGACAAACCCGTGAGATGATTCAAATGGCAGACGAGATCGTAGCACAGAAAGCGCTCATCTTCGGCAAGTACGACACCTCCGAGGTCGTCGTCAACGACGGAGGACTTGCCAAATACATCGACCTCACGCCCACCAACGTCCCCCACTCCGGTGGAAAGCACGCCAACAGGTGGTTCGGGAAGTCGAAGCTGAGCATCGTCGAGAGGCTCATCAACAACATCATGAGGACCGAGAAGTACACCGGAAAGAAGATGAAGGCGTACAAGACCGTGGCCCAGGCGTTCGACATCGTCGCCGCCAAGACCC
>CALUHQ010000016.1 GCA_944320485.1 Candidatus Methanomethylophilaceae archaeon
ACCTGGCCGCGGGCAGGGAGAGCAGACAGGGCGGATGGGAGCCCGGGAAGCGAACCGGATGCGACGGCTGCGCCAGGAGGATCAGCATCCGCGACTGCAGGGTGATGAGTTCCTGTGCCGCGTACGGGGCTGTCGCCGCATACCGGAGGCTGGACGACGTGGCCGTCGTGATCCACGGGCCGATGAGCTGCGCCTACCTTATGGAGACCACCAGGGCGAAGGCCGTGCTCAGTCTCTTCGAGGAGGGCGTCTACCACGGTGCGCCGAAGTGCAACGTCTTCTCCACCAAGATGGACGACAGCGCGTCGATCTTCGGGGGCAACGCGTTCCTAGAATGGTCGCTCGGGGACGTTGCGTCCAAGGGGTACAGGAAGGTCACGGTGGTGACCACATGCATGCCCGGGATCATCGGTGACGACTGTCTGAGCGTCGTCGACAGGTTCTGCCTCGAGCATCCCGATGTGGACGTGCAGCTCGTCACGGCGGACGGGGACATCACCGGCGACTACAACGACGGGTTCATGCTCGCCGCCGAGACCATGACGTTCATGATGGACACGGAGGCCGAAAGGGACGACGGCCTGGTGAACCTAGTAGGGACTTCGTTCTTCGACATCAACTCCCGTTCAAACATGCGCGACCTGGAGCAGATGCTGTCGGCACTCGGACTCGAGGTGAACTGCAGGTTCCTGGACGAGACCACGTCGGCAACCGTGGAGGGGTTCTGCCGCGCGGGCACCGACGTGCTCGTTTCCGATTCCTTGTGGAACAGGTCCCTGATGTCCGCGGTCACACGCAGGACGGGAAGGGTCCCCTTCGACCTACCCCTGCCCGTCGGTCTCGGGGAGTACCGCCAGTGGATGGCTGCCATGGGGGGCAGACTTGGCATGGAGGACAGGGCCCGGGAGGCAGTCGCCGTCGCCGAGGATCGGTACGGGGCGTTCGTCGGCTCTAGTCGCAACCGTCTTGACGGTGTCCGCGTCATGGTCGCCAGCAAGATGGGCGGCAACCTCGGATGGTTGCTGGACCTGCTACGGGACCTGGGTGCGGACGTGGTCCTCGCAGCCCAGTTCGGCAGGGGCGGGGGTAAATCGCCGGGGCATCCGGAGATCGTGAAGGACTACCCAGTGGAATCTGTCGGCCCGAACCTGGAGAGGCTGAGGCCGGACCTGCTCGTCAGCGACGTGGTGTTCTCAACGCCCGAGGGCACCCGCTTCGCCAAGCTCTCCAAGGCCGGGGTCGGGTACGGTCAGATCCTGAGATACGCCAGGTACCTGTCCGACTCAATGAGGCTCCCCGAGACGGACGGATGGAGGCTTTCAGTATGAGGTCGGTACCTGACGGTCTCACGGGGGCCATCATGGCCCTGGAGGGGATATCCGACTCATGCGTGATGCTGCACGGTCCCGGCGGATGCAGGATCAGGCACATGGTGCACTCCTCCGCCGCCTACACCAGGGATGCGCGGGACAGCGACATCGACTACTCCGAACCCTACTTCTTCGGATACCCGCGGGTTCCAGCGACCTATCTGGACGAGTACGACTACATCAACGGTGCCTACTACAAGCTCGAGGAGGGCATGGGGGAGGTGCACCGCAAGTCTCCGGAGCTGGTGGCCGTGTTGAACTCCCCCGGCGCAGGGCTCATCGGCGACGACATGGGGAAGGCCGCGGAGGCCGCAGGGTTCGACTGTCCCGTCGTCCTCATCGAATGTCCGCTGGCCTCGACGCCGATGCCCGTCTCGGTCGGTTCCACGCTCAGGTCCGTGATGGAGTCCCTGGCACCGGTCCGCGGGGAAGTCAGGCCGGGGACCGTCGTCCTCCTCGGCCTGTCGATCATAGACAAGGACTGGATGTCGGCCAGGGATGAACTGACCGGATACCTGGAGGACATGGGACTGGATGTCATCTGCTGTCCCGGAGCCGGATCGTCGGCGGCTGAGATGGTGGCGTCCGTGGATGCCGAGTACGCCGTCGTGGTCTGCCCCGAGATGTGCTCTGGACTGTCCGAGTACTACTCCGACGCGGGTGTGACCGTGATAAGGTCGGAGGCGGGGGCACCCGCAGGCCTGGATGCGACCGAGGCATGGGTCAGGAAGGTGGCCGAAGTCACAGGCAATGATCCCTCGAAGGTCCTGGAACACATATCGGCGTGCAGGGCCCGCATCCGCGACAGGTTCCTCGGGATGAGGTACAACTCCGTGCGCATCAGGGGGCTCACGTTCTCCATAGCCGGTACGGCGTCCGTCGTCAGGCCGCTGACCGAGTGGCTGTACGGCTATCTGGCGATGGCACCCGCCGCCGTGGCCTGCGACGACGGAGGGGATGCTGAGGAGGAGTATGCTCTCAGGAGGTTTCTGGAATATGCTGGCTACGGAGACGCGTACGGAAGGGAGCCCGAGACGGGATGCGACGTCGTCCTATGCGACGGAATCACCGCTTGCACCATGGCCCTCGGAGGGGACTGCAGGATAGGGGTGCCGATAGGATACTCCTCGATGGGACTGGACGATATGATGCCGCGCCCCGTTTACGGCACGGGAGGGGCCCTGTACATCCTCGACGAGATACTGCACGGAGTCAGGGGGACGTGAGTGTATCGTGGCAGGGGCGCCCGGTCGGTCTCTTCTCTGTCCCGTCCGGGTATCTGATGAACCTCTCCGTGCCCAGGGGCTGGGCGCGGTCGACGACGCCCCACGGCCACTCGTGGTACTCGTTCGTCCTTATCTCGTCGAGCCCCGCGCGCACCTCCTTGAGGGTCGGCAGATACACCGGGCCGAAGGAGGCCATCTTCTGATCGATCGGACGTCCCTCCAGCAGCCATATCACAGAGGGTTCGTCGCCGTTCTCCACGGTGACGACCCTGTTCTCCAGGATCTTCACCCTGTTCTCTGCCTCGACGGCGACGCCCATCACCGTGGCGTCTTTTCCCGAAATGAAGTACAGGTTCCTGGAGACTCCTTCGGGTGCGGGGTCGATCTCCAACGCGGATCCGGGCTCCATGGCGAACCTGACGATCCTCACGCCGTTGTCGCCGTGGGACCAGGACAGCGAACTCGGCGATGTCGCCGACACCCCGCCGAAGCTCCCGCAGATGACCTTCGCCTCCCATCCGTCGCCAGAGGCCCTCTTCACCTCGGGGTCCCAGACCGTGTTGACGGAATTCTCCCCGTTCTTCATCTCGTTCGGCAGGTTCAGCATGATCTGCGTGATGTCGTTGGGGTTCCTGTTCTCCTGGTCGGCGAGGGGGTACATCTCGCAGTGGCTGTACCTGGACGAGGCGCAGACCCACTGCACGTCCCCGAATCCGAACCTCCCCTCGATCCCCATGTTGTCGAAGTGGTCGACGTATCCCACCTCAGCCAGGGTGACGGTCTCGTACCCCCAGTGCGCGTGCATGGGGAACCCGGGTACGACCTTACCGTGGTACATCCTGTACCCGAGTCTCTTCTCGTAGTCCCTGCCCAGGTCCCTGCCGCCGATCTCCTGCAGGGGAGGGGCCTGCTGCCTGTTGCCTGCGGGGTAGTCGTCCTCGTGGT
>CALUHQ010000017.1 GCA_944320485.1 Candidatus Methanomethylophilaceae archaeon
GGTCGTCGGACACGAAGAAGCCGTCGCTTCCCAGGGCGTAGGATCCCTCGGTGTTCTCCCTGAAGAAGGTCCAGTCGATCCCGAGCTCGGGGACGGACACGGGCCTGACGTTGGCGAACAGGTCCAGCTCCTTCCTCATCGCGACGTTGGCGGACTCGATGTTGGGCCAGGGGTCTCCCTTGGCGGGTGTGGTGGTGGGTCCCTTGAGGATCACGTGGCACTTCTTCAGCTCCTCGAGGGTGTCGTCGGGGATGGCCTTCATGACCTCGGCCCTCCTCTCGATGGTGAGGCCGTCGATCTGCCTGATCTCCACCTTGCCGGCGGCGATCTTGTCGGCCAGGAGGAACTCCATGACCTTCTGGGCGGACGCGCAGATGTAGGGTCCGATGCCGTCCCCTCCGCAGACTCCGATGATGAGCTTGTCCAGCTTGGAGTAGTCCACCGGGCCCTCCTCGGCCTTCAGCTTCTCCACTCTCTCGAGCTGTCTCCTAACGAGGGCGCCGAACTTCTCCTGCGCCGCCTGGATGGCTTTCTCGTCTACCATTTCTATCGTATCTGGGATGGAGACATGTTATATTAACCGCGCGAGGGGGCCGGCGGTCGCACGGTCGCAGAGGGAGGGCAAGGTGGAGAAAGTGGGGAGCTACCGCGACGCCAGGTACAGATGGCTCCGACGATCCCCCGCCGCGATCCCCTCGATCCATGTCGAACTGCATCCTTATATCTCATCCGAGCATTGACGCGGTCGGATGCCCTCTGAAGAAGTCGTTAAGGGAGAGGCCGCTCCCAAGGAGAAGAAGACGGCCACGGCGGTGAGGCTGGCCAGCAAGCAGCAGGAGATCTCCGTCACGGAGTTCTTCGAGAAGAACAAGCAGATCCTCGGGTTCGACTCGCGCTCCAAGTCCCTTCTCATGGGGATCAAGGAGGCGGTGGACAACTCCCTCGACGCATGTGAGGAGGCGGGGTTCCTTCCGGACGTGGATGTCAGCATCGAGAGGCTGAACGACGAGGACTACCGCATCAGGATCGAGGACAACGGACCCGGGATCGTGCACAAGATGATGCCCAACGTCTTCGGGCGTCTTCTCTACGGGTCCAGGTTCCACGCCCTGAGACAGTCCAGGGGACAGCAGGGCATCGGGATATCCGCCACCGTCATGTACGGGAACATCACCACGGGCAAGCCCGCCCATGTCATGTCCAAGATCGAGGGCGACGACGAGGTGGCCTGGGGGATGGACATCGTAATCGACACCAAGACCAACCGTCCGATAGTGACCAACGACAAGGCGTTCACGTGGGAGGGCAAGGAGCACGGGACGTCCATCGAATACACGATCAAGGGCAGGTACATAACCGGCAAGCAGTCGGTCTTCGAGTACCTCAAGGACACCGCCATCGTGAACCCCCACGCGCAGATCACGTTCCACGACCCCGAGGGGACGAAGTACGTCTTCGAGAGGGCCACCGACATCATGCCCCCGAGGCCGAAGGAGATCAAGCCCCATCCCGAGGGCATGGAGATCGGGGACATCCTCAAGTACGCGTCCAACTCCGCACAGAAGACCGTCAGGGCGTTCCTCAAGAACGACTTCTCCAGGATCACCGACAGGATAGCATCGGAGATACTCGAGAAGTCCAAGGTCGACGGGGAGAAGAAGCCGGAGAAGATCACCAGGGAGGATGCAATCGCGATACTCGCCGCCATCAAGCAGGTGAAGATCATGGCGCCGCCCACCGACTGCCTCTCGCCTATCGGGGACACCCTGATCAAGAAGGGCCTGATGCACGTCCTGGACGGTCTCAGGCCGGACTACTACGCCACGCCGGTCACCCGCTCCCCCAAGGCCGTGAACGGGAACCCGTTCGTGGTGGAGGCGGGCATCGTCTACGGCGGCGACATACCGTCGGACGGTCCGGTTCAGATACTCAGGTTCGCCAACCGCGTCCCGCTGCTGTACCAGCAGGGGGCGTGCGCCATCACCAAGGCCATCTCCGAGATGGACTGGAGGAGGTACGGGCTGGAGCAGAGGGGAGGCAAGGGCATACCCTACGGCCCGGCGATCATCCTGGTCCATGTGGCGTCCACCAAGGTGCCGTTCACCTCAGAGGGCAAGGAGGCGGTGGCGGCGTTCCCCGAGCTCCAGAGCGAGATCGGGCTGGCGCTCAGGCTGTGCGCCAGGAACCTCAAGAGCCATCTGAACAAGATGGAGAGGAAGAAGAAGACCCACGCCAAGTTCGAGATCGTGCAGGAGATCCTGCCGGACATGGCGGAGAAGGCGGCCAGCCACCTGGGCAGGCCGGTCCCCAACCTGGACATGACCATCACGCGCATCATGAACGTGGTGTGGGTGGAGCCGACCATGAAGAAGGCCGACAAGAAGACCAGGGACATCACTTACACGGTGTACAACTACACCACCCTCCCCAGGACGCTGAGGCTCCACGCCCAGCTGCCCAAGGAGGCGGTCAACCTGACGCTGTTCAGCAACGACCATTTCATAGACATGAACGACGAGGGCAAGGCCAACTGGGAGATCCGTGACCTGGAGCCCTCCAAGCACGTGGACATAACCTTCGAGCTGAAGGGCGACATGGCCGACACGTTCGACGCCGACGACATCTACTTCTCCGGGCTGAACCCGGCGATGGTCATGGGCGCGGACCTGCTCCCGGGCGACTGGGGCATCAAGGGCATGGAGATCGTCCAGACCGACGAGGGTGACTACGTGGAGGACGACGAGGAAGAGGAGACGCAGGAGGTAGAGGATCTTGGTGACGAATGACAGGCAGCAGCTGGCGCAGGACAGCCTCACCGGCGTGGTCGAGCAGATCTACGACCAGCTGGACGGCGGGATGATCCCCTCGATGGAGCTCCCGCTCAGGTCCAAGAGGAACATCGAGTTCGACCCGCAGCACAACGTCTGGAAGTACGGCGACCTGAAGACGTCGCGCTCCGCCAAGACCGTCAACGGGGCGGTCATGATGCTCAGGACCGTCTACACGGCGGACTTCATCAACGAGATGATCCGCGAGAACAAGTCCTCCACCCTGAGGGAGATGTACTACATCTCCGAGGGCTGGCACAACGCCAAGTTCCACACCCAGGACGAGAGCAACCTGCTGGCGGAGGACCTGGAGACGATCACCCACTGCATGAGGGAGGACTTCAAGCTCCGCCCGGAGGAGTCCGGGGCCCACGTCTACGGGGACGTGAACTTCACCACCATGACCAAGAAGGGCATGAAGACCATGAACTGCGTTGACGATGTGTCGGAGGCGGGGTTCGCGGTGCCCTACAAGGTGGAGGAGGACACATTCCAGATCGACCCGGGCAACGCGAAGTTCGTCATGGCGATAGAGACAGGAGGTATGTACGCCAGGCTGATCGAGAACGGCTTCCCCGAGAAGTACGACTGCGTGCTGGTTCACCTGTCCGGACAGCCCGCCAGGTCGACCAGGCGCCTCATCAAGAGGATGAACGAGGAGCACAACCTGCCCGTCACCGTGTTCACCGACGGGGACCCGTGGTCCTTCAGGATCTACGCGTCCGTGGCCTACGGGGCCATCAAGACGGCGCACATCTCCGAGTACCTGGCGACACCCACCGCGCAGTTCATCGGGGTCACGGCATCGGACATCCTGAACTACGACCTGCCCACCGACAAGCTCAACGACAAGGACGTGGGCGCCCTGAACGCCGAGCTCTCCGACCCCAGGTTCGCCGACGAGTTCTGGGTGAACGAGATACAGGCCATGCTGGGCATGGGCAAGAAGTCCGAACAGCAGGCGCTGGCCAAGTACGGCCTGGACTACGTCACCGACACGTACCTCCCCGAGAAGCTCACGGATATGGGCGTGCTCTGACCCTAACGCCGCCGCGGGGTTCCGCGGCGGCTGACAACACTTCCCTGATATCTGGGCGGATGGCCGCCCACCACGTTTTTCTAATCCTCTCGGCCTATCATCGGACATGGACCTCGACCTCAGGGCCACCATGGAGGGGTGGATTTCGGATTTCATTCTCGAGTACTGCCGGAGGACCGGCACGGAGAGCATCTGGAG
>CALUHQ010000018.1 GCA_944320485.1 Candidatus Methanomethylophilaceae archaeon
TGCGTACCTTCCACTACGCGGGAGTCGCGAACATCAACGTTACCCAGGGTCTGCCCAGGCTGATCGAGATCGTGGATGCGAGGCGCGTGCCCAGCACGCCTTCGATGAACATCCCCCTCACCGGCACAGCGGCGGAGGACGAGAACATTGCCAAGTATGTGGCTTCCAACATCGAGATGACCACGCTGCTTGACATCGCGAGCGTCGAGACGGACATCACCAACATGAGGCTGATAGTCAAGCCCGACGCACGCAAGATGGAGGCCAGGGGAATCACCACAGAGGAACTGGTCGACAGACTGAACAAGGTTAAGGCGGTCCGCGGGATGGTCACCACAGAGGGATACGATGTGGTCATCAACTCCGACGAGCCGTCTTACAAGAAGCTGCAGACGATGTTCGACGCCATCAAGGGCGCGAAGATCAAAGGGATCGACAACATCACCCGTGCCGTTCTCTCCAAGACCGAAGGTACCTGGAAGATCGTCACGGAGGGCAGCAACCTCAAGGAGGTGCTCAAGGTCGAGGGAGTGGATGCCGACAACGTCATGACGAACAGCATCCTGGAGGTCGCGGATGTCCTCGGAATCGAGGCGGCCAGGAACTCCATCATCCACGAGGCCATGGGGACCCTCGGAGAGGCCGGTCTGGACGTCGACATCAGGCACATCATGCTTGTCGCCGACCTCATGACCAACGACGGATACGTCAAAGCGATCGGAAGGCACGGAGTGTCTGGGAAGAAGTCCTCGGTTCTCGCCAGGGCGGCTTTCGAGATCACCGCCGCGCACCTCCTGCACGCCGCGATGGTGGGAGAGGTGGACCACCTTGAGGGAGTCACCGAGAACATCATCGTCGGACAGCCGGTCACACTCGGTACCGGTGCGGTAAACCTTATTTACACACCCAAGAAAAAGGGGGATGAAGAATGAGCGATGAGAAAATCGACATCAGCAGGGCATTGAAATCAGCCATCACCACCGGAAAGGTGGAGTTCGGCGTCGACCAGACCATGAAAGCAGTCAAGGACGGGAAGGCACAGATGGTCGTCCTCTCCAGGAACTGCCCCAGCCAGGAACTCCGCGGCGACATCGGGGTCAAGGTGCACGTCTACGACGGGAACAACATGGAGCTCGGAGCTCTGTGCGGAAAACCCTTCTCCGTGTCTGCCCTTGTGATCATCGACAAAGGTAGCTCCAACATCTTAACGCTGTGAGTAACATGTCCGCTGATATCGTACTTACCGAGGACACCCTTAGGTACATCGCTCTGTTCGAGCAGATCACCAAGGCGAACGCCATCGACTGCATGGACACCGAGGACAAGCTCGTGTTCGTCGTCGAGAAAGGCCAGGGCAACATCGCCGTCGGGAAGAAGGGCGAGCATGTCATCAAGCTCAAGGAGAAGACCGGAAAGAACATCCAGGTCGTTGAGTATTCGGAGGATCCGGAGCAGTTCGTCAAGAACGTGTTCCACATCTACAGTCCTCAGAAGGTCGTTATCGAGCAGCGCGGAAACATAACGCACGCCACGGTCACCGTGGATCCCAAGCTCAAGGGCCGTGCGATCGGCAAGGCCGGTAAGAACCTGCGCATCGCCAGGGACATCGTGAACAGGCATCACGAGATCCAGAGCATCAGCGTGGACTGAGGTCGGAGCCCCCTACGAACCTCTCGTACGGTCGGGATAAACGCCTTCCGGAAACCCCTTATTTTCTCTCCCGTCCGGCATCCGCCGGACGGGAATCATGATGTCTGGCACATTCGGTTCAACGGGGTCCTCTCGACCTCGAGTCCGTCGGCCGTCGGGTACTGTTCGGACAGATAGCACCTGTGCTCGACGGAGTCTGCGATGTCCTCGAGGATCCATGGTGCGACCTCGATCCTGTCCTGGAGGACCTCGTACATGTCCTCGGGCACGCCCATGGACCTGAGCTCGGATTCGGCCGCACCGAGGTCCTTGGCATAGAGGTACCCGCGGACCAACGTCCCGTCCTCCGTCACCTGCTGATAGGGTTTGGCGGTGTGCTCCGCCCTGCGGATGAGCCTCCTGCGGAGCTGGATCCCGTCCTTGAACGTCGACGAGCAGAAGTGGACGTCGGCCCTCTTGTTTGCTTTGAGTACGGCCACCGCCGTCTCCCTCGACCCGTCAACGGCGGACGACAGCTCGTCCCTGACGGAGTACCCGTACGCCTCCATCATGTCCCAGTTGCTCTCGGAGAACTCCAGCTCGTTCAGGTTGACGAAGTCGACGCCGACCTCCCTGCAGTACGCCACGAGGGCGTTCAGCTCCCTCTCCCTGTGCGGGAGCGCCGGGACCTCCACGCCCACGTCTATGTCCAGGGACTCGACGGTCTCCCTGAGCCTGGTCGAGGACATCTCCGTCCACACGGACTCCGGGGGATGGAAGCGTATCTCGTCGAGGCCCGCATCCTGGAGCCTCTTTGCCTTCTCGGGATCGATTGTGGCGGTGTACAGGTGGATGTGGTGCCCCTTCCCGAACCTGTCCTTCAGGAGGTGGATCATGTGGACGGTCCTGTCCATGTCCAGCAGCGGGTCCCCGCCGGTGATGCCGGTGCCCGTGGCGTCCATGGCCTCCGCCTCGGCGATTATCTCTTCGTCGGTGTAGACCCTGCCCTCGTTGGCGTAGATGACGTCCTTGCCCTTCTTCTCCAGGGAGACAGGACAGTAGTAGCAGTTCCAACCGCATCTGCCGGTGACGAAGAGAACCATTTTGGACCCGTCTATGCAGTGCCTGCAGCCCTCGGCCACATGGCCGGTGCACAGCGATCCGCATTCCATCTTGTGGAGCATGCGACGTCATCGGCTAACACTTATAACTGATGTTGGACGTTCCGAGGGCCATGAAGAAGGACAGCAGACTGGTGCTGGCACTTGACGAGACCGACGGGGAGAAGGCCCTCGCGGTCGCGGAGTCGGTGTCCGACATCGTAGACGCCATCAAGATCAACTGGCCCCTGGTACTGTCCGAGGGCCCGGGGATGATCACCCGCCTGTCGGAGATGTCCGACGTCATCTGCGACTTCAAGGTCGCGGACATCCCCAACACGGTCAGGCTGATCGTCGAGAACGCCGTGTCCAGGGGGGCGTCCGCTGTGATCGTCCACGCCTTCACCGGCGACGACTCGCTCCGTGCGGCGGTCGAGGCCGCCGGCGACGCCGAGATATACGCGGTGACGGAGATGAGCCATCCCGGAGGCAAGATGTTCACGGCGAAGCACGCCGAGGAGATGGCCAGGCTCGGGGTCGAATGCGGGGTGTCCGGTTTCATAGCACCCGCCACGCGCCCCGAGAGGATCGCGGCCATCAGACAGGTCATCGGGGACCTGAAGATCCTCTCCCCCGGAGTCGGCGCGCAGGGCGGCAAGGCGTCCGACGCCATACGCTCCGGAGCCGACTACGCCATAGTCGGCAGGGCCATCTACGGCTCGGAGGACCCGAAGGGCGCAGCCAGGGCGTTCGCCGAGGACATCCGCACGGCGCTCTGACGGGGGTCCACCCCCGGCAAACCGCTTCCCAACCGTTTCTTTCTCTTATTATTATAATAACAAACGCGCGCATCCGTTTATATACAAGATCGCGGATGCTCGCTCATTCTAAAGACGGAGACTTTTAGAATGTTCAAATTTGGAAAAGAGTCAGCCGCCCCTGCGCAGAAAGGGGCCGACCGCGAAAATAGCGGTAACGGGTGGTTGAGAAGCCACTGGTGTGCACTCGCCCTTCTCGTGATCGTCGTGGTGGCCTTCGCGCTGCGCACGGTGTTCGCGTACGGAATCTCCGCCGACGGCGACTTCGCGCTGTCGGGAGGATCAAGTGCACAGTATCATCTGCACGTAGTCGAAAGCATTCTGAACGGTACGTACTCCCTCACGGATTCGTCCGTCAACTACCCCATCGGCGGACTCTCCGTGTATCCGCCTCTCATGGACTTCCTGGCCGCAGGCGTCGCCTCGGTGCTCACCGCGTTCGGCATGGGCACAGCCGAGGCCGCATCCGCCGCCCTGGCCGGGATCAACCCCGTTATCGGGGCCCTCACATGCATCCCCGTCTACCTCATCGGTAAGGAGATGTTCGACAAGAGGGTCGGCGTCGTGGCAGCCCTGCTGCTCGCCTTCCTGGCGCTCCCCATCAACACGACGGTCTTCTCCAGCGGCAACCCCTATGCGCTCGCCGCGTTCCTGATCGCGTTCATGTCCTACTTCCTCGTCAGGATGGTCAAGGCAGCCGATGCCGAGGACCCCTCGAGGAAGGCCGTCCTGGTCAACGCCCTCGTCGCAGGTGTCTTCCTGCTCCTGGCCGCGCTCACCTGGAACGGGTTCCGCTTCGTCGCGGTGCTCCTCGCCGTCGCGATGGTCGCCCAGATTGTCGCCGACAGGCTCAAGGGCAGGGACTTCACCACCGTCCTGCTCGGATACACGGTCACAATGGTCGTCGGAGTCGTCCTCGCCGCCGCATACTACATGCCGGCGGGCCTCTGGGACGCGGTCTTCTCCGGACCCCTCCTCGTGGCGGTCGTCTCCCTCGTGTTCTCCTACATCTTCCTGGCGCTCCGCTCCAAGCCCTGGATCATGACGATCCCCGGGCTGGTCGTCGCCTTCATCATCGTCGCCGCGGTCCTCGCCATCGCGGCACCCAGCCTGTTCGAGGACTTCATCTTCGGCAACAGCATCTACACCAGCTCCATCATGGACGAGATCGCCAACAGCTACGTGTCCATGTCCAACGTCTCGTCCTACTACGGATGGGTCACCATGTGGCTGCCCATCTGCTACGGCATCTACAGCGCCTACGTCTACCTCAGGAGGGACCGCAGCGCGACCAGGCTGTTCATCACCGTCTGGATGCTCGTCATGTTCTTCGCCGTGTGGACCTCGTCCTCCAACGCAGCGGTCATCGGATCCGTCTTCGCCGTCGGCTCCGCCGTCGTCATCGTCCGCGTCCTGGAGGCCGCCAACCTCAGGGAGTGGTGCTCCTCCATCAGGACCGCCGGTTTCCCCGGGGCCATCAGGAAGCTCATCAAGCCCCTGCCCTTCGCATCCGTCATCGTGGCGGTGTTCCTCATCGCCGTCCCCGGAGTGTCCTACGCCATCGACGCGGGAATCTCCAACAACTCCGATGCGGACCACTACTTCAGCGGCAACACGCAGTATGTGATCAAGACCGGGGACTCTTACCCCCTGGGCGACGTCTGGGACCAGTTCGCCGACGAGCCCAAGGACGGCGCCCTGGCGACCTGGATCGACTACTCCTACGACGCGGTCACCCAGGCCGGCTTCGACAGCGTCACCGACACCATCGGCGGAGGCGCATCCGCCGTCGCCCAGATGCTGACGGCGAACGGCGCCAGCGGAACCACCGCGGCGATGATGCTCCGCATCATGATGTCCGAGTCCGGCGACTACTCGTCCGCCTTCGGGAACCATTCCGACGTCTACTCCACCGTGAAGGGATACATCGACGACCCCTCGACCGCCAAGGCGGAGATCGTCGCCAACCCCACCGTGTACGGCAACGTCGTCTCCGACATCACCGACGAGAACGCCGTGTACCTCGCCTCCATCGAGGCCATCACGTCCAACATGAACCAGGCCGAGATCATGAATGCCTACGAGTCCGTCTGCGACATCTCCGGCGACTCCATCGGCTACATACTCATGGACGGCTCCATGCTGCCCCTGCAGTACGGCGACGGGGACTACTTCTCCACCATCGCCTACTTCGCCGGATACAGCCACGACAACTACGGCGCATCCACCCAGTTCTACTCCTACAACACCTACTACGGCTACACCAACTACACCGACGCCATCTACGACACCTTCCTCTGGAGGTCCATGATCGGCCCCTCCGCAAGCGAGGCGGGCTACAGTAGCTCCTACAGCTACCTGGTCGCCCTGTCCGTCAGCGACGGGTCCGAGGGATCCGCCATGGCCATGCCCGGATACGGGCTCGCCGGCTACAAGGTCGTCTTCTGGCAGGTCATGTACAACCCCGACGACGACGCCACCGTCAGCAGCGACGGATGGGAGTACATGAACGGCTACGAGGCCATCGCCAAGCAGAAGGCCGAGGGCGGTGTCATCAACTACCTGTCCTCCATCGTCATGATGAAGTACGTCGGAACGGTCGCAGACGAGCTCGAGGAGAGCTTCATTGCCGAGCGCGGAACCGTCACGTCCGGAGGCTCCATGGTCGACGGCGTCACCGTCTCCGTGTACACCTACAGCGACGTCTACAACAGGTACACACTCTACTCCCAGACCGAGACCATCAACGGCAACTACACCGTCCTGGTCCCCCTCGAGGGAGAGTACAGGGTCACATTCAGCAACGGCGAAGTGGACCTCCGCAGCTACACCAGCGACATCCCCCAGAACATCGACATCTCCGCGACGTCCGTCTCCGGATCCATCATGGTCGGCGACGACGTCTACGACGCCGAGGACATGAGGCTCCAGCTCACCGGCGAGGCCGGACTGGTCGGAGCCGACGGAACGGTCACCAACAAGGCCGACGTCACCATCACGGACGGGAACTTCAGGATCGATTCCATCCTGCCCGGCACGTACTCCTACGTCCTCTACGGCGAGGACGGGACATCCCTCGGCACCGGATCGGTCACGATCTTCTCCGGCGACAACGTCGGACTCGAGATCAGGCCCACCGAGAGGACCATCACGGTCACCGTCAACGACACCCTCGGAGGGTCCTTCGAGGACGGAGCGATCGTCATCGCCACCAACAGGGCCACCGGAGCCCAGTTCCAGGCCGAGGTCGTGGACGGCAAGGCCGTCATCACCGCCGTGTCCGGAACCTACAACCTCTCCATGGGAGAGGGAGCGGTGTGCATGTCCACCAGTAACGTCACCGTCACCAGCGGGAACAGGACATCCACCATCACGGCCTACGACGCCCACACCGTCACCGCCACCGGAGCCCCCGCCGGAACCATCCTCATGGTGTCCTCGGGAAGCTTCAGCACCCTCTCGTACACCGACGATGCGGGAGCGGTCAAGTTCGACGTGCCCTACAGCATGGGAACCGACGAGATGCAGTACACCGTCTACGGAATTAGCGGCGACAGGATCTACCACGCCCTCTACACAGGAGGCGACAGCGTCAGCCTCACCGGATCCGACGCGGTCGAGGTCTCCGGAACCCTGAAGGACGGCGACAACGGCGAGGAAGGCACCGTCAGGTTCATCAGCGCCGCGGGAGAGTACTTCTCCTTCGCCACCGACTCCGAGGGAGCCTACACCGCGCTCATACCCAGCGGGGCATACACGATCTACGCCGACAACGACAGCAACATGGTCCACATCGGCTCCTACAGCACCAGCGAGGGAGACAAGGACATCGACCTCGTCGACGGAAGGAGGATCACATACACCTTCAAGTACGAGACAGCGAAGAGCGGCGGAAGCACCGCCAACCTGCCCTTCGCCCTCGGTCTGATCACCTTCACCTACAACGAGAAGGAGTACACGCTCTACACCATGACCAACTCCAGCGGTCAGGCCAGGTTCTACATACCCGACAACGTGGAGTCCACCCTCAGCATCAACAACAAGGACGGAACCCTGAGCAACGAGTACTTCACATGCACCGACATGACGCACAAGGTCTCCTCCGGAACCTCCAACAACTCGCAGAACTGCACCATCAAGGTGTACGACGGCGAGGACGTCCCGGACAACTACGTGAGCCAGGTGAGCGTCAAGATCCCGTACGACATGACCGTCAGCTTCTACGAGGACGATGACGACGTGACCACCTCGTACGAGGCGGGCCAGGTCGTCGACCTCCGCCCCGGACAGTACACCGTCACCATCGAGGGGTCCACCGGACACTACTTCGACGGAACAGCGTACATCTACCCCGGACAGACCTCGTTCTCCGGTCTCGACGTCGAGGACGTCGCCATCGTGAACATCGACAGAGACGAGAACAGCTCCGTCTCCATCGACACCGGGGAGGGAAGCTACCACGCCTTCAGCGGAGGATACTACTTCGTCGTCGGCCACGAGTACTACATCATGGTAAACGGATCCGACGGCAAGATCGGATACGCGTACCTCGACCTCACATCCTCCGCGGCCGGATACACCGCCGACCTGGCCCCCGCCATGGGCGACAAGATGACCGTCACCGGAAACGTCGGAATCGACGCGGACGGTACCATCACAGTATCCAACGGGGATGGCAAGCACCAGTTCGAGGTCACGGACGGTTCCTACACCCTCGTCCTGCCCGCCGGATGGACATCCGTCGACGTCTCCGTCGAGGTGTCCGCAACCATCGACTCCGAGGACTGCTACTACGCGGTCGACGGAACCTTCGACGGACTCGCCGACAAGGCCGTCCGCAACATCTCCGCGATCAGCACCGACGCGCCCGAGGAGGAGACATCCGAGGAGGACACGCCCTCGTTCGAGGCCACCGTCAGTGGCGAGTCGTTCGCCAACGGCATCGGATCCTTCACCGTCGAGATCACCAACAACAGCGGAAAGGCCGTCACCTACAACGTCACCGGCGGTGACGCCCTCACGCTCGTCCAGGACTACAGCATCACCGTGGAGAACGGCGCCACCGGATCCCTGCCCGTGCAGGCGTTCTACGACGCCAACCGCGTGGCCCCCGGGTCCGACGGGTTCTCCATCACCGTCGCAGACATCAGCGGCGATTCCGAGACCATCGACATAACCGGCGGAGCCGACCGCAGCGGCGCCTCCGACATACACGCCTACGCCTCCGGCCAGGAGGGAAGCGAGTACAACGACCGCATCTCCGCGTACCAGTACATGTACGCGATCACGGTCGTCAACAACAACGTCTACGCCCAGGATGTGACCGTCACCGTCCCCGATGTCAGCGGATGGATCGTCACCATCATGGACGAGGACGGGAAGAAGGTCACCGGATCCGGCGGCACCTTCACCATCGGCGGACTCGAGACCACGGTCCTGTTCGTCAAGATGATGCTCGTCAGCCCCGGAGGGGAGTCCGTACAGGTCCCCGACGTCAACGCGACCGTCTCCTTCGAGAGCGGTCCCAGCCAGTCCCTGGCTCTCCAGTCCCACGGAGCGTCCGTCACCACCGACGGAATGAGCGCATCCGGCAGCGACGTCTACAACGAGAGGTCCGGCGTGCCCGTCGGAATCTGGTTCCTCGTCGCCGTCATCGTGCTTCTGCTCGTGATGGTGTTCTGGCTCGCAAGCAAGAGGGGGGTGTTCGCACGCAGATGAAGGCAGTATTGGCGGCCGTCCTCGTGATGGCCCTTGCGGTCGTGTGCCTCGTCCCCGCGGAAAGCGCGGACGCGGACTACCACGACATCAACGGAGAGAAGAACGTAATCGGAACCGGCGACAAAGCCGATTTCAGGATCGTGTACATCAACCACGACTACGACGAGTACCAGGACATGAACATGTCCGTGTCCTACACCGCTAGCCTCAAGGACTCCGCGGGCGAGACCGTCAGCAACGGCGTGAGCCCCAGCTCCGGCGACCTGGACCTCGGTCAGGCGCAGACACTCACCGTGTCCGCACCCGACGAGCCCGGGCGCTGCACCCTCGAGGTGGCCTACGAGGTCTCCGTGTCCTATACCGTCACCGACGAGGAGGGCAACGAGACCGAGGAGACCGAGGAGTTCACCCGCAACGACACCTACGAGATCAACGTCGTGGAGCCCATCAGCCTCTCCGTGTCCCTGACCAACAACGGGGACCTGAGTCTGCAGAGCTACGGTGTGTACTTCATGATCGACGGGGAGATCGTCGAGGACAGCTACCAGACCATCGACCTCGCCGAGAGCGGGACCACCACCGTCAAGTACGACTGGGTGACCGATGCCGGCAACGGACAGCACACCTTCACGCTGGTCGCCGCCGACGGCGGCAACATGGCCGACATAGAGGGGCTCGGAGTCGAGCACACCTTCTACATCGGCGACACCAGCTACACCTGGATGGTCGTGCTGCTCGTGCTCGTGATCATCATCGTGCTGCTCGTGATGGTCTGGGTCTACCGCAAGCCCGTCAAGAACTACGGCAAGCCGAAGTCCAGACGCTGAAAACCTGAATGAATGACGGAGGGGGTTCACCCCCTCCCGACTTAATCCGTTTTGAGGGACATCATCGACGCTATGGTCATGTCGGACCTGGTGCGGTCCATTATGCCGCGGACGATGTCCTGCTTCCTCCTCACGGGGGCGACAGCATCGGGGACGTCCAGGAGCATGAGCTCCCCGCTGATCCCCTCCATCATCTCAAGGGTCGTCCTTGCGGAACCCACATTGCCATCCATCAGGTCCCTGGTGAGTATGCGCCTGAGCTCACCGACGCAGTCCGCTAGTCCCAGGACCCAGGCGGCAGCGGATATCCCGAGGTCGGAGTGCGAGGGCACCCTTCCGCTGGTGACCAGGGACAGAAGCAACATTGCCTCGGCATACTCCATGGCCGCATCCTGTACGAGCGATGAGCCGCGGACCTCGGGGGCCTCCACGGACATCAGCTCGGCCATGGCCGCCTCCAACCCCGCCACATCATCCTCGACGGCGGATCCGGTGTGGATGCCGTGGATCACCCTCTTGCTCAGGCGTATGACCTTGCGGGAGCGTGCCAGCGCCAGGTCGCGGTCAGCCTCGATCCTCCCGAGTTCGTCCGCCGCCGAGCGGACCTCATCTGAGAAACCATCCATGCCGATGTATCGGCTGATGTGTTTTAGAGGGAGCGGTAGAACGAGGACACGAGTCCCGAGGAGAAGATGCCCTCGGACACCCTGGACGACAGCACCTCGCTGCAGGAAGGTGTGAAGTCGATGCCGTCGTAGCGGACGTCGGTCAGCGTGAGGGCGTCCGGACGGGAGATGCCGAAGTTCGAGTCGCCGCCCTCCAGCGCCATGCGGACATCGTCCACCGACGAGCGGCCGGAGGCCACGGAAGATATGGCGGCAGCGGTCCTCCTGACCATGTTCCACAGGAAGTACCTGGCCCTGTACGTCAGGACCAGCAGGTCGCTCTCCTCCGAGACGTCTATGGAGTCCACGGTCACGACGGTCGGCTTGCCGTCGGGGCGGCAGAACCCTGCGAAATCGTGCTCCCCGGTGAAGACGGCCGCGCATTCTCTGGCAAGGTCGGTGTCCAGGCCCTCCGACGGGAGGATGTAGCGGTACTCCCTGTCGGAGGCGAGCCTGGGGTTGAAGGAGTCGTCCACCACTGCGAACGACCTGTAGAACACGCCGTCTGAGACGGCGTTGAGCGCCCGTAGCAGGGTGTGCGGCTCCAGCTCGGTGCTGACCGCCGCCACGTTCCCGAGGGCGTTAACCCCCTTGTCCGTGCGGCTGGCTATGCGCAGGCACGGGTCGCAGTCCCCTGAGACCTTCCCAAGGGCGGAGAGCATCTCCCCCTCGACGGTGCGGCATCCGGGCTGTATCTGGGACCCGCAGAAGCCGTCGCCCATGTAGGCGAACTTGACTGCCAGGCGGATCATGCGGAGCGGAGTTCCCTCATGTGGTCGCCCCTGCGCTGTACGAGGGCGCGGGTGCCGATGTCGTGGCGGACCGCCATTGCATCGCATCTGACGTGCTTCAGCGCGGCCTCGCAGTTGGCCTCGGCCTCCTCGAGGGTGTCGGCGATGCCGACGATCCCAAGCGACCTGGATGTGCCCGTGACGAGCTTGCCGTCCTTCATGTCCACGTTGGCGTAGTAGACCACGGACCCGCTCGCCCTGACCGCGTCCTCGTCGACGGAGATCTCGTGTCCCGACTCGGACTTCACGCCGTATCCGCGGGGGACCACGTACTTGCACACCGTGGCCTTCCTGGCGAACTCGACATTTCTGTCCAGAGTACCTGTCGCCATGCGGAGACATACGTCCTCGAAGTCGTCTCCGATGAGGCTGAGGACGTTCATCGCCTCGGGGTCGCCGAACCTGGCGTTGATCTCGATGATCTTGGGGCCGTTCACTGTGAGCATGAACTGGCCGTACATGGTCCCCCTGTACGGGCAACCCTCCTCGGCCATGGCGTCGACGATGGACTGGAGGATGGCGAGCGCCTGGGACCTCTCGTCCTGCGTTATGAACGGCAGGAGGTGGTCAGCGTCGGTGTAGGAGCCCATTCCTCCGGTGTTCGGGCCCACGTCGCCCTCGTAGGCGCGCTTGTGGTCCTGGACCAGCGGCAGCGGAACGATCCTCTTGCCGTCCACGAACACCATCTGCGTGAACTCCTCGCCGACGGCCCTCTCCTCCAGAATGACACCGGCTCCGCCGATGTTCTGGTCGAAGATCTCGTTGATGTAGTCCATCGTCTCCTCGAAGGAGTGGAGGTGCTCGCCCTGGACCTTGACCCCCTTGCCGCCGGTCAGTCCCACAGGCTTCACGACGATCTCGTGGTCGATAGTCCTCAGGTACGCCTCGGCGTCCCCGGCGTTGTCGAAGTGGGCGAACCCGAGGTTGCCCTCGATGCCGTGCTTGGCAACGAGCTCCCTCATGAAAGTCTTGGAGGTCTCGATCCTGGCGGCCGCCTTGGTGGGTGCGGCGCAGGGTATGCCGATCGCCTCGAGGGCGTCGACGATGCCCTTCTCCAGCGGGGCCTCGGGGCCGATGAAAGCGAGTTCGACCCCCTTTTCCTTGGCGAAGGCGCAGACCTTGTCGATGTCCTTCTCGTCGCAGAGCAGGTGCTCCTTGGATCTGGCGATGATCCCGGGGTTGGCGTTCTTCATCACTGCATAGATCTCGGAGCCGGAGCGGAACAGCGCCTCGACGGCTGCGTGCTCCCTCCCGCCTCCTCCGACGGCGAGGACCTTCATGTTTGCACCTTCAGAGCTTCAGGGCCGCGAGGATCTCGTCGAGCCCCTGGTCCTTCTTTACGCTGCACTTGTAGATGTTCTTTATGCCGCCCGTGAGCTTGTTGTAGTCCCTGGCTATGACCTCGGGGTCGACGTCGACGGCCTCGGCTATGTCGACCTTGTTCAGGATGGCGATGTCGGAGTGGATGAAGATGTCGTGGTGCTTCCTCACCATGTCGTCCCCCTCGGTGGTGGACACGACGACGACCCTGTAGTCGGTGCCCAGGGGGAAGTCGGCGGGGCAGACGAGGTTGCCGACGTTCTCGATGAAGACAACGTCGTAGTCGTCCAGGTTGATCTCGGCAAGGGTCTTCTTCACGAGGTTGGCGTCCAGGTGGCACTCGTGGCCGGTGTTGCAGTTGACTGCGTCGAGTCCGGAGTTCTCGAACCTGGTGTAGTCGTCGACCCCGGTCACATCGCCGGCGATGGCGCAGACGCGGACGCCCTTCGCCCTCAGTTTCTCGGCGAGCTTGATGATGAGGGCGGTCTTGCCCGCGCCGATGGAGCCCATGAAGTCCACGGACTTGATGCCCTTGCTCTTCATGAGGCGGTAGTTCTCGTGGGCGATCTTGTTGTTCTCCTTCAGTACGTCTATCTCCATGCCGGGCTGGACTATATGCATGGGCGACGGTACCCAGTGCATACTATTTAGCTTGTTCGTGCTACCCTAATGTGGATGTCTAATGAAATAAAAGAGAGGAAGGAAGGCCCGATGGCCTGTTTGCGTTCAGTTCGTGATCAAGGTGAAACCCGAACCGTATGTCTCGATCGACACGGAGGAGACCCCGTCCCGCTCGAGGGCCGCGTCCGCGACGGCACGGACATCCGACGAGCTCATGTCGAGGAGCACGATGACGAGTGTGCGGTTCTCGAAGACGGTGCCGTCCTCCACATAGGCGCCGTCGGCCCAGTACATCGTGTAGCCGGTGCCGTACTCCTCCGTCAGGAGCCCCTTCATGTATGATTCGATTGCGTCCTCGGTCTCGTACGACGCATCCCCGTCGAGGCCGATGTAGATCCTGTACCTGTCGTCGGGCTGGTCATCGGTCGCCACCAGGACGATCGCGACCGCCGCGAACAGCACCGCGACGACCGATATCACGATGGCGAATTTCGGAACCGTATCGTAGTCCATGGCACCGGCAGGACGACCTGTTGATAAAACGGATGGATGGGATGCTCGATGTTTGAAAGATTTACATAACCTCATCCCGATGACTTCTTAGTAATCGATATGCTCAGTTTCGACCTTCTTCACAGGGACGCGGCCGTGAGGGCGTTCCTGGAAGCCAGGGCGGACACATTGGCGCAATGGCTCGCCGACAGGGGTACGGAGAGTCCGTAATCTACTTCGGTGTCGGTTAAGACCGCCTGCTACGATTACCTTCCATGTCCCAGGACCCCCGCAGGGAGCTCAGGCGCCTACAGGACTCTCCGGTTTTCAAGACGTACGCCGAACTCCGGCGCATGTCCATGTGCTACGGGATGATGGATGCGAAACTCGGGGAGCTACAGGCTGCGGTCCGCCGCGTGAGATGCTCCGGGCCGGCGCGCTGGAGCAGCTACGACGTCATCGAGTCGGAGACCATGGAGGTGTGCCAGCTGTTGGCCGACTTCCTCTCCAGGATGTACTCGTGCAAGAACCTGGCCGCGGTCTGCGCCAAGCGCCACGGCATCGACCCACGGTTCCGGGCCCTCAAGCACGACATGCTGGGTTTCGAGGCGTCGGTGATGGTCAACCTCAGGAACTACGTGGTCCATGTGGACATGATGCCGTTGGAGATCGACACGGTCTCCGGCAGGGTGGTCTTCTCCCGCAGGTGCAGAGGGGACGGCATATGGAGCGCGGCCCAGAGGGTCTACCTGAGGGATGCGGATGTGGAGTCCTTGCTGACCGCTTATTCCGACACCATGGCCGCGTTCTACAGGGAGTACTTCGACATGCTGCTGGGGGCCCTGCATCCGAAGCTGGGCGCCTGCAGGCAGGAGATCGGTGAGGTCAACCGCAAACTGGGGTATGAGATGGTGAGGTTCGATCCCCTGGCGGGCATGAGGGCGTAATACATAGGGAATCGAAGCATTGATTTTCGTGAAAAATCGGAGTAGCGAAGCTATGTTTTTCGTGAAAATTCAGGGTATTGAAGCTATGTTTTTCGTGAGGTTGTTAGATGTAATGTGTTGCTGATATGCAACTTTAAGAAAGTCCCATAACGTTGTCGATTGGGCAGACTGGCCATTGTTTCACGGAGGAGCCACATCCATGATTTCCTCGACCGTTTCATGAAGTGACCTGGTCAGGTCCATCTCCTGTGTACGAAGGATGTCAAAAGGGACGGGGATGTGCTGTACCTGCCCCTGTACATGGCAGCCATCCTGTGAACGCGCGCGTTACAGAAACCAATCTAAACGATAAGGGGATACCATCGTCCGAGCAGCATGTACTCCGAATCGCTTTCCAAAACCCTGGAGGCCCTCGGCGCGGTCGAGGGCACCAGGCTGTCCGTTTCGAGGGACGGCAGGACGTACGTCGGGACCCTCATGCCCCACCACGCGTTCAGCGGCCCGGACATCCTCATCCTGAAGATGAAGTCCGGATACAACGTGGGCGTCAGGATCACCGATTCCACCGAGATCTCGGTCCTGGAGGCCCCCGTGGAGAGGGTCAAGCCCGAGACCGAGGTCGAGTTCAAGAAAGGCCTCCCCAAGCTGGTCCTGATCGGTACCGGGGGGACAATCGCGTCCTACGTCGACTACAGGACCGGGGCCGTCCACCCCGCGCTGTCCACATCCGACATGGTCAACGCCGTGCCGGAGGTCAGGGACATCGCCAACATCGACGCCAAGGTCCTGTTCTCCATCTTCTCCGAGAACATGAACGTGGAGCACTGGCAGCAGCTGGCCAAGGCCGTATCCGACGAGATCAACGCCGGTGCGGACGGAATCATCATCCCCCACGGCACCGACACCATGGGGTACACCGCCGCCGCGCTGTCCTTCATGCTTGGCGACGTGCCCAAGCCCGTGGTGCTCGTCGGCGCCCAGAGGTCCTCCGACCGTCCGTCCTCGGACGCCAGCAGCAATCTGATGGCATGCGCCAGGTTCTGCAGGTCCGGCAAGGCCGGCGTGTACGTCGTGATGCACGACACCCCCGGGGACGACTCATTCGCGGTCCACTTCGGTACCCGCGTCAGGAAGATGCACACGTCCAGGAGGGACGCGTTCCACAGCATCAACTCGCTCCCGGTGGCCCATGTGGACAGGGACGGCAAGGTCTCGTTCAACACCGAGCTGCCCGACGTCACCTCCGAGAGGGCCGTGGCGAACACCGACATGGAGAGGGCATGCGTCCTGCTCCAGTACTACCCCGGCATGGACCCTGCCCTCTTCGAGGACATATTCATGAGGTCCAAGGGTGTGGTCATCGCCGGTTCCGGTCTGGGTCACGTCAACGAGAACATGATCCCGCTCATCAGGAGGGCCTGCGACAACGGCACCGTCGTCGTCATGACGAGCCAGTGCCTCAACGGCAGGACCAACCTCAATGTTTACAACACCGGCAGGGACATGCTGAACGCCGGCGTCATCACCGTCCACGACATGCTGCCCGAGACCGCCTACGTCAAGCTGATGTGGGCGCTCGCCAACTCGTCCTCCCCGGAGGAGGCGAAGGATGTGATGAGGGCCCCGCTCGCCAACGAGCTGTCCGACAGGAGGACCATCGATGAGTGAAGACTACGAGATGATGTGCGGTATCGAGATCCACCAGCAGCTCGACACCAAGAAGCTGTTCTGCTCCTGCGACAGCCACCT
>CALUHQ010000019.1 GCA_944320485.1 Candidatus Methanomethylophilaceae archaeon
TCACCTCAGTTCTTGAGAGCCTGGACTGCCTGGGCGATCTCGTCGCAGAGGGCCTTGCCCTTTCCGACATCCATGATGGCGACGGAGGCTGCGGGCTTGTCGAGTCCGATGGCCTTTCCGAGCTCGACCTTGCTGGGGACGTACACGTAGGGGACGTTCCTCTCGTCGCAGAGGGCGGGCATGTGGGCGAGGATCTCGGGGGGCTCGACATCGGTGGCCATGATGACGATGGCGGCGGAGCCGCGCTCGACAACCTTGGTGACCTCGTTGGTTCCCTTCTTGATCTTGCCGCCGTCCCTGGCCATCTCGGCGAGGGAGTAGGCTTTGTCGGAGAGCTCCTTGGGTGTCTCAAACTTCACAAATACGGACATTTCAATTACCTCTTTCAGACGTTCGAAGACGTCCTCATCATTCATCGGCTCTTGGAGAGCGGTCCGTCCTAACTGATGATTCTATTTAAAGCTGACTTCGGAAGGTCACATCGTCGGCATCGGCCTGCCTTGTCTGGCGCCGGTCGAGGACGATCCCCGACACGCACAGGTACAGGATGTATGCCGCCACCAGGTTCCTGGCCAGGATGACCATCATCCCCAGGTCCCCTATGTTGGCCCCTCCTCCGAGGTACCCGACGTTGTACGCGAAGTTGACCTGCGTCAGGACGAACATCGCCAGGATGGAGACGTTTAGCCTCTTGGACAGCCGCTCGTCGGAGACCAGGAGCACGAGCAGGACCGACGGGATCAGCCATATCAGGTACTGGGACGAGAAGACCTTGTTGGTCACCAGGAACGCCATCAGGCACCCCAGCATGGCCAGCGCGGCCATCCTCATACCCTGCTCGGACGTCACGCTGAGGCGCCTGTACGCATAGAGCGCACAGACCGCGATTATGGCGACGACCATCAACGGCATCAGCACCTCGGCCACCGCGTCCGGCAACGGACCGCGGAGGTTGTCCGACAGGAAACTCCCGGGATCGGTCGACGGCTGGATCCAGACATCCGTGAGTCCGAGCATCGAAACTAGGTACACTATGGACGATGCCACGGATTCCAGCTGAAGGGGGCGGTCCCCGTGGTATCCCAGGAAGCCCAGGATGAGCTCGGGGTCCACGATCCAGCAGATTGTCAGCGCCAGCAATCCCGTCCCGACGAAGGCCGCCGTGCCCTCCGCCGCATCCCTCCAGCGTCTCTCCGAGACGAGGTACAGCAGCATGACCGGGAACAGGATCGCGGGATACAGCTTCGTCAGCGTCCCGAGGGCCAGAAGCACGAACGCCCAGCGGACCCTTCCTGTCATGAACAGATACAGCGCCCCCAGCGTCATGATGGCGGGTATGATGTCGAAGCGGTCGACCACGAACTCGAGCATGAGCAGCACCAGGATGCTGTACGACACCATGGCCTTGCACCGGTCCCTCCCGAGCGTGCCGGCCAGCTTCGAGGTGAGCAGCAGTCCGGCCACCATGAACAGGGATATCTCGGCCACGAACGCCACGTTGTATCCGAACGGCGTGTCCGCGAATATGCGGGGTATCGCGATGAACAGCAGGGCCAGCGGAGGATACTCGGTGTCGGGGATCACACCGTGAGCCATCGGTTCGGCGTTCAGCCAGAAGCGGTCCCTCATGACCTCGGTCTCGATGCCGAGCACGTTGACGGCCACCAGGTACCCTATGCAAGCCACGAGAAACAGAATTGCTAGAACTAGCTGGGTGCGCCTGACGCCGTCAATCGGCCAAACCATGCAACTCGGACACGGGTTCATGGTTTAATCTGTTTCGACCGTCTCGAAGGAACGGCGTCCCAGGCGGACGCGGCACGAGATCTCCGCCATGTCGTGGTTGCGGAGGTACACATGGGCGCATATCGTGACTATCATGACCCCAATCATGTCCGCGGCCAGGTCGCCCATGGTGTCAGTGGCGCCGTAGACCATGTACGAGTACCCGGTGGCTGTGTCGGTGAACCCCTCCATCATCTCCCATATGCCGCCGAAGCTGAGCGCCACCAGGAACAGCACCGCGCAGAACCCGTCCACGGACCCGAATGTGACATGGGACGGCGAATGCGTCTGTATGAGGCAGATCGCCACGAAGACTATGGTCGAGACTATGGTGGAGGAGATCACATGACCGAGGTCCCCGCACCAGCTGACGTTCAGATAGAGCCCGCAGGTCAGACAGATCACGTAGAAGAAGATGTTCGCATAGATGATCCCTACGAGCGCGGACGGGAGCGAGACCAGGCGTGTGAGCCTGAGTATCGGGAGTATGAGGGAGATCAATGCCCACAGGACGCATGTGGCGACCAGGTACTCCTCGGGATGCCCTGCGGCCAGGCCGGGCGCCTTCCCCGTGACGACGAACCAGCATATGACCATCAATGCCACAGGTGCGAGGACCATGACCGCCAATGCCGTGCGCCTCTCACGGACGTCCTGCGAAGGTGTGAGCCTGCAGACGGGGGCCGGCGGCTCCGGCTCGTAGTCCAGGGGCGCGATGCCGGATTCGGTGACTATGAGCCTGTTCCTACGGAGGAACCTGGCGAAGATCCATGAGAACACCAGCATGACCGCCGTCACGACCAGCAGTCCGTACAGGATGTAGCCGTTGTCGTCCAGGAGGTCCCCTATACCCTGGAACACGTACTCCAGGACGTACCCGGGAACGAGTATCCCCAGAGCCACGAAGGGACTGAGGCCCCCCACCACCGCCCAGTTGTACGAGGCGCCTGTGACCGAAGCGATTATGATGAACGAGGCGAAGGCCATCGGCACTATGGGCACCGCATGAAGGAGACCCATGATGTAGAACCAATGGACCTTGTCCATGACATCCTTGTCCACCATCTGCTCCGGACCCAGCGCGACCACCGACACCACCGTGCATGCCAGCGTTGCGATGGCCGCCGCGAGGATGAACAGGTTGGTCTTAGCGGAGCAGCGCTTGGATGCCACCGAACCGAAGACCAGCGAGAACAGGGCTATCACGGTCATTATCCCCTCGAACTCGGAGACGGCGATGACCAGGGCTGCCAAGGATATCAACGCACTGGCTATCGCAACCAACCTGCCGCTGTTCATAATAAAAGCGAACAGGACTTCATATAATACCGTTGGGTTGGATGGTCACGGACCTGTGGTGGAATCCCCTCACTCGTCCGAGTCTCCTGCATCGCCTGTGGCCGTTCTGCGGAGCTTCTCGTTGATGTTGAGCTCCTCCACCGCATCGGCTATGGTGCGTCCCCTCATGGTGAATCCCGCCCAGATTGATGCTATGAACGTCCCCACGGAATCGCAAACCAGGTCCGTCAGGGTGTCGTATGGGCTGTACTGCGTCATCGACCCGGTCAGCTCGTCCGATGAGAACTCCATGACCTCCCAGTATACGCTGAACGTCAGGGTGATCAGGGCCGTGAACAACGCCAGCCCCCTGCCGGTGAAGTTGACTCTGCCCCCGGCATAATGCTGGACGCAGATCAGCGCGTAGAACACCAGCAGACCTATGACCGTGGATGATAGCGTGTGGGTGATCGTGTCGTAATACGACAGCGTGGTGTACGCATCGGTAACCAACCCGATCCCGTGGAGCGCGGATGCCAGTGCGATGACGAAGGTCAGCATGGCGGGCAGCTCGATGACCCTCGCACGTCTCAGAAGGTACGGCACCAGGCACACCGCCCCGCAGAAGAACGATGTGAAGAAGGTGCGTGACACTGAACCGGCGGCTATGATGCTGATGGCCATCAGTGCGATACCCAGGAACACGGACAGCACGTCTGCGACCGATGATGCCTTCGTGCTCATGCGTCGGCCTCCCCTGCTATGAAGAAGTCCTTGTCCTTGCCCCTCCCGCGGATCATCATCAGGACCGTCAGTACGGCCGTGACCACGGTCGATGCCACGGGCGTGGCCATCAGGATGCTGTTGGTGTAGCGGTCCGTATCGTAGAAGTCGCTGTTGAAGACAGGGTAGCCCTCCGCATAGAGCACACCGAAGGTGAAGAACATGTCCAGCGCCGACAGGGTCATGGCGAACGTCAGTGCGAACACGACCATCCACGGTATCGTCATGACCAGGTTGAAGCTCCTGTCCATCAGGATGGCCAGCATGAACCCCAGTATGAAGCACTGGTACGCCTGTATGGCCGATGTGAGGTAGGTGTACAGGTTGACCTGCCAGAACAGCTCCGCCTCGAAGGACAGGTAGTAGTTCGCCACATGGAGGGCCAGAGCCAGTACGGGGGCCAGCATCGTCATTCCCGCGATGTTCCGGTTGTAGTAGTATCCCAGTTCGCGGACGTGCGGCAGGACCAGCAGGACCACGCATATGATGTCTATGATCAGCCACATCCAGTCGTGGTACAGGAAGGCGATAACCGCCAGCACGGCAGACAGCGCCACGGACGACATTACCAATGTCTTCAACGAGAGCACGTGCAGATATCGTCTAACCTCCATATAACATAATATCTGAAAATGGGCCGGCGACGTGCCATAACATATTTGATAATGGATGGAGGTCAGGATTCTGCATGTTCTCACACAGCCCTGGGGACGGGACCGTCTGGAACGTCCTGGAACGGTGCAGGCACCCTCTTGCGACCCTGTTCGTCATAGCCCTGGCTGTGAGGCTTATCATAATGCCGCTCGTGTCCCATGACTTCGACATCTACCATTGGGCACTGGTCATCGAGAACATACAGACCGGCGACGAGCTCTACGGACTCGACGGATACTACTACACCCCCACATGGGGCTATGTCCTGGCGTTCTTCTCGCTGATACAGGATGCCTTCCTGTGGGTGGACACCTTCGGCCTGAGGGTGACGGAACTGCTGCCGATCGAGGACCTGGTGTTCGACGACCACATGGCCACGGCCACCACGATCGCGTTCAACATGTCCCTCAAGGTCCCCATGGTCATCATCGACTTCCTGGTCGCCTGGCTGCTCTACACTCTTCTCATGGACATGACCGGGAGCAGGAGGAAGTCCCTGGCCGGTGCGGCCCTCTGGCTGTTCTGCCCGGTCGTGATATTCATGTCCAGCGTTCAGATACAGTTCGACGTCCTCTCGGCGCTGTTCATGCTCCTGGTCGTCATCCTCCTCAGGAAGGACAGGTGCTTCCTCGCAGGCATGGTGCTGACCACCGCGATCCTCCTGAAGTTCTTCCCCGCGTTCACGCTGTTCGTGCTGATCGGATACGTCTTCGTCAAGCACAGGGGAAGCGGGACGGCCATCAGGAGACTGGTCTCGGCGGCCGTCGGGATGGTTCTGATGGTCGTCGTACTGTACCTGCCGACCATTCTCGACGGCAATTTCATGGACAGCCTCTTCTTCATGACGGGCAGGTTGGAGACCCAGACGTCATCGGGCGCATTCTACGAGATAGGCAGCTTCCTGCTGATGGCGGTGGGTTTGATCGGGATGTTCGTTGCGGGCTACAGGATGTTCAGGACGAAGCCCGAGGATGCGGACAAGGGCCTGATCTCCAACGTCCTCTTGTCGCTCACGTTCGCCATGTTCATCTCCATCATGCCCCAGTACATCCTGATCCTCATGCCGTTCCTGATCATAGTGATGCTCACATCGGACGGCAGGATGAGACTTGCATGGATCGTCGTGTCCGCAGGGGCGATGCTGACAGTCCTGGTAAGCAACAACATAATGCTGCTGGACACGCTGGCGGCATGCACCGGGATCGTGTCTCCCGGATGGGTGGCCGAGATGGCGGTCGCGATAGAGACCGTCCACATCGGAGGCTACACCCTGGTGACGATCCTGGGCGCCCTAGGCGGCGTCATCGAATGCCTCGGACTCGTGTTTATATTACTGTTATACCTGGAAGATGCCGCGGGGAGCAGGATCCCACGCATCGCAGGTGCGCTTTCGAAGCTAAAGAGGTGGGATTTCAACGAAGAACAGGTCTGATCTGCCCGTTATCGCGATCGCAGTCGCCGTACTCGCCGTTGTCGTAATAGGCGAGGCGGTGGTGTACACATCGGACTATACCGACTACTCAGCGGATGCCAGCCTCTCCGACGGCATCCTGGACTACACCGTGTCGGCTGACGGGTCCAAGGTCTACTCGGTGGTCGTCAGCGACGATGGCGGGTTCGCGGGCATAGACCGCCTGTACCTGTACTACGACGAGACCTATCCCTCCGACTACGAGGCGGTGGACGCAGACGTCGGCGCCCCGAAGTTCGATCAGCTCTACTATCTGGAACAGGTGGCCGGCCTCCTGGAGTTCAGGGGGATCTCCGACGTCAGGTTCGTGAACGCGACCGAACTCGGTACGGCCCTGCAATCCGACATCGAGAACGGGACATGCCGCGGCACCGGCCTGGTGGCCGTGTCCGGAGCGCTCCCCGATACTGTGTACAAAGGAAACGCTGACGATCCCATCTTCGGATGGATGAACGCCGGCGGAAGCCTGTACTGGGCGGGCAACGCCCTGGGCATGAACTACGCCACCCCCGAGGGGCTGGTCCCTGTGGATGACTACATGGATCTGTTCTTCGGCGGGGACTGCCTCTACACCGGCGATGAGAACAAGGCGTACCAGGAGGTGTCATCCAACGGATACACCAAGGCACTCTCCCTGATGAACAACGACGTCAGGTACGGCGTGAACACCAGCATGGTCGGAGGCGACCGCGCATGCCTCGGCATCGGGTTCGAGTCGGACAAGGGCTACGCGAGCATATGCATGGTCCAGCAGGGGGAGGGGATGGTCTGCGTGTTCGGAGGGCAGCTGTCCAACTTCCAGCGCTACGACATGGCCCAGATCATCGCCGCAGGCCTGGGACCGGAATCCGAGCTACTGGAAGTGGTCGAGGGCAGCGTCACCCGCGGCAGCGTATCCGGGACCATCGATGGACTGGCCGGGAGCGACGTGTCCGCCTACATCTACCTGGGCGGATACTACCCCGTGTACGGCAAGCTGTTCAGGTTCTGATCCCATGTGGACGTTTCCGACGACCGACCGGAGAGGCTTCCTCTGCAGGGACATACTGATGATACTGGCAGTGGGGCTCATCGTCAGATACGTCGTCGGCGTCTTCCTGACGTACTCGGACGATGTGCAGAGCTGGGCCCTGACCATCGCCAACTTCGAGGCCGGAGGCGGCCTGTACGGCCTTGCAGGATACAACTACGCCCCTCCGTGGGGGTACATCCTCGGCTTCGTGTCCGTGATAGGGGAGTTCTTCGGAGTGGACATGTTCGGTTCCAGGCTGACGGATGCCCTGCCCGCGGAACAGTACTCCGACTGGGTGGCCGAGTCCCTGGTGCCGAGCCTGGAGTTCGCGCTGATGGTGAAGACCGTGTTCTTCGTCAGCGACATCCTGGTCGGATACCTCATCTACAGGATTATCATGGACCGCTGTGATGATCAGAGGAAGGCCGTCATAGGCTTCGGCCTCTGGTTCCTGTGCCCGTTCGTCATAACCGCCGGGGCTGCACAGGGGATGTTCGACACCATATCCGTCCTGCTCACGCTGCTGTGCGTCTACATGGTGATGAGGGACAGATGCTTCCTTGCCGGGATGCTCATGGGCACTGCGGTGTTCCTGAAGCTGTTCCCGGCGTTCCTGGTCTTCGTGCTGATCGGCTACATCCTGCTGAGACACAGGAGCGACGGCAGCTGGAAGATGATGCTCATCAGGGCGGCGGCCGGCGTCCTTGTGATGACCGCGATAATCTTCGCACCCCAGGTGGCCGACGGGACCCTGTCCGAGAGCTTCAGCTTCCTCACATCCAGGACGGAGAACATGGGGTCCGGACTCGGACCCCTGGTCGGATACCTCACCATCGCCGCCTACCTGGCAATCCTGATCGTGTCGATGCTGCTCGGGAACTCGGTGAGGACATCCAAGACCTCGGACCCCGACAGGGTGCTCCTGGTCATGCTGCTCGTGAACGTGGCGGTCGTCTTCCTGTACCCCTCCTCGGCCCAGTACATGGTGCTCCTGGTCCCGTTCCTGGCGTTCCAGATCCTGATGACCAGCAGGAGGTACATGGGCCCGATGGTCCTGATGATGGTCGGGGTGACCATGTTCGCCCTGTCGCGGAACGCCGTGAACCTGCTGACAGTGGCAGGGTTCACGGACCTGGTCAGCATGGACACCGTACTGGCCGCGATAGAATGGTTCCAGCAGCCTATACTGCTGTCCTTCAGCGCCACGGACATCCTCCACATCGGCGGGGTCATGGAGTACATTGGCATCCTGTGGACGCTCTACGTGTTCTACGACCTGCACAGGAAGGGGTCATCAGGGCTGGAAACGGCCGTGTGTTCGGATTCCCGATAATATTTTTAATGATGCGCCCATGGTGAGACCCCATGCAATTTCGGCAGCTTATGGGAGAGCACCGTGAGGCCATTCTCTATGTGGTCTGCGGCGCATTCACCACTCTCGTAAGCCTGGGATCCTATGCCCTGTTCGAGTTCATCGGCATAGTCCCCGACCTCAGCAACATCCTCTCGTGGATCTGCGGGGTCTGCTTCGCCTTCGTCGTGAACAAATGGATCGTCTTCGAAAGCCGCTCGAGCAATCCCAGAACGGTCATGGTCGAACTGGGGTCGTTCTTCAGCTCCAGGATACTGACCGGAGTCATTGCGGCGGTCATGTTCTCAACCATCTACAACTGGAATCTGTACTTCGACGTGTTCGGCGGACTGGACGAGATCCTGCTCGGAAGGGACGGGATGTGCGCCAAATGCATCACCAGCGGTGTGGAGATCGTCCTGAACTACATCCTGAGCAAGTACCTCGTCTTCAGGAAGAGGGATGCCGCAGACCAACTGGAATGAGAAACCAGAGGGTTCCGACGACATCATTTATTACCTTAGTCCGATGGCGTGGCCATGACGACGTCCCAGGAGATTGCGGATTACGTGTCCGGGCTGACCGACGCCCTGAACCGCATGGACAAGGAAGGGATCGAAAGGATGATCGAGACCCTCATGAGGGCCTATGAATCAGACAGCACGGTCTACATCTGCGGCAATGGGGGCAGCGGTGCCACCGCATCCCATATCGTCTGCGACTTCAACAAAGGCATCTCGCTCCATGCCGACAGGAAGTTCCGCTTCGTCTGCCTGAACGACAACGTCGCGACGATGCTCGCGATATCCAACGACATTTGCTACGAGGACGTCTTCCTCATCCAGGCTGAGGGGAGGGTGCGCGAGGGGGACATCCTGATAGCCATATCCGGGAGCGGGAACTCCAAGAACATCCTGAGGGTCGTGGACTACTTCAAGGGCCTGGGCAACACCGTCATCGGACTCTCCGGATACAGCGGAGGCAAGCTCAGAGAGCTCTCCGACATCTCGGTCCACGTGCCGATAGACGACATGCAGAAGGTCGAGGACTCCCACATGTCCGTCCTCCACATGTGCGCCCAGATCATAGCTAGGAGACTGGGTCACCCGCTTTGTTGAAAAATATAGCCCCCTTGCGGGGGCGAATTTGTTATCTCAGTTGACGTAGTCCAGCCAGGCCTCGTACTTGAGGTCCTTGCCGGTGACTATGTCGTGGAACTTCGCGTGGATACCGGTGGCGACGCTGCCGACCTTGCCGGTTCCGATGGGCCTGCCGTCGACGCTGGTGACAGGTGCAATCTCGGCGGCCGTGCCGGTCATCCAGACTTCGTCCGAGGACATGAGCATGAACCTGGAGATCTCGGTCTCGACGACCTCGTACCCCATGTCCCTGGCGACCTGGATGATGGAGCGCCTGGTGATACCGTCGAGGATGCTCTCGGCGGTGGCGGGGGTCATGATCTTGCCCTGGTAGTACATGAAGATGTTCTCACCGGTGCACTCGGCCACATGTCCGACGGAGTTGAGCATGACCGCCTCGTTGGCTCCCTGGTGGACAGCCTCCCTCTTGGCGAGGGTGGATGCGACATAGGCTCCGTTGACCTTGGCTCCAGCGGGTCCGCAGAGGTTGTCGGGCCTCTGCCAGGAGGAGGTGATCAGCTTGGCTCCGGCATCCGCGCCGGTACCGAGGTAGTTGCCCATGTGGACGCAGGTGATCGCCATGGACACAGGGACGCCGATGGGGTTGAGTCCGACCTCCTCGCCGCTGAGGAACACACAGGGCTTGACGTAGTCGACCATCTCGCCGTTGGCACGGACGGTCTCCTTGATGGCCTCGCAGAGGTCGTCGAACCCGTAGGTCTTGCCGCCGAACTCGAGGTCGATGCCCATCATCTTGCATCCGTCGATCATCCTCTGGACGTGGTCCTTGAGCCTGAAGATGGCCATACCCTTGGGGGTGTGGTAGACCCTGATCCCCTCGAAGACCCCCGTACCGTAGTTGAGGGCGTGGGCGAGGACATGGACCTTCGCGTCCTCCCAGTTGATGAGCTTGCCGTTCAGCCAGATCTTTTCCGTCTTGTCCATATGGTCACCTTTGATGCGATGATGCGGAGAACGCGTCTCCACTGGTCAATCGTGCACGTTTAACGAACTATATACACATTGTGAGAACGTCATTGGCCTTCGGAACCGAGTATCTCGTCGACGGCATCGGCGAACGTGAACGATTCCGACACCTGGATCCCCTTGCATCCGAGACGCCTCCCGAACTCCATGTCCTTCTCATGGTCCCCTATCATGAAGGAGCGTCTGGGATCGATCCCGTGCTTGGCGATGGCGGCGAGACCCATCCCTATCTCGGGCTTCCTGCACGAGCAGTGGTCGTCGGGTGTGTGCGGACAGAAGAATATGTCGTCCACACGGCCGCCTCCCGCCTCCACGGTCGCCCTGAGCTTGGCATGGATGGCATCGAGCGTGGCCTCATCGAAGAAACCGCGGCCGATTCCGGACTGGTTCGTGATTATTATGACGAGGAACCCGGCCTCGTTCAGCCTCTTGATCGCTCCGGGTACGAAGTCGTACAGCTCGAAGAGAGCCGGATCGCTGCAGTACGGGACGTCCTTGGCGATGGTGTCGTCGCGGTCGATGAAAACCGCTCGCTGGCCGAATATCTCCCTCTCCACTATGCCGCACATGGTGTGGCATGCGCAGAGGTAGCCCTCCTGGATGCGGGGCGTCTCTTTGGATGGGATCACGACGGCATGGTCCACGATCTCCCTGAGCTTGCCGCCGTCGCCGGTGAAGGACATCGTCACCGCGCCCCTCTCCTTGGCGGCCTCCATCGCCAGTATGACGTTCTTGGAGTTGCCGGAGGTGGACATGCCGATGACGACGTCGCCCTTCCTGCAGATGGCCTCGACCTGCCTCCTGAAGACCAGGTCGTAGGAATAGTCGTTGCCGATGGCCGTGACCGGAGCGATGTTGGATAGACAGACGCCCGGAAGAGCGGGACGCTCGAGCATGTACCTGCCGGAGAACTCCGCCGCGATGTGCTGCGCGTCGGCAGAGGATCCGCCGTTGCCCATGAATATCGCCTGGCCACCGTTCCTGAAGCACTCGATCAGGATGTCCGCGGCCCTGCGTATCTGGGCGGGATCGATGTTCGATATTGTCTCTGCGCTCCTCTTCAGCTCGGCGATGATGGCGTCATTCATGCGGATACCTCCAGGAGATCACTCCCTCTGGCTCGAACATGTAGTCGGTCACCCTGGCGCCCATCCTCGTGAGCTCCTTGGCGACATTGTACTTGCGGTCGTATCTGCATATGAAGTACATGAAACCGCCCCCTCCGGCCCCTGAGACCTTCCCTCCCAGGGCTCCCTCGGCCTTCGCTGCGTTGTAGAGCGCATCTATCTGGGGATTCGTGATCTTGCTGGAGAACTGCTTCTTGTAGTCCCACGAGATGTCCAGAAGCCTGCCGGTCTCGTTGATGTCACCCTTCTCCAGAGCCGCGACCATGTCTATGGCGAGCTCCTTGGTCTTGTCCAGGGCCTCCTCGTTCTGGCCTTTGTTGAACTTCTCCACCTGGCTCTCGATGATCTTCGCCGACTCGCGCGGGTTGCCCGTGTAGCAGAGAAGGGAGCAGTACTGGAGCTCGTTGACGGCGTCCTCGTGTATCCTCACACGGTTGACGTTGACGCCGTGACTGCTGAACTTCATGAAGTTGAACCCGCCGAACACCGCGGCGTACTGGTCCTGCTTCCCACCCTTGAGGCCGATGACCTCCCTCTCGAGCTTGTAGGCGAGCTGCGCCATCTCCATGCTTGTCATGCGGATGTTCTGCCATTCGCAGACGGCCGCTATAATGGATACGATGACGGTGGAGGATCCACCAAGGCCGGAGCCGGGAGGAGCCTCGGACTGAAGGAACATCTTGAATCCGTCCTTGATCCCGAAATGGTTGGTGACGGCCTTGATGAGGTCCATGTTCCCGTCCAGTTTGAGGGGGCCTCCGTCCAGGGGGGCCTCGTACTTGCCATAATCCGTTGAATGGATGGACATCGAGTGGTCGTCCGTGGGCGTGATGGTGCAGTAAGCGTAACGGTTGATCGTGGTGTTGAAAACGGCACCGCCTTTCTTCGAGGCGTACGGCTCCACATCCGTTCCGCCTCCAGCCAATCCGAGCCTAAGTGGTGCCCTAGCCCTGTAGTGTATCCCATCCATCCTATAGGCCTCCCGAGACCATCCGGAGTGAACGGTCTAAGGCTTATGTTCCTTACATAGCGTCCTACCTGATTCATCATATATAGTCCTTTCAGAAAGAACATCGGTTTTGATATGCTGGCACATGCATTTTTCGATTCCTGATGTTACATCATTTCGCCGTATCTGGGTTCCACATCCAATTATAAACGATGTTGTCACTGCACCTCCTCATGAGGATAGCGATGATGACCGACAGCTGGTTCCCGACCAGGGACGGTGTCGTGACATCCATATGCATCATCAAGGAATCCCTGGAGGCCCTTGGGCATGAAGTCTTCATCATCGCGCCTGAACCCGAGGAGGAGTTCCGCCAGGAAGGCGTGTACTACTTCCCCGCGGTCCGCTTCAAATCATATGACGGGTACTACGTCCCCATATTCCCCTCGAACAAGATCGAGATCCTGCAGAAGATCCATCCTGACATCATCCACATCCACGGGGTCGCGACCATGGCCCTCCGCGGACTGATCTGCAGCCATACTCTGGGGATCCCCACGGTTATGACGTTCCACACCATGGTGGATGACGCCGCGAAGTACTACTCCCCGATCAAGCTCCCTCCTGAGACCATGGACCGTCTCATATGGATCTACCTGCGCCAGATTCTGAAGAGGATGGATGTCGTGGTCACGCCGACGGCATGCATCGGCGAGGAGCTGAGGAGTCACGGGGCCACATGCAGGAACCTGCTGGCGATCCCCACCGGGGCAAAGACCGATGTCTTCCATCCGGGGATCCCGTGCGACGACATCAGATCGAGGTACGGACTGGAAGGGAAACGCGTCGTGATACACGTCGGACGCATCTCGTTCGAGAAGGAGATAGACATGGTCGTCCGTGCCATGAGGGATGTGGACGCCGTCCTGCTCATCGTCGGCAAGGGCCCGGCAAAGGACAGCATACAGGAGCTGGTGGGCGAACTCGGAATGAACGACAAGGTCATCTTCACCGGATTCGTCCCGGACAGCGACCTGCCCGCTTTCTACAACGCCGCGGACATAGCCGTGTCCGCATCGAAATTCGAGACCCAGGGACTGTCCATCCTGGAGGCGATGGCTTCCGGCAAGACGGTCGCGTGCCGCAACGGCAGGGCGTTCACCGAGATAGTCCACGACGGGGAGAACGGATACCTCTTCGATGACGTCGATGGATGCAGGGCCGCCATACTCAAGGCCCTGGATGCCCCCGCTGAAGTCAGGGAGGCGTCGTACAAAACCGCCCTGGAGAACTCCCGCGAGAGATCCATCGAGAAGTACGTCGAAGCGTATCAGCTGGCGATCGAGACCAGGAAGGCGAGGTCTGCCAGATGAGCCTGGGCGACTGGCTGTTTGGACTGTTCGAGGGCATGGGTCCCGAAGGGGTCATCCTCTGCATATTCCTTCTTTTCATGATCGACGCCCTGCTTTTCCCCACGTTGCCGGAGCTGTTCTTCGTCCTCGGATTCGGGAGCGACGACCCGGACTGGCTGTTCGGAGGGGAACTGCTCCTTGCAGCAGTGATCGGAGAGCTAATCGGGATCTTCTCGCTATATTATATCGTATCGAAGGTTCGCGTGCCTGAACGCGTGTCGAGAATCGCCGAGAAGTACATCGACTTCCTGGTGGTGAGCGACGAACGCATCATCCTCGTGAACAGGATAGCGCCCATGATCCCGTTCCTCGGGGCGTTCATTGCCCTGGTCAAGAGATGGGATCCGAAGAAATGCGTGTTCTACATCGTCCTGGGCTGCGTCGTGAAATACGGCATCATACTGATGGCCAGCGGGTTCTTCGCGACCTACCTGGGCAGCGACACCGCCCAGACCGTCACGCTGGTGTTCGTGTTCGCCGTCATCATCATAAGCTTCATCGCCTCATACATCAGGAAGAAGAGGTCGGGGTTGGAATCATGAGGTTCGTCGATGTGAATCCGTTCTTCTATCCGCATCACGGCGGGATCGAGACACGCATGCACGACACCGCCAGGCTCCTGGCCGCCAGGGGCCACGACGTCACCGTGCTCACTGGGAGACTGCCCGATACGGCCGAGGAGGAGATGACCGAGTTCGGCTACAGGGTGGTCCGCCTCAAATCCAGGTTCATCAACGTCTACAACCCCCCGTACATATCATCGGAGGGCGTCCTCGAGGCCCTGGAATCCATCGATGCCGACGTGGTCAACTACAACTACCGCTGGGCCCCATCGTACAACAAGGACCTGAAGCGCTACGACGGGAGGAAGGTATTCACATACCACAACATGTGGGGCGAGGGCACCGGCATCCAGGCCAAGCTGTCCGAGATGAACGACAACGCGTTCAGGAAGATTTTGGAGACCTTCGACCGCATAGTGTGCGTCAGCTCCTATGTGAGGGATGACCTCGTCCGCAGGGGGATTCCCGAGAAGGACACGGTGGTCATACCCACGTGCATGGACCTCCCGGAACCATCAGGGGAACCCGAGGGGGACTTCATCCTCTCGCTCGGAAGACTCGTGCCCACCAAGGGGCTGGAGTACCTGATGGAGGCTATGACCGACATCGATTGCAAGCTGATCATGTGCGGCAGGGGTCCGGAGGAGAAGGGACTGCGCAGGATGGCGTCCAGACTCGGTCTGGAAGACAGGGTCGAGTTCCGCGGATACGTGTCCGAGGAGGAGAAGAACCGCCTCATGGACACCTGTAAGGTGTTCGTGATGCCGTCACTGTTCGAATCGTTCGGACTCGCAGCGCTAGAAGTGCTCGGCCATGGGAGACCGCTCGTGTTCTCTGACGTCAACGGACTTCCGGAGACCGTCGGCGACGGCGGCATCGCCGTTCCGCCAAGGGATCCCAAGGCCCTGTCCGCGGCTGTGAACAGATTGTTGGGGGACGACCCGCTGAGAGCGGAGCTGGCCTCCAAGGCCCGCAGTCAGGCAGGGACGTACACGTGGGACCGTTACATCGGACTCTACGAGGACGTCCTTTCCGGGAAGGAGCGACGTCGATCAGAGCGCGTTAAGAGCCTTGACGTAACGCTCGGGCTTGCTGCGGTCGATGAGCTCCTCGACCTGGTCGGACCCGCCGACGACACCGACGTTGCCGTTCGATGTGGAGAGCAGCGCGTACGCGGACTGGCCCGATTCGGGGACGAGGACGACCTCGTACACATCCTGGAGCTTCTGGAGCCTGCCAATGGCAGTCTGCGCCGCATCATGGCTGACGACCGACAGGACCATCCTGGACTTGCCGGGGAGCTCGCACTTGCCTACCACTATCGTCTCGACGTTGATCTTGTTGCGGGTGAACTCCCCCATGACCCTCTGCATGACTCCGAACTCGTTCTTGACGATGAGTGATATAACGTGCATCGCTCCACCGTGACGCGGATGGAGACAATTTATATTAGATAGTAGTGCCTGAAACGGAAACGCCCATGACGGACAGCGTATCGAGTTCTGATTCAGCACCTCGCGGTGACTGCGAACAGAGTTGCACTAGGCCCGACGTGATCGAGGTCGCGGTCGGAATATGTGCGTACAACGAGTCGCAGACCATCGAGAGGAGCATACGCTCCATCTACTCGCAGAGGATGACCGACGTGAAGGTCAAGGAGGTCCTCGTGGTGTCCAGCGGAAGCACCGACGGCACCGATGACATCGTGAGGAGGCTCATGGGCGAGTACGACAACATCGTATTCCTGCCGCAGGAGAAGCGCGAGGGCAAGAACTCCGCCATCAACATGTACCTGGACAACAAGACGTGCGACATCGTCGTCATGCTGAACGCGGACAACATCTTCGCCTCCGAGGATTCCCTCAGCAACCTGGTGGCCCCGTTCAGGGACCCGAAGGTCGGGATGGTCGGCGGACACCCCATACCCACCAACGACATCAACGACAAGGTCGGGTTCGCATCCCACATGCTGTGGACGATGCACCACAACCTCGCCCTGATCTACCCCAAGATCGGGGAGCTGGTCGCTTTCAGGGACATAGGCACCCGCCTCCCCACGGACCTCCAATCCGATGAGGACATCATACGCATGCGCCTGGAGGAATCGGGCTACAAATGCGTCTACGCCCCCGGTGCCACCATCTACAACAGGGGCCCCGAGACCGAGGAGGACTTCCTGAAGCAGAGGATAAGGGTGAACATCGGCGAATGCACCATGAAGCAGTCCTACGGCTACGACATCCCCTCGTGGAACAAGTGGTACTTGGTGAAGACCATGATCGGGACCGTGAGGGACCTGGGGTTCCACCCCGCGAAGATGTACTACATGGTCAACCTGGAGCTCAAGTCACGCCGCATCGCCAAGAGGCATGTCAAGCAGGGCGGCGAGAAGATGAGCGTCTGGGAACCCGTGAACAGCACCAAGAAGGTCTGAGTCAGACCACACGGTCCCCGTCCAGGGTTTCTCCGGGACCCACCACGGTCCCATCACCGAGGACGGCGTTCCTGACTACAGCGCCCTTCCCGATGGTGCAGGCATCACCGAGGATGCAGTTCTCCAGCGTGGCCCCGTCGACGACGCAGCCCCTCATCAGGAGCACCCTGTCGAGATTGGAACCTGAGACCTTCGAACCTGACAGCACGACGGAGTCCCTGATGGTCGTCTCGACGACCTCGGAACCGTCGCCGGCGTAGACCGTCCCCTCGACGACACATCCGTCGAACCCGTCGGATCCTCCGGAATGCTCGGATGCCGCGATTGCCAGGTTTGCACCCAGAAGGTCGTGCGGCCTGCCGACATCCATCCATATGCCGCTGATCTCGAACCCCTGGATCCTATGCCCGTCGGCCATGAGGCGCGGGACCAGGTCCTTGGAGAAGTCGAAGAACGTGCCCTCAGGGACATAGCCGAGGACGGAACGGTTGATGATGTATACACCGGCGTTGATCAGGTTGGAGAAGACCTCCTCGGGCTTCGGCTTCTCCTTGAACTCGGTGATCCTCCCGTCATCCTGGACACGGGCGATGCCGAACTCGCATGGGTTCTCCACCGGGGTGAGGGCGATGGTGACGGATGCCTCGCTGCGTATGTGCTCCTCAATCTCCGCGGACACGTCGATCGAAGCGAAGACATCCCCGTTCGCGGCGACGAACACATCGTCCAGACGGTCCTCGACGAGCTTCATGGCACCGCCTGTGCCGAGGGGCTCATCCTCGTAGGAGTACACGATGCTGATGCCCAGGTCGGAACCGTCGCCTATCGCGTCCCTCATCTGTTCGGACTTATAGCCGCAGGCGAGGATCACCTCCTCTATGCCGGCCCTCGCCAGGGACCTGAGGAGGTACCACAGGCACGGCCTGTCCGCGACCGGGAGTATGATCTTCGGTTTCGTCTCCGTAAGGGGGAGCAGCCTGGTCCCCTTCCCGCCTACCATCACAACAGCCTGCCTAACCTTTCCAACCATGTCAAGAACCCCCTGTCGGTCTAACGAGTTTCAGAACGTTGATCCCCTGCGGTACACCCAGTGTGTTCGCGACGGGGGCGCATTTGGTGCGGAGTATGTGCGCTATCGGGACGGGGAGATGCCTGTCCGACGTCGCCTCGAAGTTCGCCATCCCCTTGGCGATGATGAGGCCGCACTTCTCGATCTCGTCCGAGAGGTCGGACGGCACGTCGTCCCAGTCTATCCCTATGTAGAACTTCCCGGTGGTGAGGAGCCTGTCGAGGTCCGAGTCGAGACCCGTGCGGACGGCGTCCTCGACCGTGACGTCGTTCAGTATCGGAGCCCCACGGGCCACACCGACCACCCTCTTCCCGGATCTGCGAAGATACCTTATCAGGACCCGATCCAGCTGCGACTCCCCGCAGTTGTCGAACATGTAGACAACACCCGGGGCCCTGTCCAACTCCGTCCTGAGGGCCTCCGTGTCGTCGAAACCGAGACCCTGGGACATCATCCCGTCGAAGACTGACATGAACTCGTCCGGGTCGTCGATCGCCGACCCCGCACCGAAATCCATTATGTTGCCGACGACCGCCGCCATGACGGCGGTGCGCAGCGGATCCGACGATGAGGCGACCGCCTCCTCGAGCATGTCCACGTAACGCCCGGCGACCTCGTCCGCCCTCACCTTCAGATCGACGTACGGGTCGTCGGAACCGACGGCCTCGTAAGCCCGGCGATGCACCTGCGTGGCGATCCGCACGGATTCGGTCCCGGGATCCATCGACTCGGCCAGGACCTGTGTTGCGGCCTTCACAGCATCGAACTCACGACCGTTCCCGACGAGCCTGGACTGGAACAGGACGCGCCGCATGAGGCACGGTGCACAGTCGGCATTGAACCTCATCTCGCACCCTCTCAGAATCCCGCGGTAACGCCGCGGTGCCGTTTCTAAAATAAAACATGTGGGGGTTTACCCCACGTTTCACCGTGATCAGACAACGGTGTTGGAGACGCACTCGACGTTCTCGATTCCGGGGATGGAACGGAGAGCGTTCTCGAGCTTGCTTCCGACCTCCTCGTCGCTGTCGTCGATGAGGAAACCGGCGTTGACCTTCATGAGTCCGAAGGCAACGGGGAGGATCTTGGTCTCCAGGAGCTTGACCCCCTCGGGGAGGACTCCGGGAAGCTGGCTGATGACTCCCTCGAGATCGATATCGGTGCTCTCGGGCATCAGGTCGGATCCTGCGGCGATCTGTCCCATTCTCACACCTCACGGTCCGATGAATCCGCATTTCTTGCATTCGTAGGAAACGCCCTGGTCGCGGCACTGGTCGCACCTTCCGATCTCGTACTCACCGCAGCGGGGGCACTTGAAGAAGGTGTTTCCCTTGCC
>CALUHQ010000020.1 GCA_944320485.1 Candidatus Methanomethylophilaceae archaeon
CAGGAACTCCGAGAACGAGCACATGGCCAAGCTGCTGAGGCAGAAGTCCAAGATCGTCGTCGCCTACGGAACCTGCGCCATGTTCGGCGGAAGCCCCGCCCTGGCCAACCTGGTCCCCGGAGGAGCCCAGGAGATCCTGGACTACGTCTACACCAAGACCCCCTCCTCCGCCAACTTCCAGGCCGAGTACCACAAGGACGCACCCGTGATCCCCCAGACATCCTACCAGGCCCCCGAGGGAGAGCTCACCATCCCCACCCTGTACGACACCGTCAAGACCCTCGACCAGGTCATCGACGTGGACTACAGCATCCCGGGATGCCCGCCCCTCCCCGAGTCCATCAGCCAGCTGCTGAAGGCCGTCGAGGACTTCGTCTACAACGGAGTGCCCCTCCCGCCCAAGGGAACCGAGATCGGAATCACCACCAAGACCCTGTGCGAGGAGTGCCCCAGGAAGAAGGAGAACGCCAGGATCACCGAGATCAAGGAGCCCCACGAGGTCGACGTCAAGCCCGACATCTGCCTCATGGACCAGGGAATCCTGTGTCTCGGACCCGCCACCATGGGCGGATGCGGTGCCAGGTGCACCAGGGCGGGCCAGCCCTGCCGTGGATGCTACGGACCGTCCCCCGATGTGCAGGAGCAGGGTGCCAGTATGTTCACCGCCGTTGCTTCGCTGTTCCCCATCCTCGATGAGGACCCGACCTGCGGCGAGGACGAGATCATCAAGATCATGAGCACCATCAGGGACCCTCTCGGGTACTTCTACGCCTACACACTCGGAAAGTCGCTCATCAAGAGAGCAGTCAAGGAAGGAGGTCAGTAAATGTCTGGACCTGTAATTTGGGATGACAAGCAGAAAGTCACCGGAAACCGCGTGACTGTGGACCCTATCACCCGTCTCGAGGGCCACGGGAAGATCGAGATCTTCCTGGACGACAAGGGAGACGTTACCAACGCCTACTGGCAGGTCCCCGAGCTCAGGGGATTCGAGAGGTTCTGCATCGGGAGGAAAGTCACCGAGCTGAACCAGATCACCGCCAGGCTGTGCGGTGTGTGCCCCGGCGCCCACCACATGGCGGCCACCAAGGCCATCGACGGATGCTACAACACGAAGCCCACCGACACGGCGTTCCTCATCAGGGACACGTTCTACAACGCGCACTTCGTGCACAGCCACATCGCGCACTTCTATGCGCTGGCCGCGCCCGACTTCGTGTGCGGACCCGCCGCGCCCGCCGCGGAGAGGAACGTCCTGGGAGTCATCGGCCACGTCGGGCTCGAGCTCGGATCGGCGGTCGTCAAGACCCGCCGTGAGGCCCAGAGCATCCAGGCTATCATCGGCGGAAAGCCGACCCACCCCCTGATGGGCGTCCCCGGAGGAGTCTCCAAGGGCGTCTCCAAGGAGGAGCAGAAGCAGATCGTCGCCTACGCCGAGGACATGGTCGAGTTCGCCAAGACCTCCCTGCAGGTGTTCAAGGACGTCGTCCTGAACAACAAGGAGTACATGGACATCGTCCTGAACCCCGACCTCTACTACCACGAGACCTATCACATGGGTCTGGTCAACGACAAGGACCAGTTCGAGATCCACGACGGAAAGGTCAAGGTCGTCAACCAGAAGGGCGAGCAGACCCACCTGTACGACCCCTACGACTACCTCGACAACATCGCCGAGGCCGTCGAGCCCTGGACCTACGAGAAGTTCCCCTACCTGAGGAACCCCGGATACAAGGGACTGGTCGACGGACCCGAGAGCGGACTCTACAGGGCCTCCCCGCTGTCCAGGCTCAACGTGTGTAAGGAGATGCCCACGCCCCTGGCCAACGACGCTCTGCAGGAGTACCGCGGCATCCTGAAGGACGCCGGAGTCGACGGACCCTGCCAGCACACCCTGGTCACCCACTGGGCAAGGATCATCGAGATGGTCTGCTGCGCCGAGAAGTGCCTGCAGGACGCCCAGAACCCCGACCTGACCAACGGCGACATCAAGCAGAAGGACATCGTCCCCGGCGGACGCGGAGTCGGATGCGTCGAGGCTCCCAGAGGAACCCTGACCCACGACTACACATGCGACGAGAACGGAATCGTCACCGCATGCAACATGGTCGTCGGAACCACCAACAACAACGGACCCATCTGCATGGACGTTGCCAAGGTGGCCAAGGCCCTGATCCACAACTTCGAGGTCTCCCCCGGTCTGCTGAACATGGTCGAGATGGCGTTCAGGGCTTACGACCCCTGCAATTCCTGTGCGACCCACGCTCTGCCCGGCCAGATGCCTCTGACCGCTGTGATCAGGAACGCGGACGGATCCGTCTACGACACCGTCAGCCGCAACTGAGGCTTGAAAACAACGGGGCTTCGGCCCCTACTTTCCCTTCTCTATATCGACACTTAATCTTCGAGTGACAGGATATCCCTTATCCGGAGCTCTCCAGTGGAAATGATGGGGGGTCAGGAGTACTTGGCCCGCTTCTGCGGAGCGTCCTTCCACCTGGACCTGTCCCTGCCCTTGATCATGAGGTCGGACCTCCTCCCGAGGTCGATGCCGTCCAGAAGGTAGAGACGGGCGTCGTCCAGGTCCAGCAGCCCGCTGTTGAGGATCGGCCCCAGGAGGTCCTCGTCGATGACGTTGACCGGGGACCCGCCCAGCATCCTGTTGAACGCGGGCACGACTATGAATCCGGAGGGAAGCTGCGGGTAGCGTTCGTCCGACGCGCCCTCGGAGAACCTTCCCCTGAACCAGCACGGCTCGGTGGTCTGACGTCCGACGCCGTCCCTGAACATCACGGCGGGATGGTTGTGGGCCATCACCAGCGTCTCGCAGGACATCACATCCTGCGAGGGCCACGTGTGCCCGTGCACGAACCCGACGTCATCGATCCTGAGTCCGGTTGCCGGCCTGAGCTTCACCCTTCCGGGAAGGAACTCCTCTATGTTCGTGTCGTGGTTGCCGCGGACCACGTCTATGATCCCGAAACGCTCGAACAGACTCTCGAAGAAATCGGGGATCTCGCGGTACTCCTGCTTCGTGGAGCCGGGCACGGAGTCCTTGACGTCCCCTATGACGATCAGCCTGTCCACGTCATCGTCCGCGGCCTCGAGTATGGCGTCGTGCATGTCCGACGTGTGGGAGGTCAGGTGGAAGCCCTTCGATCTGAGATGGGATTCCACACCTATGTGGAGGTCGCCGATGACCAGGCAGTTGCCGGCCTTGAGCGCCGGGATGCCGTACACGGGTTGGAGGTCCGTCATCTCAGCGCATCCCTCAGCACATGCGGGATCTCTTCCACTATGTCGGTGGCGATGAGTCCGAACGATTTGTCGGATGCCGCCCTCTCGCCGGCGAGACCGCAGATGTAGGCGCCGAGGCATGCGGAATCGAAGGGGGACAGACCCTTGGACATCAGTGCGGCGACGCAGCCCGCGAGCACATCGCCGGTCCCGGCACCGGTCATGGCGGCGGTCCCGGTGCCGTTGAGCCTCGTGCGCCTGCCATCGGAGATCTCGTCCGTGGCCCCTTTGAGGAGCACCGTCGCTCCGAGCCTCTCCGACAGCTCGCGGACATCGCAGCATCCTCCGAGCCTCTTGAACTCGCCCTTGTGCGGGGTGAGGACCACATCGCCCGAGAACTTCATGCCCGCAACGGCGGTTATCCCGTCGGCGTCGATGACGACCGGTTTGGTGCAACGGGCCACGAACGCCCTCACGGCCTCGACGGTGTCCTCTTCGACACCCAGTCCGGGACCGATCAACACAGCATCGTAGCCCTCCGATTCCTCGAGGAGCATGTCCACGGACCCGGCGGTGAGGTGGTCGCCCGGAAGGGGGGTTATCATGAGTACGGGGGAGGTCACGGCGATGATGTCGCGGACGGACTCCGGCGTGAAGAGCCTGACTATGTCCGCGCCGGTGCGGAGGGCGGACATGCTCGCCATGGACGGCGCACCGAAGTAGGGGCCGCCGGCTATGACCATCAGCCTTCCGTTGTCCCCCTTGTGGCTGTATCTTCCCGGGATGGGATACCTGAGCATGTCCCCGGGTCCGGTGCGGTCGACGGCATCGGCGGGTATGCCTATGTCTGCTATCACGATCCTGCCGCAGGATTCGGGTTGCATGCCCTCCTTGACGTCGTGGAACGTGATGGTGGTGACCGGCCTCACCTGGATGTCCGAACCGAGGCCGGACGGCACGTCTACCGAGACGACCGGCAGGTCGGTAGAAAGTGAACCGGAAATGAATCTCCTGTAGGGTTCACGCACCGTCCCGGACATCCCGGTCCCCAGCGCGCAGTCGACGATCACGTCGTAATCGTTGAGACGGATCTTAGAGTAGTCCACGATGGGGCATCTGAGCTCCGAGTAGTACTCCCAGGCCTCCGACGTGTGTATCTCGGACGGTTTCTTCAGGAGTGCGACGGTGACCTTGCTCGGGTCCATGCGGCATGCGGCGGCGAATCCGTCGCCACCGTTGTTCCCGGGGCCGCATACGAAAAGGATCCTCCTGTCGTGATACTCACTTTCGAGGAAATCGGAAACGGCCCTACCGGCATTGCCCATGAGGTCGTGAACAGGGACGCCCAGGGCGGCCGCGTTGGCATCCATGACCCTGGAGTCCAGGGGACTGATCAGGGGATCACCTCCTGCCGTTCCCTGACTGGTTGCTGACCAGGATCTCCCCGATCTTCGGCAGGAGCTCGGTCTTGGACATCACGCCCTTCTCGACCTTGACGCATCCGTGCTGCGCGCGGGGGGCCTTGGGGTACGACATGTCCTCGCGGACCTCGTACTCCAGATCGAGGATCATCGCGCCCTTGGCTATGATGTCGAGGTCCGGATTCTGGACGCACAGCTCCTTGGGGAGCCTTCTGCCCTCGGACCTTGTGCGGTTGATGTCGAAGTACTCGGGCCAGAGGGTTATCGCAACATCCGGGTCGTATGCCATGTCAGTCTCAATCCCGAGTCCGTATTTATGATTGGCGATGGGCCGATCGATATCGTGAAAAAGAGGGAATCACCGGGTCGCAGGGGACCCGGTAAGTGGTTTCTGGACTTCGATTACTCAAGCAGAACAGCATTGATGGCGCCGTCCTGTCCAGGCCTGGACGTGACGACGGCGTCGCCGATCTCGGTAGTGATGGTCGCCCCTTTGTTCATGATGTTACGCTGAACATAGTTGGGGTCAGCCGGGTTGGACTTCACGGTGAGGATCTTGACCTTCTTGACCGTGTTGGTTTTCTTGTCGACCACGTTGGCGTACTGGGCGCTGAGCATTCCAACCTTGACACTTCCGCCGGCTCCGCGATACTGCTTGAGGCTCTGCTCACCGATTCTGGTGAACTGCTTCTCTCTGCCGATCTCGAACTTCCTCTTGCCCTTGTTGGCGACGAGCCTGCCGCCAGTGGGCTTCCTGTTGGATTTACCCTGCCAAAGTGCCATTGTAATCAAAGCAGGCTAATCATGGTTCCATATTTAAAGTTAAGCGTTTGGACGAGGGGCGTCGCCCCTCTGTGGGTTCACTGCGTGGCAGGGCCGATAAGCTCGACACCGACCTTCCCGTCGGTGATGTCCACCACGGCGCAGTAGCCCTCCTTTGCCGGACCGGGGTTGACGAAGGTGGTGCCGTCGATGACCTTGCACCCTATGGCCTCGTGGATGTGCCCGGACAGGGCCAGGATGGGGCGGAACTCGTCGACGATCCTCTTGATCGCCGGGCTCCCGACGTTGGCCCCGGAGGGGATCTCGTCCAGGATCCCGAAGGACGGGGCATGCGTCATGAGGATCATCCCCTCGCAGGCGTTCCTCCTCAGGCCGTCGTACAGCGCATCCTCCTCCAGCTCGAACGCGGTGTGGAAGATGGTGATGTTGGACCCGCCGAGGCCGACCAGCCTGTAGCCGCCGATGTCCGCGGCGTTGCCGTGCATGTCCACCGCGACGCCCCTTATCTTCTCCGGCAGGTCCAGGGGGTCGCAGTTCCCGGGTATGGCGTAGACCTTGGAATCTATCCTGGAGATGATGTCGGCGGCCTGCTCTCCGGTGCCGAAGTCGGTCACGTCGCCGAGGAAGAGGACGAACTCCGCCCCCTTCTCCCTGATGAGCTCGTTGAAGCGGGGGATCATGTCTGTGTTCTGGTGGAGGTCGGTGATGACGAGGAACTTCATGGACCCGGAATCGCATCCAGGATACTTCTAACCTGCCACTCCGTCACGACCTGGTGGTCGCCACCGGGCCGTCCCTCAGGACGCCCTCCACTATGATGTCGTACATCAGCCTCCGGTTCTTCCTGTACGTCATCATTATCCCCTCGGCCCTGTGCACGCACTCGAGCTCAAACTCGTCCAGACCGTCCGTCTGCCCCGGCAGCGCATGGTCGTCCGAGTCCGGGTCGGAGGACATGGTCCTCCTGACGGCCTCGCGGCAGCGTTCGGACATGTACGGGACGGTCTTGTACAGCGAGGAGCACTGGACAGACAGCGAGTCCTGCCTCATCAGGAACTTCCTGGTGAGCGGGTCGTCGTCGCGGTCGGCGTTGATCAGCATCTTCTGGGATATGTTCGCGGACAGGATGGCCAGTCCGGCCTCCTCCTCGGCATCCGGCCTCCCGTCGAGTATGTCGCGGATGTTGTGGATTCTCTCGAGGCCGATCCTCAGGGACCTTATCGCCAGCTCGACGTTCTCGTCCTTCACGCGGTACGGCAGAACCACGCGGTTCGCGATCGTCGCCACGACTATGCCCGCGACGGTGAACGTGATGCGGTCGGAGATCATGGAGGACTCGGGGGAGGTCACGGTCATTGACGACACGATCATGACCAGCAGGGTGTAGAAGAACATCTTGCGGTCGTAGTGGCCGTTGTCCATGAGTATGTACGCGTACGCGGCGACCAGGCCCACCGCCATCAGCGCGACGGTGTTGTCCCCGGAAAGGATGATCGCGACACCGAACACGAGGGCGCCCATCACGGTGCCGCTTAGACGCATCGTGGACTGTCTCCACGAGTCCTCCAGGAACGGGACGATCGTCGCCACCACGGTGAACAGGAGCACCTGGGCGTTCTCCCAGGCCCAGTACTCCCATGCGAAGGCCACAAGTGCGAACACCAGCCCCATGCGGACTGCGAAGGTGAACCTCGCGGAGTCGCGGCTGGCCTCGTGTCCCACGACCTTGACCAGCGTCCCGATGTCGAAGGACCTCCAGCTCCCGTACGTGCCGTCGTCCCCTCCGGATTCGAGGGTGGACAGCTCCCTGGAGATGTCCCTGAGGACCATCTCCGTCCCGGTGGCGGCGCCGGGGTTCGAGGAGATGTACGACTCCACCGCGGCGGAGACGTCGGAGGCCGTGGCATCCCCTCTCTCATGCGAGCTGATCATCCCTGTGACGGCCCTCAAGTTCATCAGCGCCTGCCGGGACCACGATCCCCTGCACACGATCCTGCCCAGGTCGGCAAGGGACACCACCAGGTCCAGCACGGTGCGGTCCCTCGGGGTCGTGAAGAAGTGGCTCTTCAGCCTGTCGTACATGTCCCTGCTCAGGTCGGAGGCGAGGCGGTCCAGCGGCGCATGGTCGGGGTGCCCCCCGTCCAGGACGGCATCCGAGCACGCGTCGATCTCGGCGCACATGGACAGTATGCCGTTGTGGCTGGTGCGGCTGCGGCTCCCGCGGTTCATGGCCACGTTCAGGCCGACGATGAACACCGCGCTCACCGCCAGGACCAGGATGCGGTCCGGCATCTGGTCGAGCGTTACGGGGAGCGTGACCATGGTCGCGTAGAACAGCAACATGGGGAAGTGCATCGGCGACCTGAGGTCCTGCATCGAGAGGAACACTATCAGGAACACGACGACGAAGTTGACCAGGAGCCCCAGGTACGGGTCCAGGGACGCCAGGTATGCGCCCAGACCCATCATCACCATGAAGGCCATGATGCTTCCCAGGTTGGCGAGCGGCCTCACGGACAGGTCCTTGGACAGCATGATCATCGCGGCGGTGGCCACGGTGACCCCGACCACGGCGTAGCTGGTGCCGAAGAGGGCCAGGAAGACGACCATGAAGACGCACATGATCAGGAACATCAGGGTCTTCCCGCAGAGGGTTCTGCCGTCCATGCGACCCGCAGGAGCTTTCAGATTTTAATCATGGTCGATGTCTTCTTCGGTGGAGGTGCATCGTAGCGGCTTCCTCATGATCACGCGCATGTACCCGATCCTCTCCCCCTCGGAGAAGCCCTTCCTCCTGTAGAGGCGGATGGCGCCCTCGTTCCTGTAGTTGACGTCCAGGTGGATGCATGGGGCCCCGGCCTCCCTGGCCTCGTCCTCCACGATGTCGATGACCCTGCCGCCGATGCCCCTCCCCCTGAACTCCCTGAACAGGTAGAGCTTGCTGAGGTACATCCCTTCGGCATCCATCCCGTAGCTGACGTATCCGGCCCTGGATTCGCCGTCCAATATGAACGCGTACCTCATGCCTTCGGCCATCTGCTCCCTGATCCTCTCGGCGGTCTGCGTCTCCTCCAGGAACTCCTCGAGCATCTCGCGGGGGACGTAGTCATAGACCTCGGAGAACAGGGGAGGCGCGATCTCGGATATCTCCCGGGCGCGGTCGGGGCCTATGAACTCCAGACTGACCATGAATGATGGAAAGGCCGAGGTCCACGTTAATCCTGTTGAGAACATCCCTTGCCCGTAGGTACAAAGGGCCACCCAACGGCAACCGACACTACGGGTCTTATCAGGATACCGAGCAATCATCTGCATCGTATTAGCCAGTTGTTCTCAACAAGCATACTGTGACAGCCGATACAGGACTCGGATCAGACAAATCGGAGTGTCATCGACCGAGTCGATGAACCGTTGCATGAAGTTAATGTTCGATCAAAGGCATCCGATCTCGGCATGATGCGCTGCAGATACTGCGGAAAGGACACTGTGACGGGGTCGTTCTGCTGCGAAGGGTGCAGAAAGAGCTTCGAGGCTATCGAAGAGAGGATGCAGAGGCAGGGAAGGCTGTTCCTCCTCTGCATAGTGGCCTCTGTAATCGTGCCGATGGCGATCATGTTCATTATGGATCCGGATTCGTTCATCGCATTGCCTTTGATGTTGATATTCCTGGGACTGACGGTCGTCGTGTTCCCGTTCTGCACGCCGGAGACCGTGGAGTCGTTCTCGCTCAGAACGTCTGTCAAGATAGGAAGAGGACTCGGAGCCGTGATGGTCGTCATTGGACTGGCGCTGTTGCCGTTCTGTGCGGATGCCTTCTGATATCGACTGCGATCCCGGTTTCTGCATCAGGCATGGTCATCGGAAACAGAGATAAGGTCCGTCTCGGATTCGTTCCGCATGCTGGACGGGATCTTCCGCGAGAACCGTATGTCGTTCGCGGTACTGGCAGTCATATGGGTGGTGACGATAGCTGCTGTGGTGGTCCTGCCGGATACGATCCCGGTCCACTGGGGGTCCGATTCCGCGGAACCCAATCGCTGGGGTTCGAGATTCGAGTTTCTGATCCTCCCATCGCTTATGACCATCCCATGCCTGATATGCATGGGTGTTGCGAGAACTGTGAAGGGAGAGACATACGGGGGCGGCAGATCCAGCGGACTGTTCATGCAAAGGGTGACCGTCGGACTCGCAGTCTCCTTCCTGCTTCTGGAATTCGGTATCCTGATTCTGATCGCCACCAATCTGTGACTCGGCCAAAGCCATCGTCACATAACCGAAGGTGGTCCGAGTCATATGTTGCAGAAGGATTCTGGGCCATGGTCCGATTCCTTCATACCGGTCGCAAGTCGGAACCTGTAGAGATCATGAGGGTTCCCAAAGGTCATAGTCATCCAGGAACAATCTGCTCGGCAGAGTTAGGTTCGAAAAGTTATAGTGGCGTGGAGGGGGGGATTCGAACCCCCGAGTCCTTTTGGGACATAGGATTAGCAGTCCTACGCCTTACCAGGCTGGGCCACCTCCACTTCAGTACGCGTGAAGGGGACCTTCTCTTTAAAACTTTGGTTTGTCCCGATGGCGGTAGAGGGAGTCATCGGCAGGTGGCTTCCGGCGGAGGACGATTGACGGGGTCGGTCGTCGTCTTCGCCGGCGGGTCTCGGAACCGTCGTCGGATCCCGAAGAGGAAGTTGCCGTTCTCCGCTTTCTTCTTACATATATTATAGTAATATGGACGACCCGGAGGGGCCATGGTCCGGCGTATCGTCTATGTCTCCGAGACTACACGGGATCCTGCCAGATTGCGGATAGACAGGACCAACTAGGGTACAAATAGTAACATTAGACAACATAAATCGACAATATTTGATTCTACGATTAAAAAATGTTAAATACCAGATGTGGGTCACTAGCATCATTCAATTCATTGGGGCAGGCGGATAAGCGCTTAGCCCTGAGAAATGAATAAGGCCGTGTAAGCGCGGAGGAATAGGCCTGATGCAAAGGCTTATATACACCCCCGATATACACGGGAATGCGCGAGTCGCTCAGGCGGCTTGCAGAGATGGAGAATCATGATCTCCTCCCAGCGAGGGAGTGCACTCATGAATTCTGACGTTCGATGCTAC
>CALUHQ010000021.1 GCA_944320485.1 Candidatus Methanomethylophilaceae archaeon
GTCGATGGATCCGAGGTATCCGACTCCGAACAGGAAGGCGGTGATGTCTCCGTTGGTGACGGCGTAGTCGGCGAGCTCTTTTCCGCCGAGGGTCTCACAGGACAGGACATCGGCTCCGTTCTCGCAAGCAACCTCCGCGCATCCGAAGAGTGCCTCGGGGTAGGCGTGCTTTCCGCCCATTCCGGGCCTGTAGCCCTCCTCAGCCTCACGCTGGTCGGGGATGGTCTGCCTGACGGCGCAGTTCAGTCCGTACTCCTCGTGGAACTTCTCGCAGATAGCCTTCTGTCCCTCGACGACGGGGGTGGCCATCTTGGGGTTACCCATCTGGGAAACCCACTCGGTCTCCAGCTGGACGTCGGGGAATCCGACGGTGACGGCCCTGTTCAGGACGTCCTTGGAGATGTAGTCGACGTACTCTTTCCTGAGGGACTCGGGGTCCTTCTCTTTTCCAGGCCTGGGAGCGTAGTTCAGCTCAGGGATGACCCTTCCGGCTCCGACCTTGATTCCGAATCCGTAGGAAACGGGCTGTTTGGCGGTTCCGAAAACCATCTCGTCTGCACTGCTGTATGCCATTTTGGTGTATCTTGTTGCTGCCATTCGAATCACTCTCCAACGATGTTGTCCCACTCGTCCCTTACTCTCTTCCAGTCGTAACCGGCGAGAACCTTGTCAGCAATCGGGGGAGTCTGGGGAGCCTTCTCAGAGTAAATTCCGAGGTCGAAGGACTCGGCGAAGTCCCTGTTCACTGCACCACCGGCGGCCATGAAGGGGATGTTGACTCCGTCCTTCACGAGGAGCTCGGCGGCCCTGGGGAAGGCAGTCATGGTGGTGGTCATCAGAGCAGTTCCGGTGACCATCAGGGGCTTGACTTCCTCGACCTTGGCAACGACATCGGTGACGGCGACGTCCTTACCCATGTCGATGACAGTGTATCCAGAGGACCTGAGCATAACAGCTGCGATGTTCTTTCCGATGTCGTGGGGGTCTCCCTCGGCAGCGTGCATGACGATTGTGGCTTTGGTCTCCCTTCCGCCGGGGATCTGTTTCTCGGCGAGGGCGATTCCGATCTCCATGGTCTTGGCGGCCATCATGATCTCGGGCAGGTAGTAGATGTGCTCAGCGTACAGCTTAGCAACGCACTCCATTCCGACAACCAGTCCGTTGTTGATGATGTCCAGGGGCTTGTGGGTCTTCAGAGCCTCTGCGGTGGCGGGTCCGACGTCCTTGAACTTCATGTACAGGACGCACTCCGCGACATTCTTCAGGACGGGGTCCGAGGGCAGCATCTTCTTGGCGACGGCCTCAGGGGTTGTCTCGTTCTGAGCCTCAACGTCGTAGCGTTTGAGGATCTTGGAGAAATCTACTCCTTTGTAGTCTATCATCTATTTTCCTCCTTTTGCAACTCCCGGTTACCCGAAAGCTGTGCTTCCTCAATCTCTCGGACATTATTTAACCAGTTTTGAGGATGGATGAAGTAACCAGTGTATTTAAATGAAACCCGAAAATTAATATAATGTTGTTTTCAAAACAACTCTCGAACAACCAAAAATGACCCCTTTCTTTAAATATTGATTTATATAAAAACACGCTTTTTTTATAAAGAACAATAATATTATTTTGATTAGGAAATTTAAATGGATAATTATCTTTATTAGGATAATTTGAGTTTGTTCAAGCTACCTTGTCCTGATTCATCGGCGGACCCCTGTCGTTGGATGAACCATACATCCATATCGCCACCCTGCAGAATGATGCTGGCTACGATCGAGCACTTATGCCATCATGTGTGACTCTTAAATATATGAAAAAATTAGGATTGATTTATCCCTCCGTCCCCCTATATATAATAGATAAACAGAAGTTAGAGTTAACTTCACTTCATTTTCGAGTAGCAGGAACCAAGCTTAAATCCAAGGATGATATGGGAACTCCCCATGTATGTATACATTCTAGGTGGCTTCCTCGGAAGCGGGAAGACCACCCTGCTCATGAAGATCGCCTCCATGTACGCCAAACGTGGACTCAAGACCGCGATTGTCGTCAACGAGTCCGGTTCCGTCGGTGTCGACGGTGCCACCCTCAAGGCGGAGGGGTATGACGCCGTGGAGCTCCCCGACGGATGCATCTGCTGCTCCCTGTCAGGGACACTGCAGTCCGCCCTCAAGAGCATCAAGAGGGACATCGACCCCGATATCATCATCATCGAGCCCACCGGCCTCGCCCTCCCCCACAAGGTCAAGGACCTGGTCCGTGTCTCCATGATTGATGACGACGACACCTTCATAATCGGAGTGGCCGACGTCCAGAGGTTCGAGGACCTCATCAAGAAGAAAGAGCAGTTCTTCAAGATGCAGATGTCCAAGGCCGACTTCATCCTCATCAACAAGCTCGATCTCGCCAAGCCCGGCCAGATCGAGGAGGTCACATCCTGGCTCAAGCAGGAGTACCCCGACAAGCCCGTCATGGCGATATCCGCCAAGACCGACGAGAACATCGACAAGCTCTACGAGATGATGAGATGAGCGGACACGAGCATCACCACGACGGGGAATGCCACTGCCCCGAGTGCGAGGCGAAGAGGAACGGCGAGCACGAGCCCACCTCCCTCGAGCAGGCGGGAGGATGCGCAGTCGGCCTGACCGGGACCATCACCGGGTTCAACGCCGATGCCGAGGCCAGGATGGCAAAGGCCCTCATGGACATCGGCCAGTGGGTCACCGCCGAGTCCGGATGCCTCCTCGGGCACATCAAGGCCGCCATCGTCACCGAGGACGGCAACGGCATCACACTCAACCTGACCGACATCGAGAACGGAGTCGAGCACCACGGCACCCTCGACCCCCAGGAGAAGGTCAAGTTCAACTTCATGTGCGCAGTCGTCGACGTCGACGAGGGCGAGCTCAGGCACAGGATGTTCCATGCCATCGACGACACCGGTCTCGACTACGAGCTCGACGAGCACGTCGAATGCCACTGCCACGACCATGACCACCACCATCACCACGACGGGGAGTGTCATTGCCACGACCATGATCACGACCACGATCATGATCATCACCACCATCACGATGAGGGCCACCACGACGGGGAGTGCCACTGCCCTGAGTGCGAGGCCAAAAAGGCGAAGGAGGGCCTGTCCGAGAAGAAGGAGAAGAAGTCCTTCCTCGACAGGTTAAGGAGGAAAAAGGAATGAAATACGGAATATCACTGGATATCGGAACCAGCGGTACCAGAGGGCATGCGGTCGATCTCGACACCGGCAAGATCCTGTCGACTTCGGTCACAGAGTGTCACCCGCTCCCGGGTGCCAACATCATGGACCACCTCACGTTCTGCATCAACGTCGGAACCGAGACGGCCCACAAGATCCTCATAGACACAGTGAACAAGCTGATCGCCACTCTCGGCGTCGACCTCAACCAGGTCGAGAGGGTGAGCATCTGCGGAAACCCTATCCAGCTCTCGCTGTTCCAGGGGATCCCCGTGGATGATCTCGCCTTCGCCGGCGAGAACGCCCACAAGGCCAGGGGCATCGTCGAGCAGAAGAGGGACGCCGGGTCGTTCTCCGCCGTCGACGTCGGACTGAACGTCAAGGACGGATGCGAGCTCCTGGTCCCCCCTGCGATCAGGCATGAGATCGGGGCCGACGCCCTTGCCATGATGTACAAGAGTGGATTCCTCGAGCAGAAGGAGAACTGCCTCGTCACCGACTACGGGACGAACGCCGAGATGGCACTGAAGATCGGCGACGACATCTACACCGGATCCGCCGCCGCGGGACCCGCCATGGAGGGGCAGTCCATCAAATGCGGAATGCTCGCAGGACCCGGAGCCATCTCCGACCTGGAGTACGACTTCAAATGGATCACCAAGATCCTCGACGACGACATCCTCCCCAAGGACGGGGACAAGGTCGACTTCGGACTCGAGATGATCGAGGAGAACGGCCCCATGCACGGGAAGGCCAAGGGAATCACCGGAACCGGTGTCATCGCCGCGGTCTCCGTCGCCCTCGAGGAGCACCTCTGGAGGAAGGGCAAGCTCACCACCTCCAACGGCAAGATGCACTTCCAGGACGGTGTCTACATCGACTCCCACGACATCTCCGAGGCCCTGAAGGCCATCGGTGCCATGCGTGCCGGTCACTTCACCCTGCTGGAGCACGCGGGCATCAAGTTCAGCGAGCTGGACATCATGTACATGGCCGGAGCCTCCGGTACCTACGTCGACGCGGTCAAGGCCAGGGACGTCGGTCTGCTGCCCCCCAGCTGCGGAACCATCTACCAGTACGGTAACACATCCCTCGCCATGGCGACGGACATCCTCAGGGACCCCGAGCTCCTGGACACCCTCCAGGACATCGCCAACGGAATCAGGGCCAACCACATCATGTTCGCCGGCGACAAGATCTTCGAGCAGATCTACACCCAGGAGCTGGCCCTCTGCGACGAGGGTATGCCCATGGAGATGTACAACAAGAACAACGCCATGGTCGGCATCCAGGAGCTCCCCAAGCCGAAGGGAACCCCCACCGTGCACCGCATGGTCCAGCGTGACATCCCCGACCTCGGAGAGAGGGGACTGTACATCCTCCACGACATCGGAACCGAGCTCCGCGGCCACACGGAGGGCGGCACCGGCTGCAAGAAGTGCGAGAAGGAGTGCCCCGAGCACGCCCTGACCGTCACCGATGACAAGGAGATCGTCGTCAAGACGAAGAACTGCCTCGGTACCGCATGCTACAGGTGCCAGTTCAGCTGCCCGCACAAGGTCTACAAGTACGACCAGCTGAAGCTGACCTTCTGATTGAAACAGGGGCCGCAAGGCCCCGACTTCCCATCTTCATATTATATTCAATTGACGGACGACCGTGGGAAGTCCTGCTGATTGCTTACCGGGATGCCGGAGACATCGCGACGGATCGTTGAGAAAAAGGGTAATGGGTTTCCCATGAGGCCGACGGCCCCATGGGTTATGGACATCAGTCCAGGACGTTCTCCTTCTCCAGCTCCTCGAGGATCCTCTTCCTCAGAGCCGTGAACTCCGGCGACGCACGGTCCCTCGGACGGGGCCAGTCTATCTCCACGACCTCCTTGATCTTCGCGGGACGCTTGGTGAGGATCACTATCCTGTCCGATAGGAAGACCGCCTCGTCCACGGAGTGGGTGATGAATATGATCGTCTGGTCGGTCTTGTCCAGGATCTTGAGCAGCCCTGCCTGCATGAGGTTCCTGGTCTGTGCGTCCAGGGCCCCGAACGGCTCGTCCATCAGGATGACATCCGGATTGGTCACCAGGGCGCGGGCGAGCGCTACACGCTGCTTCATCCCTCCGGAGAGCTCGTGGATCCTGTGGTCGGCGAACTTCTCCAGACCGACGATCTTCAGGTACTTGTCGGCGCGCTCGCGGCGCTGCTCCTTGGGCATGCCGGCGATCTCCAGGCCGAACTCCACGTTCTTCCTCACCGACCTCCACGGGAACAGTGCGAAGTCCTGGAAGACCATCCCCCTGTCGGAACCCGGGGCCGTGCACTCGCGGTCGCCTATGAGGATCTTCCCCGAGGTGGGCTGGACCAGTCCTGCGAGCATGCGCAGTATGGTCGTCTTACCGCATCCCGAGGGTCCGACTATGGAAATCAGCTCCCCCTTGCGTATGTCCAGGGAGAAGTCCTCCAGGACGACCGTCTCCGAATCCTCGGTGACGTACGTCTTGCTCAGATTCCTGATGTGGATCTGGTCCTCCCCCTCCTTTATCTCGGAGCTGGGTATGAAGTTCTCGCTCTCGACGGCGGATCCCGTCCTGACTCCCTCTTCGATCTCAGACATTGGACATCCCCATCCTTCTCGTGATTATCTTGTGGACGTACTCAGCCAGCCCGGTCGTGACAATCCCCAGTATGGCGATGATCACGATGGCCGCGAATGCGTTGGGCCAGAGGCCGTTGGTCGCCATGGTGGACAGATAGTATCCTATACCTCCCAGCTGCGGAGCGTAGAGCTCCGCGGCGACGATACACATCCATCCGACCCCCAGACCGACCTTGATGCCGTTCATCAGATACGGCACGGCGCTGGGGACCATGACCTTGTAGAACACCTGGACGGGCGATGCGCCCATGGTCCTTGCGGCGTCCATCAGGTTGGGGTCGATCTTCTGCACACCGAACACCACGTTGGTCAGCACCGGGAAGAATATCCCGATGAAGACCACGAGTATGGGTCCCACGGTGTAGTTGATGGCGAGGATGAATATCGGAGCCCATGCTATGGGTGCGATGGGCCTCATGACCTCTATCACCGGGTTGGCGAACTCCCTGATCGTCTTGGAATACCCTATGACCAGTCCCAGCGGCACCGCGACCACGAGGGCCAGGAGGAATCCCAGCAGGAACGTCTTCAGACTCGAGCCTATGTAGGCCCAGACCGTGCGCCCCCCGGTGACGGAATCCCCGTTCACCACCAGGTCGACCAGTGCATTCCAGGTCTCCAGCGGCGTCGGGATGGCCGTCGAGTTCAGCAGGAGCGAGACGTCCCACCAGGCGAAGACGAAGCACACCAGTGAGGTGATGGCGATCACGGTCGTCCTGAACCAGCGATGATAGCGGTTGTTCTCGTCATAGGTCCAGTTCAGTATGGTGGCCATTTTGACACCTTCAGCTGGGGACCAGGCTGCCGTTGATGACGGTGATCGTTATGGGCGGTGCCCCGACGAATCCGAAGTCGGCCTCGCCGTTCTGCAGCGATGTTGCGACACCCGCGCCGTTGGCGGCACTGCTTATGTTGAGCTCGATGCCGTACGACTCGAAGATGCCCAGCGACTGTCCGAGGTGGATGGCGATCTGGTGGATGTCCCCTGCGATGACCGCGACCTTGACGGAGTACATGGAGTATCCAGACTCGCTCTTCTGGTAGTCGAGGGCCTGCGACAGATAACCGTCGTTGACGTACCTCTGGGCGAACTCGTTGGTGCTGCTGAAGCCCTGCCTCAGGACGTTGTTCTTGAGGCCCAGGTCCTCGACCAGGTCGGCGATGGCGCCCTCGAGGCTGGCGAGCGGGCGCTCCTTGGTGTCGCCCAGGCTCTCGTCGTATCCGTAGGTGTAGATCACGGACTCCAGGGAGGACTCGATGACGTTGCGGTTGCTGATGCCGGTCCTCTCCATGGCCAGGTCCAGGACGTAGGCGTACTCCTCCGAGCTCTTGTCCTTCAGGGCGTTGTTGAGCCAGTCGACGGATTCGACGTAGGCCGCGAGGAACCTCACGGTGATGTCGGAGTTGTGGGTGATGAAGTCGTGGGACGCGCCTATGACGCAGCACGTGTGGCCGGGATCGAAGTCGGCGGTCGTCATCATGGAGTTGCAGGGACGCACTGTGCTCTCCAGGAGAGCCTCGTACTGGGGCTGCCAGATGATGCCCCCGTCGAGCTGCGGAGAGTTCTCGAAGGCAGCCGCGTTGGTGATGTTGTCGTTGTAGTAGACGCGACCGCAACCGGGCGAGGTGTTGTCTCCTGTGGTGTAGAGGACGAATGAGTAGCCCATGCTCTCGACTATGCCCCTCAGTTGGACATGCTGGATGGATGTAGGGCCGGGTGTCCCGAAGATCTTGCCCTCCCAGAACTCCTTGTGATACTGGATGTTGCCATCGGCATCGAGTACCGGATTCCCCTCGGAATCCACGACAATGAAGTCGCTGGCCTCGTATTTCTGGTCTATGTAAATTCCGGATCCCTCTGTGTTGACCCTGGCTATGAGATTGATCTCCTTATCGTCGGTATCCTGGTTGTAGAACAGGACCAGGATGGACGAGGACAGGAGGAACGCGACGACGATCGCCGCCGTGAGCACCACTTTCTTGTCCAATGTAGCACCTCTGCTGATTGGTTCCAAACTAGAATCGACCCTATATAACCATGTTAGGATAAAATTATACAAAAGGGATAATAATAAGGGCGATTAGTAATTGTAGATTCTAAACGGGAATTTAACCTCCCCTGCGTTAAACGCATCCGCTTACGGGTATATCGGGTTTTGGGGAGGGGCGCTACCCCCCTCCCGGTTCAGAGTGCCTCCATGAACCTGTCCCTTATCTCCACTGCTGAGAGCTCGATGTTTCTCGATTTGGAGTTCCCGGGCACTATCATCGCCTGCACCATCCTGGGACCGCCGCGGGAGACGGCATCTGCGACCTCCTCCGGGGTGTAAACAGTGTCCACGCGTATGCCGAAAGACTCGGCGACCGCACCGATGTCGACCTTCGAGTACGCGGGGTTGATCTGGTTGCCGGTGGAACCGAAGGTGCCGTTGTCTACACAGAGGATGGTCAGGTTCGATGGCATCGCGCATGCCAGGACCGGCATGATGGAAGACCCGAGGAGGCTCCCGTCCCCGTCCACGACGATCACGCGGCGGTCGCAGGAGAGCGCCATGCCCAGGGCTATGGGCGTGGCCTGGGTGTAGCTGCCCAGCATGTAGAAGTTCAGCGGACGGTCCCCTGACGCGAACACCTCCTTGGAGGGCACCCCTATGTTGGAGACCACGACGTCCCCGTCACAGACCGTCCCCATCATCGCCCCTATGGCCTCCAGACGGGTCATGGCGGGGTCCGAGACGTGCTTCTGCACCGACACCCTGACGTCACGCTCGCGGGAGGGATAGGTCGTGTCGGTCCTCTCGGACGTCCCCCACATCCTCGGATGGATGAGCACCACGGAGATCCTCCCCCGGGCGTACGCATCATCCACGACCCTGCCGACCAACGGGATGTCGTCCGGCGAGTCCAGTTCGACGCAGTCGATGTCGTAGACCCCCAGGAGCTCCGGGATCTTGGTGTTGAAGGGCTTCTGGGCCTCGATCCTCTCGTCGTCTACCCCGCGCCAGCTGGCCAGGATGACCAAAGGCAGACGGTAGCAGGCGGTGAGCGACATCATGGCGTTCAGCATGTTCCCTATGCCGGAGCTCTGTATGGACATCACCGGACGCCTCCCCATGAGGTAGGCCCCGGCGCAGATCCCCACGCCGTCCTCCTCGCGCGTCACGTCGACGACATCGAACCGGTCGTGAATCAGGTCGGTGAACCCCTTGTTCTTGTCGCATGGGAGGCTCACCACCATGTCGACCCCGGCGGACCTCAGCTGGTCCGCGACCTCCTGCTCATGCATCGACCACACCTCTGATCTCGTCGTCTCCCATGTCTAGACGGAGGGAGCCTTCGGGTTTGATCGTTTCCATGCCCAGCTCCTCGCGGGCACGGTCCAGTCCGCCTCCCGTCATGTTGAGGAAGACCTTCTCCGTCCTTCCTATCTCGCCCTCCTCGACCGCCTTTATCAGGCTTGCCAGCGCCACCGATGCGGCAGGGTCCGGACGTGCGTTCTCGATCGACATCCATAACCTCTCGGCGGAGCGGGCCTCGTCGTTGGTGACCTCGCGGAACCTCCCGTCGCATGCCTTCATGGCGTCGTACACGCCCCCGGCCATGGTGTACGGCGGTTTGCGGTTGGTGAGGACGTCCGCGAAGACCTCCGCCACGTCGTCCCTCTGCCTGCCGAGGTCCTCCTCCGTGATCTCCCTCCTTCCGGCGTTCCATGCCTTCGCCATGGGGGTGAACGGCGAGTTCTGTGCGAGGTCCAGGATCGGCAGTCTGTCTCCGAAGCGGCCGTCGCCGATTAGGCGCATGGATGCCTCCCAGGCGGAGATCCCCCCGGTGCCGCTCCCGACCGCCTGGAAGTAGTGGTCGGGGATCCTGCCCATGGCCACCGCCCCGGCTAGCATCACGGTCCCCATGCCGTCCCTGCGGGCGACGTTCCTAGCTCCGCCTTCGGGCACGTAGCCCATGAGCGCGGTCACGCGGTCGGCCATCTGGATGGCGTCCGCGTAGTCCCCCGGCACCGTGAACAGGCGTGCGAACCCCCTGTCGTTGATAATGCTGAGCCTGTCGCGGGATCTATCGGGCACCACGACCACACAGTGGTTCCCGATGTCGTTCGCCGTCTGTGCGAACGCCCTTGCGGTGTTCCCTGCGGATGCCACGATCACGGTTCCCCCGCCGTTGTCCCTGAGACGAGCGTATGTCGGCAGGGCCTCCATCTCCTTGAACGTGCAGGACCTGACCCTGCCTCCCCTCTCCGGGTAGTATCCCGTGAACCCTATCCACAGATCGTCCAGCCCCAGCTCCTTGGACAGCCTCTCGCTGCGGAAGACCACTGGTTCGGACTCCGTCTCCAACGTGGACCTGACCGGCAGCCAGTCGTAGAACCTGAACACCCCTCCGCTGTCCCTGACGTTCAGCCTCTTGGCCCTGTAGACCGTCCTGAGTAGGCCCTTGTGGGCGTTCCCGCAGGAGAGCTTGTACCTCTCGTCGACCCTCTCCCCTCCTTCCAGACATATCAGCTCATATTCTCCCATCGAAACACCTCAAAAACCAGTCCCCGGACTCCACCAGGGCCTTGACCTCCGAGCACAGGCGCTCGGCCTTGAACCTTGAAGACTGCCTCACGGTGATCGGGATGGGCCTTCCTCCGAAGTCCAACGACCCCGTATCGCATGAGAACACGTTTCCGACGCATGTGCGGACGCAGAGTCCGCAGGACATGCACCTGACCGGATCGATGCCACCCGACGGCGAGGCGTCGCAGGGGCAGAACTCGTCCGCCCTGCACGATGTGCAGTTCAGACACTTGGACAGGTCCGCGGTGACACTAAGGTCCGTGCCTCCCCAGACCGACGCATAGGTGTCGCTGTGGACCGGCTTCCTGTCCCTGACATCCGTCAGAGGCAGCTCCACCTCCTCGTCCAGCACGGACACCCCCTCCAGGGCCCTCCCGTCCGTCACAGGGATGGCGGTCGCCACGGATGTGATGCATTCCGGACCCTCCGATGTGACGAAGCCACCCATGTACTCGGAGGACATCCCCTTCATATCGGCGGCGACCGACAGGTTCGGCTTCCCGGGGGTGCTCCTGGTCCCGGTGCCGATGACCATCCCCGGGGCCCCGTTCAGGAGGACGGACGCCCCCGGCCTCAGATAGTCCAGCCCGGGGTCGTTCTGAATCGGGTTGATCTCCCCGCATCCGCTGACCGATGCCTCCAGGAACCCTGACGCCATGGGGCGTGGGCCGGAGAAAATGGTCGTGAAGGGATCGTCCGACCCGTTGGTGAACCCCGTGTAGTTGCGGAAGGCCCCGCGGGTAAGGATCATCCTGGCGAAAGGGACCTCCTCCAGCGTCACACGGCTCTCGAACGTCCTGGACCCGGATCCCGCCTCCACGGTGACCGTCTCGCCGGCCACCAGGTCGCGGAACATGTGGCCCCCTCCGTAGCGTGCGTCCCTGCGGGCGGTGCCGTAGACGACGCAGTCCACCAGCCCCAGGGACTCGTTAGGACATGGGCCGACGGTGCCGGGGACCCCGTTGATGGTGATCGAATCCGCACGCTTGAACGTCCCGGGATCGGCCACGGGGATGCTGAGCACGGCCATGGTCCCCGACATCACCCCCATGGTCCCGCATGTGACCACGTCCACATCCTCCAGGGCCGGGCGCCTGCCGTCCCTGACCATCGCCTTGAACTCGGAAGCCGTGTAGACCCTGGCGCGACGCTCCGAGATCCGCCTCTGTATCTCATCGACGGACCCGCTCACAGTATCACCACGTCCTCGACGCGGACCTGCAGTCCCCAGGGCTTCCTGATGACCATGTTCACCAGTCCCGTGTGCGCGCGGTCCATCATGCAGAAACCGGGCAGGAAGCTGTGCCTCACCCCGAACCTGGGTTCACGGGACACGACCTGGGCCATGCCTTCGAACCCCAGCATGTGGTACATGCTGACGTCCTTGACGTCCCTGTCACGGGAGTACGCGGGCCCTACCACGTGCCCGGTGATCACGCCAGTGAGGGGGTCGGCATCCAGCACCCTGATGACATGCTGGACCGGGCATCCAGCGCCGGCCGGGCGTCCGGTGACGATGTCCCCCTTGACTATGCCCATCCTCTCCACCAGGTCAGGACGGAACGGGAGCACAATCTTGCGTGCCGAGGGCTCCCCGGGCATCGCCCTCATCACGAAGTCGTAGCTCTGACCGACGATGTCCCTGCCGCTGTACCTGTACTCGAAGACGTCCGCGGCCTCGCCCCTCTCCGATTCCCTGTAGAACGGACAGGACTCGGGCCTCGCCGCGCCCCTGCGGACGGCGTCCATGAACCCTTCGCATCTCGGATGCCCGCAGGCCCCGCAGTTCCTGCCGGGAGGGGTCCAGTCACTCGCCGTGGTAGATGTTGTCGGCATCCTCGAGCCTCCTGATCACGCCGAAGTGGTTCTGCCATCCGACGCTCTTCTTCCCGATGCACACCGTGCACACCCCCAGCGGGGGGACGCCCCTCAGCTCCAGTCCCTCCGTGGATTGTATCGACGGGGCGGAGTCCATGACCCTGAAGAGGTACTTCATCCCGGTGCCCTGGATCGCGTTGGTCTCGATGATGTCCATGTCGCTGGACACCCTGCGGATGCTCTCCCTGAAGACCTCCTTCTCCGCCTGGGATATGAGATCGGTCTTGGTGACTATGCACATGTCAGAGAGCGCGATCATCGGGGCCATCTTCAACGGCGCATGGGTCCCCGAGATCGCGGACATGACGCATATCCCCAGGGACTCCGTGAAATAGGGGGTGCACCTGAGGCACAGTCCCGCGCTCTCGTAGATCAGGACTGACGCCCCCTCGGACTCCGCCCACTGGACTGCGTCCTGGATGACCATGATCCCCATGTGGTCCGGGCACATGTCCCCGGAGTAGACCTTGCGGGTGGGTATCCCGAACTCCTCCCTGAGCTCCTCGTCCTCGAAAGCCTGGACCACGTCGATCTTGATGTACGCCACCCGCTCTGTCTCGGACAGTTGCCTTATCATCTGGCGGATCACGGACGTCTTCCCCGCGCTGGGCGGGCCGGCCACGACCATCAGCTTCAGAACGATCCGCTCCCGATTACCTCTCCGACGCGGATGCGCTCGCGGAGCACGGACATCTCCTCGTCCATCTCCCTGACCTTCCTCAGGGCCTCGGTCTCGTCGTCGCCTGGAGAGAGGATGGAGACGACCTCCCCACCCTTCATCACTATCCTCCTGTCCGACAGCATCGAGACGTAGGGGTCGTGGGTGACGAAGATCACGGCCTTCCTCAGACCCTTGAGGTGCGAGATCACCGCCTCCTTGAAGATGCCGGCGTTCTCGATCTCGTCCAGCAGGAGGATGGGCGCCTTGGAGATCAGGACCGCGTCGGCGATCATCAGCGACCTGGTCTGCCCTCCCGACAGGGAGGACATCCTGGCTTCGGCGACGATCTTCTCGCCGGTGAACTCGTTCGCCAGCGAGATCGTGTCCGCGATGATGTTCTCCTGCAGGTTGTTGCGGGTGGCCACATGCATCTCCAGGAACTCCCCCACCGACAGGTCGGCGAGGCACTTGGTGTTCTGCGTGATCATCGCTATCGGCTTGCAGGCCGGGTCGCGGATGAACCTCTCCGGCGGAACCTCCCCGTTGACCAGCACCCTGCGTCCTGTGACGGTGTCCCCCTGTGCGAAGACCTCGATGTCGTTTATGAACGCGGTCTTCCCGGACCCGGTGGGCCCCACTATGGAGATGGTGTCCCCGGGGGAGATGTCGATGTGGTCGAAGGTCTCTGGTTTACCTTTCTTAGTCAAACCCGGACACACGGTGATGGTGATCTCGCCGTCGTTGCTCATGGGGTTCGAATCCCGGCATCTCGTTTTAACCTTGATTGATAATTTTTTCCTTATTAGGATAATATGGAATCCTGATTGACTACGGATTCATTGGAATCGATGGGATTTCCATTGAAAAACGCTCCTGACGGATTGATTCCAATGGGGCGACACAACAGAATCGTTATCCTGATTAGGATAACGATTACACTAAAGAGATAAAAACGTGAAAGGGGCCGTTAAGCCCCATAGTTTGATCCTCAGATGTTCCTGAAGAGGGTGGCGTACTCCATGGTCTTCGCACCGAAGTACTCCTTGCAGTACCTGGCGGTGTCCTCCGGAGGGAACTCCCTGCAGGAGAACACGTCGATGAACGCCCTGTCGGTGTCCTCGGCGAAGTGCCCCGCTATGCAGGAGGTCTCTATCAGCTGTATGAGGGAGTAGCCCTCCACCTTGGGCTCGGCGCCGAACCTGACGGCTATGGGCTCCCCGTACCTCTTCATGTGGATGTGGTCGGCAAGGTCGACAGCGAAGCGCCGGATGTAGTCTCCGTCGGAGATCTTGGCGTGGTCGCACTCGCCGAGGTCGATGGCGATGTGGAGTCCCCACTGCTTCTCGTCGTTGTACTTCCTGATGGATTCCTCGTCTGAGAGGAGTGGGCCTGAACAGGGACTCATGCTGTACATCTTATCACCACGGTTTCCCGTAAGGGCACCATCTGAGAACCGTATTTCAAACTGACCCCGGGGGTTGTTCCCCAGGAGATAATCGCTGCCCGCATATGTCTCCCAGGCATCACAATATTGTGAACTACCACCTGCGGAAAGAGTTTCTACCCGTCCGCGGATTCGGAGGGCATGGGCAGCTCGAAGGTGTACTACACCAGCATGGAATGCAAGGTCGGCGACAGCCTCCTGATGAAGCTGGAGCGCGTCATGCGCGCCGCTGGGATCGGGGACATCGACATGGACCACAAGTTCGTGGCCATCAAGATGCATTTCGGCGAATACGGGAACCTCTCGTTCCTGAGACCGAACTACGCCAAGGTCGTGGCCGACATCGTCAGGGAGAAGGGAGGTTACCCGTTCCTGACTGACTGCAACACCCTCTACGTGGGCAGGAGGAAGCACGCCCTCGAGCACATGGACACCGCGAACCTGAACGGGTTCGGACCCATGACCACCGGATGCCAGATAATCATCGCAGACGGGCTGAAGGGCACCGACGATGTCGAGATACCGATCGACGGACAGTACGTCAGATCGGCGAAGATCGGAAGGTCCGTGGCCGACGCCGACATCATCATCTCGCTCTCCCACTTCAAATGCCACGAGCAGACCGGCTTCGGCGGGGCCCTCAAGAACCTCGCGATGGGATGCGGCTCGAGACGCGGGAAGCTGGAGATGCACGCCGCGGGCAAGCCCGGCGTGGACCCGGACCTCTGCAGGTCGTGCCGCAGATGCCTTGGGTTCTGCGCGGAATCGGCGATCACTGTGGACGGCAAGGCGGTCATCGACCAGGACAGGTGCGTCGGATGCGGCAGGTGCATCGCCGTCTGCCCGTTCGATGCCATCGAACCCGTGTACGACGAGGCGCCGGACGTCCTCAACTGCAAGGTGGTGGAGTACGCCATGGCCGCGGTCAAGGACAAGCCGAACTTCCACGTGAGCATCATCTGCGACGTGTCCCCGTACTGCGACTGCCACGGCGAGAACGACATGCCCGTCGTGCCGAACGTCGGCATCCTGGCATCCTTCGACCCGGTGGCCCTGGACAGGGCGTGCATCGACCTGGTCCAGAAGCAGCCTATGATCCCCGGGTCGATGCTGTACCGCAACTGCGACGGCAGGAAGCCCGACGACATCTTCAGATGCGTACAGCCGTCCACGCACTGGCAGAGCACCTTCGAGCATGCGGAGAGGATGGGCTTCGGGAACCCGGACTACGAGATCGTAGAGGTGAGATGAACGATTGACCTCCTGGCGACGGGCGTCTTCGAGGTCGGGATGCTGCTGTGCTTCGCGGCCGCCTGGCCGTTCAACATAGCCAAGGCGTACCGCTCGAGGACCGCGAAGGGCACCAGCATAGGCTTCATGGCCGTCATCGAGGTTGGGTACGTCCTCGGCATCCTGAACAAGGTCGTGAGGGACGACATCAACTACGTCGTCTTCTTCTACGTGCTGGACATCGTCCTCGTGGGCATCGGCATGTACCTGTACTTCAGGAACCGCAGGTTGGACGAACTGGCCGCCTCGTCCCAATCGGAATAAGATGATATTCTGATAAGAATAAAAACCGTTTCCAAACACATTCTCTTTTATATACAATAGAATTATGGAAGCGTTCCGACAGCATGGGGACGGACAAAGTCACGATCAACAGGCTCAGGACATTCGCCTGGGTGACCTTCGTAATTCTGACGTCGGGATACTTCTTCGTCTACTTCCAACGCATATCCGTCGGTGTAGTGGGGGAGGACATAGTCGCCGAGGTCGGCGGATCGCTCGGACTGCTGAGCTCGGTGTACTACTGGACATACACCGCCATGCAGATCCCCAGCGGCATACTGGCCGACAGGATCGGCCCCCGCATCGCCAGCACCGTGTTCCTGGCGATAGCCGCCATCGGGTCGTTCCTGACGTTCGCAGGGAATTCCTTCACAGCCGTGGTGGTTGGCAAGGTCATGATCGCCGCCGGGATGGCGGTCGTCTACATCCCCCTGATGAAGCTCATCTCCGTCTGGTTCCCCACCAGGGACTTCGCAGTCCTGACCGGCATCGTCATCGCCGTGGGGAACATCGGCGCGGTCGCCGCCACCGGACCGCTGCAGCTACTCGCCGACGCCCTCGGATGGAGGGAGGTCTACCTCGTCCTCGGGATCGTCACGCTGGTCCTTGCGGTACTCTGCTTCACGGTTGTCAGGGACCATCCCCACGGAAGGTCCCTGCCGTCGGTGGAGGAGCTGGAGCACGACATCGACGGCAGGGCCGTGACCGAGGACTCCTCGGCCAGGGTCCCTGTCCTCACCGGACTGAGGATAGTGTTCTCGGGAGGCAGGAGGTTCTGGACCTGCGCGCTCGCATACTTCCTCGTGTACGGTTCCATCATGACGTTCCAGGGGACCTGGGCCGTCACCTACTTCGACAACGTCTACGGGTTCGCCCTTTCGGCATCGTGGATGGTCACCGCGCTGGGGATCGGGAAGATCCTCAGCACCGTCGCAATCGGTGCGATGACCACCAGGGGCATCATAAGGTCAAAGCGCAGGGCGATGATCTGGGGGACCCTCGCATACGCCCTCACATGGCTGACCATCTTCATGCTGTCCGGCAGGCTGGACAGCTACTGGTTCTGGTTCGGGATCAGCTTCGCATTCGGGTTCTTCGGCGGGTTCATGACCCTGTCCTTCACCCAGATCAAGGAGTGGTATCCGATAGCCGTCTCCGGCACCGCCGTGTCTGGCGCGAACATATTCCTGTTCCTGGGTGCCAGCGTGTGCACCACCGTCTCCGGCGCCATAGTCGGTACCTCCTACACGCTGGAGAACTTCTCGGAACTATGGGGGCTGATGACGCTGTTCGCGTTCGTCGCCGTCGCCCTCCTCGTCCTGTCGGTGGAGAAGCGTCCCGAGGACCCTCCCGTGGGTCTGGATGAGGTCGAGGCGGCGATGTCCGGGAGACAAGTGCCAGATTGACGGATGCATCATCCGTTCACTGCCATCCTTTAATATCCGATAAGCCACTACCGAACCCCGATGGAAACCTTAGAGCAGTTGATTTCCAAGGCCGAAGCAGGGAACGTGCAGTCCTGCTTCGAGCTTGGCCAGAGGTTTGCGATCGGAGAGGACGTCGAGGCTGACGAGTCCAAGGCAATGGACTGGTACCTCCGCGCCGCCAAGGGGGGTCACCCGCTGGCGGAGTTCGTGGTGGGCCACTGCTACGCCAACGGCGTCTCTGTCGGAGAGAACGGAGGGGAGGCCGAGATGTGGCTGTTCCGCGCCGCCCTCAAAGGCGACTACGACGCATTCAACGCCCTGGCCGACCGTTACGAAGCGCACGACACGCCCGATGACGGTTCAGTATACGAATACTTCAAGGGAAAGGCATCCGACGAGGACCCCGACGCGGAATACGTGCTCGGCAGGCTCACCGAGCTGGCAGTCGGCACCGACTTCGACCCTGCAGGCGCCTACGCACTGTACACCAAGGCCGCCGCGGCGGGACACACGGAGGCGGCACGCCGCGAGGCACTGTGCGTCCTCAACGGCACCGGCACCGCACGCGACCGCCCCAAGGGCGTCGAGATGCTGAAGGCGCTGGTCGATGCGGGATACGCACCCGCCGCCGTCAGCCTGGGCGACTGCTACGAGTACGGCACTGGTGTCGAGAGGGACCACGCTGCCGCGTTCGAGCTCTACAGATCACTCGCGGAATCCGGTTCGCCGCTCGGCATGTACAACCTCGGCAGATGCTACATGGACGGCATCGGGACCCAGAAGGATTCCAACAGCGCCTACGCCTGGTACTGCGCCGCCGCCGGAAGGGGCTGCAGGGACGGCATCTACGGGATAGCAAGGTGCTACCTCGGAGGGATAGGCGTCGACAGGAGCCGCGAGAAGGGCCTCGTGATCCTGGAGAAGGCCGCGTACATGGGACAGACCGACGCCATGATCATGCTCGGACAGCTCTATGCGAAAGGGAAGCAGGTCAAGAAGAGCAGCCAGACCTCCGCCGCATGGTTCAAGAGGGCGGCGGACCTGGGCGACGGATACGCCCAGCTCATCACCGGAGACAACTACGCCAAGGGATCCGGGCTGAGGAAGGACGGCAAGCTGTCCCTCAGATACTACCTGATGTCCGCTGCCAACGGCAACTCCATCGCATGCTTCAACGTGGGAACCGCCTACTCCCTCGGAAGGGGTGTCCCCAAGAACGACACCCAGGCATTCGTCTGGCTCAGCAGGGCCGCGGAGGATAACTACATGAAGGCCCAGTTCTCGGTTGCGGAGGCCTACTCCAAGGGAAGGGGGGTGAAGAAGGACGCGTCCAAGGCGTTCGAGACCCACCTCAGGCTCGCCGAGAACGGATTCGGCAAATCCCAGTACCACGTCGCATACGCATACCTCGAGGGCGACGGGACGGCAAGGGACGAGCAGAAGGCCTACGAGTGGTTCCTCAAGGGAGCTGAGAACGACAACGCCATCTGCCAGTACTACACCGGATACTGCCTCTCCAACGGCATAGGCACCGAGAAGAACGAGAAGCAGGCCATGGCTTGGTACAGGCGCGCCGCCGAACTCGGACACGTCCTCTCCAGGCAGATCGTGGAGAACGCCACCGGGGAGAAGGTCAAGTTCAAGCCCGACGAGTCACCGTTCGAGAGCTACCTCAGGGCCGCCGAGAACGGGGACCACGATGCGATGTTCATCGTCGGACGCTGCTACCTGGACGGGGTCGGGGTGACCGCGGATACAGAGCAGGCCGACATGTGGCTCAACAAGGCCGCATCCAAGGGCAACGAGGCCGCCAAGAGGTTCATCGCGCAGCAGCGCAGGAACCAGCAGGCCTCCGAGTGAAAACTATGGAAGGGGAGGTACCCCCTCCCCATTTTTTTTCTGGTTTCGGAATCGCCCTCAGAGAACGAAGGCGACGATGAGTCCTGCGACGGCCAGGATGGCGAGCGCGATCGCGGGGAACGCGTTGACGAACTTGTCCTGGGTCGAGATCTTCTGATCCATGGTCCTGAATCCTGATTTTGGTATATAATTGGAATCTATATCGGGAAGATAGTTATCCCACAACCCCATGCACCCGTCGATGGGAAAGATAGGAGTTCTGTTCGTATGCTACGGCAACATATGCCGCAGCCCCATGGCCGAGTTCGTCTTCAGGAGGATACTGGACGAGGAGGGCCTGGCCGACCGTTTCAACGTCGCATCAGCCGCCACCAGCGGCGAGCACATCGGTGACCCGGTTGATGCCCGTGCCGCCAAGGAGCTGATGTCCCACGGCATCTCCTGCGAGGGGAAGCGCGGCAGGAGGCTCATCCGGTCGGACTACCTGGACTACGACTACATCGTCGGCATGGACCGCCGCAACATGGAGTACATCCATTGGACCGCCCCCTCCGAGCCCGCATGCGAAATCGGCATGCTCATGGACTATGCGGACGGGGGAGAGATCGCCGACCCGTACTACACCGGAGACTTCGGGAAGACGTACGACGACCTGCGCATCGGATGCAGATGCCTTCTGGAGCACATACTGTCCGAGCATCCGGAGATTTCACCATGAGCGAGATCAGGGTCTTCATATCCATCCCTATCCCGGACAGGTCCCCTCTCGAACCGCTGTCGGAGATGCTCGGAACCATGCGCAACACCAGGCCGTCCCCCCTCGACCAGGTGCACATCACGCTCAGGTTCATAGGGGACGTCGACGAGTCGCGGATAGACGACATCGAGGACTGCGTCCGCCGCGCAGTCGATGGGATGGACCTGTTCACCGTCAGGGTGTCCGGCGTCGGGGCGTTCCCCAGAGAGGAGAGACCGTCCGTGGTCTGGGTCGGCGCCTCGCCCCGGAAGGAACTCGCCCTTCTCGCCGACAGGATAGGCAGGAACCTGGACGATGCCGGGATCCCGTATGACAGGAAGCCGTTCAAACCCCACATAACCATCGCCAGATGCAAGGGGCCCGCCGACCTATCGGCATTCTTCGACAGGTTCTCCGGATGCGAGCTCCTCGACTTCGAATGCGACAGGGTGCTCGTCATGAGGAGCGTCCTCGGTCCCCGCGGGGCCACCCACTCGGTGTTGAGGGAGATCGACCTCCGATCCGACCGTCATCCGTGATGGTCCCGGTCGCAGTGTGGATGCACGGGTCCTGCTTAAAGCCGTGTCAGTCGAGACCCGTGCGATAAGCATGGCGATCAGAGACTTACGCAACGACAGGGGCGGCGGCATCGAGGGCCTCCCCCTGCAGCTCATGATAATCATACTCGTCGCGACTATGGGCACGGCCATCATCGTGGGCTGGATGGGGAGCATCGAGACCCCGCACTCCATAGGCGACGTGACTGTGGACGACGGGGAGGTCATCGGGACCTCCGGGACCATCGATTCTTTGACGATAACCGTCCGCGACCAAGACGGGAACTACCTGGAGGGCGCGACCGTCGTGCTCCAGGGCATGAACGTCAAGATGACCGTGGAGGACGAGGACGGGATCAGACAATCGACCGCCTATTCGACCACCGATTCCTCCGGCAAGGCCGTGTTCAAGGACCTGACCATCGACCCTTCGGGTACCAGCAGCGTCGGGTTCCTCAACGTCACGGTCTCCAAGGCCGGATACGGAGAGGACTCCAGCACCAGGGTGACGGTGATACTCTGAGGATGGATGACAGGGGGATGATCGGCCTCCCGGTGAAGCTGGCCGTCTGCCTCCTCGTCATCGGGCTCATGACGCCCGTGGTCATGGACGCCATGGAGGATGCCGAGACCGAGACATCCCTCATGAACCTCAGGACCGAGGCGATGGTCCTGGCGGATGCCATCGGGGACGTCTACTACGGAGGCGTGGGATCCTCCGTGTCCCTGAGCCTCTCCGTCCCTCCCGGACAATCGATAGAGGCCGGCGGAGATGGTGCGGAAGCATACACGCTCCGCCTGCTGGATGACGGCGAGAATGTGGACGTGGTCTATCTCGACAGACCCGTGGTCCCCGTCCTGAACGACACCGTCTCCCTGTCGGGGGTTTGTGATGTGGTCCTGAGGTGCACGGTACTGGACGGCCTGTACGGTGTCGAGATCGTCCCATGATCGAGTTCACCCTGTCCCGCACCGTCCTGTCCGTCTGCGGACTGGCCCTCCTCATCGTGGCCGTCGGCACAGTGTCCGACAGCGGGGAACGCATGGAATCGGACATGGATTCCCAGGCCGCGGTCCGTCTGGCAGGCGTCCTGGATGACTTCGAGTCCTCGGTCCTCACGGAGATCACGTTGAACGGCTGGGAGCTCCTGCCCTCGGCCGACCACACGCTCGAGGTCCGCGACCATGTGGTCACGCTGACGGACGGTGAGGCGTCGCACTCCGCATACACCGGATACGGTGGGGAGTTCGTCCTGTCGTGGGGGTCCAGCATCCGGTTGGAGAAGTCACTCGCCGAAGGTCTCGGCAATCTTGCGGACGGTGTCGGTGAAGACGTCGATGTCCTGGAAGTTGTTGTACAGGTACGTCGAGGCCCTCGCGCTGCCGTCTATCCCGCGGGAGACGTAGAACGGATGGGCGCAGTGCATCCCGGAACGGATCATCACGCCGGACATGCTGTCCAGCATCATGGCGATGTCGTGGGCCCCAAGCCCGTCGATGTTGAACGAGAACACGCTGCCCCTGGAATCCGCATCCTCCGGTCCGACCACGTGCAGGTTCCTGACGTCCTCCAGGTTGGAGACGATCCTGCGCATGAGCTCCCTGTCCCATCTCATGACCTCGTCCATTCCGACCCCTTTGAGATAGTCCAGGGCGGCCTTCGTCCCGATGATGCCTGCGTAGTCGTGCAGACCCGCCTCGAACCTGTCGGGGATCGGCGCCAGGTTGACGGTGTCGTAGGTGGTGAGACCCACTGTCCCCCCGCCCAGGGCCAGCGGCCTCATGCCCTCCAGGACCTCCCTCTTCCCGTACATGGCGCCCATCCCGGACGGGCCCAGCATCTTGTGTATGGACATGCAGTAGATGTCGGCATCGATCCTCCCGAGGTCCACGGGCATGTGCGGTGCCGCCTGCGCACCGTCGATTATGACCGTGGCGCCGTAGTCATGGGCTATCTCGGTGACCGCCTTGACCGGGACCGAGCAACCAGTGACGTTGCTGGCATGCTGGACGGAGACCACCTTCACGCTCCTGTCCATGGCCCTGTGGAAGGCCTCGAGGTCGAACCTCCCCTCCGGTCCAGACCTCACTATCCTCCTCTGGATCCCCCTGGCCTCCTGGAGGTTCAGCCAGGGGACATGGTTGGAGTTGTGCTCGGAATCCGTCGTGACGACCACGTCGCCCCTGCCCAGGCGGAGGCCGTACGCCGCGGTGTTGAGCCCCTCGGTGCAGTTCTTGGTGAATATGTAACAGTCCGGGTCGTCAGTCCCGAAGAATCCCGCCAGGGTCTCCCTCGCCTCGTCCATGGCCATGGACACCTTTGTTGCCATGGAATGGACGCTGCGGCCGCCGCAGGCCGGATAGTTCTCGTAATAATCCGTTATGGCGCGAATCACGCTGTCCGGCCTCAGCGATTGGCAGGCGCTGTCCAGGTAGATTCCGAGGTTGGAGCGGACTGTGGGGAAGTCCCTGCGGACGGATTCGACATCCATGGCCTTGCCATCCCGCACAAGTATTTAACGCTCCCCAGCATCACAAAGCCCATGGTATCGCTTAAGACCGATGTGGGTAGCGTTTCGCTGGACAGACCGGGGATGGTCGCTTCGGGCATCATGGACGAGACGGGACCCTCCATGGTCCGCATGATGGAATGCGGCGCGGGCGCAGTCGTCACCAAGTCCGTGGGAATCGAACCCAAGCCGGGACACCCCAACCCCTGTTTCACGGAGGTCGACGGTGGCTACGTCAACGCCATGGGGCTTCCGAACCCCGGCATAGACCTGTTCAGGGAGGAGATGGAGGTCGCCGTCCCCAAGGGCAAGGTCATCGGATCGATCTACGGGGCCGGGCCCGAGGACTTCGCGCTCCTCGCAGGGAAGATGGAGGACTACGGCACATGCGCGGTGGAGCTGAACCTCTCCTGCCCCCATGCGAAGGGATACGGCATGGAGGTCGGCACCGACCCCGCGATGGTCGGCTCCATTGTCTCCGCGGTCAAATCATCGGTCTCGATCCCCGTGTGGGCAAAGCTCACGCCCAACACGCACATCCTCACCGACATCGGCATGGCCGTGCAGGACGCCGGAGGCGACGCTGTGGTGGCCATCCATGCTCGCGCAGGGACCGTATCTCGGGCGTGCCGCGGTAACCCATCGGGGAGCGCAGGCCGCCCATGCGCTGCAAAATGGGGTGCGCCAGCGGCCCCTTGTAGGGCCCGCGGCCCTCG
>CALUHQ010000022.1 GCA_944320485.1 Candidatus Methanomethylophilaceae archaeon
CTCATCCTCGAGATCTACATGGGCACGAACTGCATGGGATTCCTCGTGGTGGCCGTAGTGCTGTACATGATCCCCCACCTCCTGAAGGTCATGTCGGTCAAGGTCAAGACCGTGGTCGGAGTGATCTTCATCGTGGCGGCCCTCCTGCTGGGCACGTTCGCCTTCTCAGGCACCCTCGCCAGCAACGAGAATCTGATCAACACCGACAGCAACCAGATCAAGGACGTGACCTACGACGAGGCCACGGACACCATCGAGTTCTACGTCAATCCCGAGCTCGAGGGCGAGGACTGGGACGTCCTGGTGCAGTACGTACCCGTGGTGGGCATATCCTTCGGAATGGCCAACCGTGCGGGCTCGGAGGCCGTGAACACATACCTTGAACCATCCAGCATGACGTTGGGATCGGACGGATGGTACCACGGGACGATAACCGGCCTCGGACTGCAGGACGGCCAGTACTACCAGATAGGCATAGGCATCATGGAGAACGCGCAGACGGAGTCGGAGTCCACGGCAGCATCGCTGGTGTTCTGGTACGACTACGATGCGGACACGACCATGATCTGCCTGACCGGAACCGCCTACACCGTCGCGTTCGCCGCGATCCTGTTCTTCATGATCCTGGTGTTCTCAGCCATGATGAGGAGCAGCGCCGAGAAGACCCGCGCCAAGATGGAGGCCGAGGGAAGGCTGTACCCCCAGGGATACGGAAGGTGCAAGCAGTGCGGCGCCATGGTCCTGCCCGGAGAGGTCAACTGCAGGAAGTGCGGGGCGTACATCGACGTCCCCGACGAGCTCAGGGTGAAGAAGAAGGACTTCTTCCAGTGCTCCGAATGCGGTGCGGAGGTCCCCTCCGACGCGACCGAGTGCCCCAAGTGCGGGGCGAAGTTCGACGAGGCCCAGGAGAACGTCGTCGTCCACGCCGACGGAACCGAGGACATCTCCACCGAGAGCATCGTCTGTCCCGAGTGCGGAAGCACCGTCCCCTCCAACGCGGACTGGTGCCCCAAGTGCGGCAAGATGCTCAAGGACAAGAAGCAGTGAGCCTAAACCCCGGCGGGGAACCGCCGGGGACATTTACCCTCCGAGAGGAGGGGCGTGTTTCTCAAGAATCACTAAAAGGGATGGAAGGGGTTTCCGCGCAGGGCACGGCCCCGCGCGGGTGGATTGCGATCACTTCTTCCTCTTGCGGAAGGTGACCTTCGAGTCCTTCATGTTGATGACGGCGTCCTCGAGCTTGGTGATGAGGTCGCTGGAGGTCTGGATGAGGTCCCATCCGACCTGCTTGGCCATGACGGCCTCGCCGTTGATGAACAGCCTGGCGCTGATGCTGTACTTGCAGCTGTCCCCATCGTCGTTGTACCTGGAGACGTGCATGTTGAAGGACTCCGGCTTGTAGATCTTGGAGATCTTGGCGACCATGGCCTCGATGTCCTTGTAGATGGCGTCGACGGCGTCCTTCTCGTTGTCCTCCAGTCCGCTGATCTGCACGAAGAGCATGTCCCTCTCCCTGCAGGCGGCGAGCAGCTCGATGATGTCGTACTCGGTGATGACTCCGACCAGGTCCTTGCCCTCCACCACGGGGAGGGTGGAGATCTTGTTGTCCATCATCATGTCGACGGCAACGGAGATGTCGCTGTCCCACGGGATGGTCTTGACGGATGTCAGCGCGATCGACTCGACGGTGATCTGGGAGCGGGCGCTCTTCTCCAGGTCCCCGATCGTCTTGTTGTCCTTCTTCCAGTTGTTGTCGATGATCTCCCTCATTCCGACGATACCGACGACGTTGTTGGTCTCGTTGACGACGGGGATGGTCCTGTAGTCCTCGCGGATCATGATCTCCAGGGCGTCGTCCATCAGGTCGTTGACCTTCACGGACTCGACGGGGTTGCTCATGATCTCCCAGACCTTGATCTCCTTCAGGGCCCTGATGTCCCTGACGATCTCGATGAGCTTCGTCCTCCTGATGACACCGACGACCTTCTTGCCGTTTACCACGGGAAGCTGCCTGCAGTTGTTGGAGACCATGAGCTCCGAGATCTTGGTGATCTCCATGTCGGGCGACACGGACGGGAGCTGACGGATGAAGTTCTTCACCTTGGCATCCAGGGTGACGCTCTTCTTCCTGAGGATAGAAGCGTAACTGACCATCCCCACGAACTCCCCGTTGTCGACGACGGGCACGTCCTGGTACTTGGTCTCTCTCATGACCGACAGCGCATCCGAGATGCGGTCTTCCGACGAAACAGTCGGGAAGTCGACGGACATAACCCTCTCGATGGAGATGCCGTCGATCTGCGATCTGAGCATGGTAATCTTCTTCAGATCCTCTAGGTCCTTTACAGCCATAGAATTCACCTCTGGATGATGATACGATGTGCTCCGGATATAATGGTTGTTAATTGCAACATCCGGTTCTACGTAAAACCAGGTCCGGACTGCGGAATCCGAAAAGGAAGGGGTTTGGGGTTGGGGTTTGTCGTCGCCGGAACGACGGTGACTGCGAGGTATTAAATATCTCAAAGCTCGGCGAAGGGCTTGCCAGCCAGCAGGTCGTCGACGATCTCCGCGACCCTGTCGACGGGGATGCGCTTCTGCTCGGTGGTGTCCCTGTCGCGGATGGTCACTGTACCCTCGGCGGCGCCTCCCGGGAGGGAGTCGTAGTCGACGGTGATGCACCACGGGGTGCCGACCTCGTCCATGCGGGCATACCTCTTGCCGATTGTTCCGGAGCCGTCGTAGTAGGCCTCGACCCTGTGGGAGTGCACCTTGGCGTAGATGTCCCTGGCCATGTCGTCCAGGCCGTCCTTCTCCATCAGGGGGAAGACGCCGACCTTGATGGGGGCGACGGCGGGGGCGAGCCTGAGGACGGTGTAGTCCTCCTTCTCGTCGTGCGAGTACGCGTGCTCCAGGACGGAGTAGAAGATCCTGTCCAGTCCGTGGGAGGGCTCGATGACGTGGGGGATGACGCGCTCGCCGGCCACCTTCTCGGTCACCTTGGCGACCTCGAAGTACTCGTCGGTGAGCTCGATGTCCTCGCCGTCGACGCTCACGGTGAGCTTCCCGTCCCTGACGGCGGAGGGGTCCAAGGACTCCATGGCCGCGGCGATCGCCTTCGCCTTGCCCTTGAAGGTGGGTCCGAGGGCCTTGTGCTTGGCGCGGATCTTCTCCACCTCCATCTCGCGGGGCTCGTCGAACCTCTTGAAGTGCGTGAGGTCTGCGCCGGAGAACTCGGCGTGCCTGGATAGGTCCCAGCATCCCCTGTCTGCGATTCCGACGATCTCGGTCCATCCGTAGGAGAGGAGGACCTCGGCGTCCCAGCAGTCGGCGGCGTAGTGGGCCATCTCGTCCTGCAGGTGCTCCCTGAACCTGAGCCTGGCGGGGTCGATGCCCACGCGGGTCAGGAGCTGCTTCGTCGTGTAGACGAAGTATGCCAGCACGCGGTTGGCGATGACGCCCTTCTCGACGGCCTCCTTGACTGTCATCGTGACGGGCTCGCAGGTGGTGTTGGGGATGAGGTCCAGTGTCTCGTTCTCGATCTCGTGGAACCTGGGCCAGTCCTTGTCCTCGGGGTCCACGAAGAGCTCCACCTCCATCTGGTTGAACTCCCTCATGCGGATCATGCCCTGTCTGGGGGCGATCTCGTTCCTGTAGCTCCTGCCGGTCTGGATGACGCCGAGGGGCATCTTCTCCCTGTTGTACCTGTAGAGGTTGGGGAAGTTCACGAAGATGCCCTGCGCGGTCTCGGGCCTGAGGTACCCGACGCGGGCGGACCCGGGGCCGATCTGGGTCTTGAACATGAGGTTGAACTCCTCGACGGGTCCCAGCTCCCCTCCGCACTCGGGGCACTTGATGCCGTGCTCGACGAACGCCTCCTCCAGCTGCTTGGCCGTGAGGACGTCGGCGTTCTCGTAGAAATCCTTGACGAGGTGGTCGGCCCTGAAGGGCGCCTGGCACTGCTTGCAGTAGGTGATGAGGTCCGCGAACTCGTCCACGTGGCCGGAGGCCTTGAAGACCTCCCTGGGGTTCACGGTCTCGGAGTCGATCTCCACGAACCCCTCCCTGCCCTTGTAGATGGACCTCCACACATCGACGATGTTGTTCCTGAGGGAGCATCCCAGGGGACCGTAGTCGTACATGCCGGCCACGCCCCCGTAGATCTCGAAGGAAGGCCAGATGAACCCCCTGCGTTTGCAGAGGGACATCAGGTCGTTGGCGTTTACGTCACTCATTTGAATTACCTGAGAGGGCGCATAGCACGTCTACATCATAAACCATGCCCACGAGCTCGTCCTTGTTCCCGTGTACCGGGATCTGTCCGAAGTCGTTGGCGAGCATGATCTTCGCCACCTCAGATATGTTGGTCTTCTTGAAGACGGTGTACGGGTCCCTGACCATGAAGTCGCTGACGGTCCTGTCGTCGGACAGGTACTTGTCGGTGGCCGCGTAGAACAGGGGCAGGACGTTCCTGGCCCCGGCCATGTTGCCGACGTCGGCGATGCCGAGCGCCTTCAGGTCCTCTGGGTTCTTCACCTGGTCGCTGAACAGGTCCCTGTCCGTGAGGATTCCCACGAGCTTGCCGTGAGCGTCCAGGACCGGGAGGGCCGGAACGTCGCTGATCCTCATCGCCGGGACGGTGTAGCTCAGGGGCTCGTTCTCGTAGGCGGTGACGCACGTGGTGCGGATGACGTCCTCTGCCAGGAGGGGGCTCTTCATGTCCTTCACCAGGCGGAGCAGGTCGGTGGGCGTGATGATGCCCACCAGCTTTCCGTCCTCGACGACGGGGAGCCTGTGGATCCTCTTCTCGCTGAAGATCCTGGCGGCCTCCTCGACGCTGGCCTCGGGCGCGATCGTGATGCATCCCTTCTTCATGACGAGGGAGAGCTGGTCCTCGTCGAACTTCCTGAAGACGTCCCTCCTGGAGACGACGCCCATGAGCTTACCGTCGGATGCGCGGATGACCGGGAGTCCCGTGAGGCCGTTCCTCACCATGATGTTGATGGCGTCGCTGCGGCTGCCGGGGACCTCGACCACGATGGGCGCGGTGGTCATCACGTCTGCTACTGTCTTGCCGTTCATTTAGTTCACAGCCTCTGAGGGCGCCCTGACGACCAGGACGGGGCACTGAGCTGCTCTGACGACCCTTTCCGCGACGCTTCCCATGAGGAGCTTGGACATGCCGGTCCTCCCCAGGGTTCCCATGACGATGACGTCGTACTTGGCCGACTCGTCGAGGATGACCTTGACGGGGGTCCCCTCCTTGACGGAGATCTCCACCTGGACGCCCTCCTGGGCCCCGAGGTCGCGTACGAAGTCCACCGCCTCCTTCCCCTCCTTCTCGAGGGTGTTGTAGACATTCATGACGGCGGTGTCCATCGGCATGTTGGTCAGGATGGTCTGATCGAGGACGTAGAGGGCTGTGATCTTCCCTCCGGCCAGCTTCGCAAGCTCCATGGCCTTCCTGATGGCGGCCTTGGTGTATTCGCTCCCGTCGGTGGGTACAAGAATGTTCTGGAAACTCATTTTTCACAACCTCTTTTCAATTGCGGACGGACCATGAGGGCATCGTCGCGGAGTGCCGAACCGGCGTCGGCGGCATCGGTCAGCAGCACGGTCAGACGTCCCTGTCCGCTATGTTCGGTAATCGACCCGTCGGGATATAATAGATTCCCCGAGAGGCAGGTGAGCGCCTTCCAGACGCCCTCTGGGTCACCTCCCTGCGACTCCGCGACCCTGACGAAGGCCGCCGCCTCCTCCACCATGTCCGGCCTGCAGAGCATCCCGTTGTCGGTGCCTATAGCCAGATCCACGCCCATCTCCTGGGCCCGGGCTATGGGCGGCTCCTTCCCGAAGTATGCGTTGGACGTGGGACAGACCACCACCGGCACCTCCGCCTCGGCGCACTTGAGCAGGTCGGAATCGGTGGCCTCGCACATGTGGACCACGAACGCCGGGTCCAGGGACAGCACCAGGTCGATGTCCTCCCTCACCCTCTCGCTGGCATGTATCGCGAACACCTTCCTCCGCTCGCGCACCATGTCGGCCACCGCCTCGATGTAGGCGTGGTCCATGTCGGACACGCTGGATATGCCGATCCCGTCGGCGACGGACAGTATGTCCTCGACCTCCTCCGGGTCGAACTCCGGCGACAGGGGCCTCCCCAGTATGACGGCCCCGGGGGCAACGGCGCGGAGCAACCTGCATCCTTCCGCCCCGCCCTCCCTGAAGTCCACGAACGTGCTCGATCCGGCGTCCGCCGACACCGCCGCGAAGTCGGACATGGAACGTGCCAGCACATCGGGTCCCGCCTCCCTCAGGTAACGGTGCTTGAGCCCGTCCGGAGGAGCAACCAGCTCCTCGAGCGATAGTCCCAGGGGTATCCTGAGGCCGAAGTCGGCGCAATGGGTGTGGCCGTTCACGGTGTCCGCCAGGACGATCCCCCTGCGGTCCGGCTCCTCGGGACAGCTCCCGCGGCCGACGGACTCCACGACGCCGTCCTTGATGATGACGTACCCTGGACGCAGACCGGACCTCCCGTTGACGAGCCCCTCGACGACCATGTCCCCGACTGGGATTGAATGTGCCATGGTCCGGTGAATGTCGGACCGTCGGATAATCCTGTCCTTCCGAAGGGTCCGGGAACAACGGTTAAATCGTGACCCTGTCAATCCTTTACCGAGGACGAGAGAATGCCGGAAGTAGATCCCAGACTCTGTGTCGCATGCGGTTCGTGCGCGGAGGTCTGTCCGGAGGACGCCATAACGATAGAGGACGTCTGCGTGATAGACAGCGCCGCATGCGTGGACTGCGGCATGTGCGTGGACGAGTGCCCGTCGGGTGCGCTCTCCCGCTGAGCCGAAACAGCACCAGCATCAGGCCCAGTAGGGCTTCTTCACGAACTTGTAGGCCATCAGCACGGCGGTCGTGGCCTCGCCCATGGCCGTCGTGATCTGCTTGTACTTGCCGGGATAGCTGACCACATCGCCGCAGGCGAACACGCCGGGGCGGCTGGTGCTCATGTCGAAGTCCACCTTCACGAGGCCGTCGTCGGTGAGCTCCACGTCCCACTTCTTCAGGTCGTCGAGGTCCGCGGAGATGCCGATGTTGATGACCGCCAGGTCGGTGGGGATGTCGAACTCCTTGCCGTCCTGAGAGACGGTGACGGACTCCACCTTGTCCGTCCCGTTGATGGAGACGAGGTTGGCGCTCATGACGGTCCTGATGTTGCTGTTCTGGAGGCTCTCCACGGTGGACTCGTCCGCCCTGAACTCGGGTCTCCTGTGGACCAGCGTCGTGTCGGTGACGGTGTCCGCGATGAGGGCCATGTCGATGGCGCTGTTCCCTCCGCCGAACATCGTGACCTTCTTGCCCACCAGCTCCTCCTTGGAGGGCAGGATGTAGGTGACGCCCTTCCCGAAGAACTCGTCCTCGCCGGGGCAGCCCATCTTCTTGGGTTTGAAGCTGCCCATCCCGATTGCTATGACGACGGATTTGGCGTGGTACGTGTCCTTGGTGGTGGTGACAATGAGCTCCCCGTCCCCGTTCTCGATGGTCTCGACCTTCTCGTTCTCCTTGATGTCGCACTCCACGGACTCGGCGTGAGCGTAGAGCTTGTCGGAGAGCTTCCTGGCCTGGATCGTCTCGAAGCCCGGGTAGTTGTGGATACCCTTCTCGGGATAGAGGGAAACTAGCTGCCCGCCGACGCGTCCGGAATCGAGGATGAGGGTCTTCATCATCTTAGACCGGGCGTAGATCCCGGCGGTGAGTCCGGCGCATCCGGCACCAATAATCACCACGTCATAGCACATTGGAGGCACGAAAACACGTTGCAATATAAAAATATGGCAGGTTAGGGTTGCGATTGCTGACCATTTTACCCTGGAAATTTCAGGGAATCGAAGGATACTCTACGAATTCCGTAGAATTACTGCTCAAACCATCAATGCGACGGACATCTCAAGAGCACTTAAAAGAGGCCCCCGGACGGGTTGTTTATTTACCTAATCAATGGGATTTCATCACAGGGAGATACCATGGAACAGTCGGAGATCTACACTGAGAAGCTCATGAACATGATCCTGGATGTCATAGACGACATCATAATCATCCATGACTCCGCCCACACCATCATATGGATGAACAGGGCGGGCGAGAAGGCGTTCGGCAAGACTGTCGACGAGGTCATAGGGACCAAGTGCTACGAGCTGTTCGGAAACACGGTGTCCTGCTCCGACTGCGTGGCCAACGTCACCAACGTCGGGAGCCCCGCCAACAACATCAAGCGCAGGATCATCCCCGGAACCGGCATCAGGTGCGACTGCTCCGCCGTCCCGTACTTCAAGAACGGGAAGCTCGAGCTCGTGGTGCAGCATCTCCGCCCCGTGACCCCCTGCACGAAGATCGAGAACGCGGAAGCTTAATAACATAATCGGGGGATTAGGGCTCATGTTCGAATTCATGGATTACATCTATGTAATGGCCGCCGGTGCCGTCTACTTCGTCATCCTCGGCATACTGAACCTCAAGAAGACCGAAGCCGAGTGATCGCCATGGTCGAGATGACCGAGCCCGTAATCCGGATGATCAAGCATCCGGACACGAACAAGGTCATGGCGACGGTGTCCCCCGAGGGCGAACCGCACATGATAGTCTGCGGCAGCCTCATGGTCACCGAGCCTGACACGATAATCGTGGGCGAGGTCTACATGCACCGTGCCTCCGAGTATCTCCTCAGGAACCCCAACGTCGAGTTCATGGTCTGGAAGGGCAAGGGCGCCTACTCCATCAAGGCCGTGGCGAAGTCCAGGGTCGACAGCGGACCCGTCTTCGACAGGATGTCCGAGATGCTGGAGCGCATGAACATGCACTGCGTCGCGGTGTGGACCTTCGAGGCGCTGGAGGTCTGGGACGAGAGCGCGTCGGACTCCGCGGGCGACAGAGTGATCTGACATGGAGGTCGCCAGGTTCAGGCGCCGCGTGCGCATCGCCACCTACGTCGGAGCGGCGGTCGTGGGCCTCGGCATCCTCTCCTACTTCCTATGGAACGGGCTGCTCGGGGTCATGCTGATGATCCTGGGCGCCGTGGTCGTCGTAATGTGCCTGTCGATCTCGCACCTCTTCTCGATGTACGACCTGTACCACATGCTGGACCAGAAGGACCCCGACAAGGAATGGAAGGACTGGAAGTGAGTCCGGTCCGTTGAGAATTCTTTAAAACGTTTGACGGGCCCCGAGGGGCCGTTTGTTCAGAACCTGCTCCTGTCGGCGGGCTGGTGCTTCCTGAAGCAGTCCCTGCAGTACACGGGCCTTCCCTGGGTGGGTTTGAAGGGCACCTCGCACTCCGCACCGCAGTCGGAGCATACGGCCTTGAAGAACTCCCTGGGCCTGTCCCTGTCGCCCCTGTATCCCCTGCCGTTGTCTCCGTAACCTCCGTAAGCCATCTCCATCTCTCCTTTGGTAAAGGTATCCTAAATAATGCTCCGGACCTTGCCGGCCGGAGGTTACCCGAACGCCTTGCCAGCTGATTACCGCACTGGTATAATTGGGTTCGCCAAGTTGGCTGGATACGTCAGAGCGTCCCGCAGTCCGGGCATATCCACATGCCCTTGTAGCAGACCATCATCTCCCCGCATCTGGGGCACACGTGGGAGCGGCTCCTCTCGCGCCCGATCACCTCCTTCCCTGACAGGTCCGAGTTGGCCCAGGCGATCAGCCCGTTGAGCTCCCTCGCCCGGTCGGTCTTGTCGGGACCGTAGTACTGGAGGTTGTCCGTCTCGTTGTAGAGCCTGGTGCGCATCTTCCCGAGGGCGCGGGCGACGTTGTTGTAGGTGCCGAGGCTGACCTTCTCCGCCGGGAGGACGTTCTTCCTGTACCTCACGTCGAGGTACTCGATGCTGCTGTCCAGGAAGCGCTCGAAGGCGCCCTCGTCCGGGTAGACCGGGACAGACAGTATGAGGTCCCTCTTCGGCTGGAGCGAGGGGTAGCGGGAGACCACCCTGTCCAGAGCGACCCTCATGGCGGACCTCATCTCCCCTCCGACCTGGCCGTAGATCTTCCTCAGGTGGGGGACGTCCTCCTCCCTGGCCACCGACCCTATCCTGGCGGCGGCCTTCATGAACTCAGCCCCGGATGAGTGGTCCAGCACCTCCAGCAGCTGCTCGGTGAGACCGTCGTCGGACTCCATGGCGCTGAGATACCCCATGCACGCCAGGCGGACCCTCTCGGAGTCCTTCCTGCGCATCTCGGACACCTCGTCGAGGACCGCCCTCTCGTGCACGTCTGCCAACAGGAGAACGGTCTCCGCCCTGACGCGCTCGTCGTCGCAGGACAGGTAGCCCCTGATCACGGGGAGCTTGTCGGAGTCGTAGTAGTTGACCAGCCACCTGTCCTCTGATATGGAACCGGGGCGGCCGGCTATGACCCTGTCCACGGCCTCGAGGTAGCGCTCCAGATACTCCACCCTGGTCGCGGACATGCCGGCTCATCCCCCGGTGATCGAAAAAGAATCGGTATCGGTTCAGACGTCCCTGGTCTCCAGGGCCTTCTTGAGGACGGCGACCTCCTCCTCGGACAGGGTGATGCCCTTGCCCATCTTGGCGTGGTCAGGGGACCACTCCCTGATGTCGTACTTGGGGTCCCTGTCGTTCCAGCTGATGAGGTTGAGCTCCTTCGTCCAGCCCTTCGAGGATTCGGAGAGGACCGCGATCTTCTCCACAACGTCGTACTTGATTTCTACCATCGTGTTACCTGAGGGGCGGGATTGTCCCCTTTATTTTAAAACTTTATTTTTAGAGTAAGGAGCGAGGCCCGTCGGCCCATCCTGCATAAACGTTAAATGCGCGGGCCCGTGTTGTAAAGTCGCGGTCGGTTTAATGTCCCGAAATAACGAACTGCCGTCAGGGGGCGCCTGACGGATGGAATCCATTGTAATAGCCTACATCGCAGTCATAGCCGTTCTGATCGTCCTGTCAGCGTTCTTCTCCATGTCCGAGACCGCGTTCACCAGCGCGAACCAGGTCCGTCTGAAGAAGATGGCCAAGGACGGGGATGCCAAGGCGCAGAGGTGCCTGGACATACTGGGCAACTACGACAAGTTCCTCACCACGATCCTGATCGGCAACAACCTGGTCAACATCGGGGCGAGTTCCCTGGCCACAACCATGTTCGGCGTACTGCTGATAGCCATGGAGCCGTCCACTGTGTCGGTCGTGTCCACCGTGGTGATGACCGTCCTGGTCCTGATCTGCGGAGAAATCACCCCGAAGACCGTGGCCAAGAGGAACCCGGAGAAGTACGCGATGCGCGTATGCACCCTGGTCCACTACGTGGAGGTCCTGTTCAGCCCCCTCTCGTGGCTGTTCACGAAGTTCACCAACGCCATCGGCAGGAGGGCCGGCGGGGACGCCCCCACCATGACCGAGGACGAGCTGGAGGTCATGATCGACGAGATCGAGGACGACGGCGTCATCGAGGAGAGCGAGAGGAACCTCATCAAGTCAGCCATCAGGTTCGACGACACCCCTGTCGGGGAGGTCTACGTCCCCAGGGTGGATGTCGTGGCGATCGAGGAGAGCGCCTCGAACGAGGAGCTCGGGAAGGTCATAGGATCGTCCGGATTCTCCAGGATCCCAGTCTACAGGGACAGCATCGACAACATCGTGGGGATGGTGTACTCCAAGGAGTTCTACTCCAACGTCCTGGAGGGGCGCGAGTTCTCCATCAAGACCCTGGAGAAGCCCGTCAGGTACGTCCCCGAGACGATGAGCATAGCGACAGTCCTGAGCGACTTCCAGAAGTCCAAGATCCACATGGCCGTGGTCCTGGACTCCTACGGCGGGACCATGGGCATCGTCACGATGGAGGACGTCCTGGAGGAGCTCGTGGGCGAGATCTGGGACGAGGACGACGTCATCCAGCAGGACATGGTCCCCGACGGCGACGGGAAGTACTCCGTGAAGGGCGACGCCAACGTGTTCGACGTGATGGAGAAGCTGGGCGTGGACTTCGACCCGGGCGAGTACGACGACTACTCTGTGTCCGGTTATGTGTTCTACAGGCTCGGCAGGTCCCCCGTGAGGGGCGACATGGTCAGCACCGGCCCCGTCGTGATAACGGTGAAGTCGGTGAAGGGCCGCAGGGCCTCCGAGTGCAGCTTCGAGATAAGGGATCAGTCCGAGGAAGGCTCGGACTGACCCAGCCCCGCCAGGAACTCCGAGAGCGTCCTGGCGGCAACCTCCTTCCTCGCCGGATGGGATTGTATCTTCCCTGTCACGGCGATGACATCCCCGTGATGGGCGACCTCGTAGGTCCCCAGCACGGCCTTCTGCTTGTCCAGCCTGATGTAGAACATGCAGTCGTCGTCCACGCGGTTGTCCATGTCCTCGAGAATCCACGACCTTATGTCGGGACCGAGCCTCTCGAACAGCTCGCGGTACTGCCTCTGCTTGGTGAGCCTGGCCTCGAGTATCGTCATGGTGTTGCCGTGCTCGCTCTCGGTGAGCTCCTCCGAGTACTCCGCATCCCCCAGGAGCTCCTCCATGACCTCTTCCAGGAGCTCCTTCATCTCGGTCGCGTAGCAGAACGTCTGCACCCTTATCCAATGGAACGTCGTCGCCGGCATGTTCACTCTTCCCTTCCGCCCGGTACGGCCCTTGCCGCGGACTCCGGGTCCTGGGTGGATACCACGACGACCCTCTTGCCCGTGACCTTCATGGCGATCCCGCATTCGTCTCCTATGCGGGTGTACGAGCGGTGCTTGACCCCCTTCAGGTTCCAGTTGGCGTAGTTCCTGATGTCCGACAGGTCGCCTAGGCGGACGTCGATGATCTCCTCCGACCTCACGGTGATGCGCCTGAAGGCGTACGTTATCTCGACCCTGTCGCCGTAGATCACGAGGTCGAGCCTCAGGACCAGAAGCGCCACGATTATGATGATGAACACCACGGCCGACGCCGCGATCATCCAGACCGGCATCCCGGCACCGGTCAGCGACTCGGACAGCACCATGAACGCCAGGGTGGCGAGCAGCACCGCCGCCACCAGGTAGGTCAGGTTCCTGGGCATGATCGGGCGGGACTCCCTGTAGAGAGGTTCCATGTCCCCGGATACCTCACCGGTGCAATATAACAGGAGTGGTGCCAGCCAGCCAACGCGACCATGGAAATGTTTATATCATACCTGTCTATCTTGGGTTTTGCTGGTCCCATAGCTTAGTTTGGCTTGAGCGTTCGGCTGATAACCGGAAGGTCATGCGTTCAAATCGCATTGGGACCACCACTCATTCTTCATCCAGCTTTCGTCGGGCTCTTCCTTCGATTCTCCTGCATCGTCGAGCGAGTCGCATCATAAGGCGTGCGCACAGTGAAATCGGAAAAAATGGAAATGGTTTGATACTCCGGAACCCCGGAGCCGCTGCGGACGATCACTCCTTCTCGGGTTCCAGGTCCATGGAGCAGATGCAGTCGCACAGGCACGTGAGGACGGGGTCCTCCTCCAGGTACTTGACGAAGTCCGGGTTCCACATCTCGATGCCGAAGACCCTGCCCTCGTATATCGCATAGAAATAGAGCAGCGCGGGCTCGGAGAAGTCCGTCTCGTCGACCTCGTCGTTCCAGGCGTCGAAGGCCTTCTCGACAGCCTCGGCCATCTCGGGCTCCATGCCCTCGGTGATGTCATCGACGATGGGCATGGCGTAGGCGTCGCTCTCGTCGATGTACTGGTACTCGTAGAACAGGGAATCGATGCCGTGGGACTTCATGAACTCGGCCATGTCCTCCGGCGTGTTGTCGCCCAGGATCGCGAACGCCTCGTCATCCGCCAGGAAGTCCGTGACCTCCGTGAGGATGAACCCGTTGGCATCGGCGAAATCCGCGATCTCTTCCTCTTCCATGATCGGCGTGTATCCGGCGTACTCCTCGTCAGACATGGGAGGCGAATCGCCCCCTTTGTTCATAACCGATGCGGAGGGACGCTCGAAGACGCTGTATGATGGGACCCGGATCACTCGGCCTTGGGAGCCTCGGGCTCAGGGTCGTACATGTACTTCCTGCAGAACGGGATGAGCATGCCGCCGATCCCGTTGCCGATGATCACCAGGATGATGAACACCAGGGCCTCCGCGCTGAACACGCCGGCGGACACGAAGTAGAACATGTCCGCGATGGAGTGCTCGAACCCGGCCAGTATGAACACGGGGACGCAGAACAGGAGCGCCAGGTAGCTGTTCTTCTGCTTGTAGAAGTCCACGGCGATGAACATGAGCATCCCGCAGAACACGCCGCGGAACAGCACGGAGTACCACTCCAGCGCTAGCTTGCCGTCGACCACGGTGGTGGCCACGTCGTAGGGCATCATCAGTCCCGTGACGAGGCATCCGACGAAGTTCCCGACGATTATGACCGGCATGTACCACATGAACGACGGTGGGTTCTCGACGATGTACCCGACCTTCCCGGTGTAGAGGTCAAGCTTGAATCCGACCACGGTCATGAGACCGATGGCGAACAGGACCGCGCCCACCCACCTGTAGGACGAGTAGCAGCCCAGGAACACGCAACACCCGATCGATATCATCATACCGGCCAGGATGGCCCTGATGAAGCTCCTTCCATACTTTGCGGCATCCATTGTATCACAACTCGTGGTAGAACAGGAGGATCGTCCTGTACTCCCCGTCCTTCCCGCGGAACCCTCCCGGGATCATCCCGAGCCTGTGGAAGCCCTCCTTCTCGTAGAGGTGGATCGCGGATGCGTTCTCCTGCACGACGGCGTTGAACTGCATTATCCTGAAACCGAGTCCGGCAGCGGTCTCCAGCGAGTCCTCGACCAGCGCGGAGCCTATGCCCTTGTTGGTCATCCCCTTCTCGACGGCGTAGGACGCGTTGCATATGTGCCCGCACCTGCCGACGTTGTTGGGATGGAGGATGTAGAGGCCGACGACCCTCCCGTCGTAAACGGCCACCCCGCAATGGGACTGGGATCCGAAGAACTCCCTGGCCTCCGCTTCGGTGAGCGGATCCTCCTGGGGGAACGCCATGCCCCCGTCCACTATGGAGTTCCATATCGCCGTCATCGAGGGGATGTCGCCCTCGGAGTAACCTCTGACCGAGACTTCCATGCGCGGTGCATCCACTCGTCCGTTCTTAAGCGATGCTGGTCTCCACTGGGATGCGGCCCTCCGGCCGGGTCCGGGACGAATGCCGTCAGGCCTGCTCTCGGACCTCCGCTCCGGTGCCCGCCTCGGCGTCCCTGGCGAGCTCCCTCTCCATGCGCCTCCTGCTGAACAGGACGGAGTCCATGAAGATGACCCAGCTGATCTCCACCACTATGGAGGTGGCGATGGCCACCATCGCGAATGACGCCATGGGTCCGAGGGTGGCGACGCAGAGGGCGATCGCTATGCCCTTGTTCTTGTAGGACGCCATCAGGATGTCAGCGACCCTCTGCCCCCATGGGAGCCCGGCGCGGCGCTCCGCCACCTCGATGGCGGAGCCGAGACCGAAGGACCTCAGCGCGGCTATGACCGCGAACGCGACCAGTATCGCGACGGTGGACGTGGAGAAGTTCGTCGACCCCACGGACAACCAGACCAGGACGAATATGCAGCAGTTCAGGAACACGGACATGAGGTCCCTGCTGATCTCGAACCTGGTCAGGAGCCTGGAGACCACCAGCGGGATGCCGATGATCTCGACCACGGTTATCACCAGGCTGGCCATGTCGACGCTCTCGCCCATGGCGAGCCAGACCACGAAGGGTATCCACAGCAGGGATGCGACGTACACGTAGATCGTCCCCCTGGCCGCGTGCTCCATGTCCCCCCTCAGGATGTAGCTGAGGGGCGCGACGGACGCGGCGAACGGGGTGGCGGCTATGAACACCAGGCCGGCGGCCTCGGCGCCCCACTCGGAGTCCTTCAGGAGGAAGTATCCAGCGAGGGGTATGAGAGAGGACACGATCAGGCCCATCAGGAGGGCCCTGCCCACCGACCTCCAATGGGTGACGGGGTTCAGGTTGCTGAACCTGTACCTTGACAGGGACAGGGTCATCATCACGGCCAGCAGGAGGACCGTTATGTCGGCCCTCAGGTCCGAGTCGAGGACGTCGGACGGGAACACGCCGGCGAAGTTGGTGAGGAGTGCGATGATCAGCGCCATGGACATCATGAACGCCGTGCTCTTCGCCAGGTCTACCGGTTTCATGGGAGGTGGAACGTCGCGGCGGATTAATACCCGTCAGTTCGTCAGACGCCGTATCCCCGGGATCAAGCATATAGGGGACGTCGCCTACTGGTGACCGATACCCATGGACCCGCGCATGGAGAGGAGGACCAGGTCGTGCCGCTTCGACCCCCCGGAGACGTTCCGGGAGGACGTCGTCAGGTACCGCGATGCGGTCCCGTCCCGGGAGTCGTCCCGCGAGCCGCGGGACGGTGCGGTGTTCCACGCCGACATGGACCCCGCGACCCTGGACGCGTACCTCTGCTGGCGCAGGGACCTCTCCGATGGGGAGGCGGTGTCCCCCGACTAGGGCTTCGCCTGGCTGAGGGTCTGCGAGCTGATCTGCGACCCGCTGACGTCCCCCGAGGATGCATTGGAGGACCTGGTCCGCATGGCCGGCAACCCCTCCATCGGGTACCCGGCGCAGGTGCTCGCCGCCAGCGCGGCCAAGGATGTGTGCCTGGTGCTGGGGAGGCCGATCGACCCGTCAGTGGCATGGACTGGGGCGTACCTCAGGGACGCCGCAGTGACCCAGGCCATCCTCTCCGACCCGGTGCCGACGCTCCCGCTGCCGGTGGTCGCCGACATCTGCGGGATGCCGTACCTCCTGAAGGTCCCGGACCCGAAGACATTCGAGGCCAGGTTCGGGGACTGCCTCAGGGGCATACTGGCAGAGGAGCTTCCCAAGGGCAGGATGTCCCAGCTGCATCCCCCACGGAGCATGCGCACCGACACCGTCCTGCTCTTCGACGGCTTCGCCTACGACGGCGACCCCCAGACCGCGGAGGTGGAGGTCCTGGACCTCAGGGGAGCCAGGCAGTGGAGGGACTTCCTCCAGGGGCTGGCGGCGACCGTGTGCGCCTCGATGTTCTGGGATTGGAAGAGGGTCCCCTGGCAGAAGGCGCTCCTCCTGTCCGACAGGCACGCGGAGATGGTCCGCGACATCCTGGCCGGGAGGGACCCGGACGGGTCCGATGAGGATGAGAACAGCCAGGACGTCTACGCAGACGACTGCTACGAGGAAGAGCCGTGGCAGGATGACGGGTTCCCGCTGAACCCGTCCGTCCTCGAGGACCCGGACGCCTCAAGGATGCTCCCCCGCAGGGACGCGCTCATGGCCGGCATCAGGGCGCATGCCCAGGCCGCCGGCAGGAGGGACGTCTCGTACGTGCCCTCAGGGTGCAGGTGCGCCTCCTACGACTCCATGGACGACGAGCAGACCGCATTCTACCTCTCCTGGCGCTCCCAGGCGGTACGCGGCGCGTACGGGGACACCGACAGGGGGTACCTGTGGCTGCTTCTGTGCGAGACCGTGTCCTCCGACAGGGACTCGGACAGGAGGCTGAGGGTGCTCGAGGGACTCTACAAGGCGTACGGTCAGTCGTCTGACTCCGTTCGCAGGCTGATCGGACGGACATGCGCCGACTACGCGTTCATGACCGACCAGGACCCCCTCTGGTACGGATACTCCGGGGACAGGCAGGCCGTGCTGTGGATGAAGCTCCGCCTGGAGCCCCCCGGCGAGCTGTCCATGGACCTGCTCGACGGCATAGCCGACGTGGACATGGGGAAGTACCTGGTCGACGGGGACTACGACGGCGCCCTGAACGCCGCCGTGAGGGCGATGGACGCGCACCTCCGCAGGAACGACGGGGAGGGCATACTGGAATCGGGCAGCCGCAGGACCCGGGCGGTCACCCGCGAGGTCCTGCCCGACCTCATACACGGATGGGACAGGTACGTGGGCCTGAACATGTGCGACATCGGACGCAACAGCGCGATAGCCAGGCTGATGACCGCGGCGGCGAAGGTCGCGATCAGGGGCGTGAACTCGTCCCCGGGGACGAGGAGGCCCAACCGCCCGTCGAAGGTGGACCCGGACCTTCTGGAGGCCATGGAGAACGCCGTGGACGAATGGGTGTCCGGCAGGGAAAGGAGGGCCGCCGCCGAGAGGAACAGGAGGGACGCCATGTCCATAGTCCTGGACAGGGACGCCGTATCCGCCGCGGAGACGGACCTGGAGGCCGTCAGGACGCTGGTGGGGACCGAGGACGAGGATGTTCCGGCGACGGAGCCCGAGTCGTGCGAACCCGTGGAGGAACCAGTGACGGAGCCTCCCGCGACCGAAGGAAGACAGATGGCCGAGGAGGGTGGATTCCCGGGTTTGGCACATTCCCTCGACGACATCCAGAGAGGCTACCTGTCCGCGTGCCTCGACGGGGACGGCGACACCTTCCTGAGGTCGTCCGGCCGGTCCCGCGTGTCCCTCGAGGACTCGATCAACGAGATCGCCATGGACGCCGTCGGGGACCAGGTTGTCCAGGACGGCGAGGTGTTCCAGGAGTACGCGGACGACCTCCGCGCCGTCCTCTAATACTTAATGCGCGTACACGTCACCGAGAGTGAGCGGATGCCCGATATCCCGAAGAGAACGCTGGTCGCCATGATGAACGCCCTGTCGACGGGTGTCGTCCCCCGCAGGGGACTGGAGTACATCGCCGTGGGGCGCAGGAAGGAGACCGAGACCTTCGTCTCCGACCTGGAGTACACCGCCGAGGGCGGGGGAGCGTTCAGGTTCATCTCGGGGAAGTTCGGGAACGGCAAGAGCTTCATGATCCAGATGATCCGCAACTACGCCATGGACAGGGGGTTCGTCGTCATGGACGCCGACCTGGCCATCAACAGGAGGCTCACCGGCAGCAAGCACGAGGGCCTCAACACATACAGGGAGCTGGTCCGCAACATGGCGGTGAAGGCCCGCCCGGACGGCGGCGCCATGGAGTCCCTGCTGCAGAGGTGGATCGACGGGGTCAAGGAGAGGATGTCCCGGGAATCCGGGGTCTCCGTGGAGTCCCTGCCGGCCGACGACGTGGCCAGGCGCCTCGGGCAGGAGACCGCGGACATGAGCGGGCTCACGTACTACCAGGACTTCGCATCCGTCCTGGAGTCCTACTGGAGGGACGTCTCGTCCGGCAGCCGCGACATGCCGTCCCTGCGCTGGCTCAAGGGCGAGTACGAATTGAAATCCGAGGTCCGCAGGGACCTGGGCATCAGCAACATGGTCACCGACGCCAACTGGTACGACTTCGTCAAGATCTGGGCGGAGTTCGCCTCCAGGATAGGGTACAAGGGGATGGTGGTGTTCCTGGACGAGGGCGTGGTGCTGTACAAGATCCAGAGCAAGGTCTCCCGCAGCAACAACTACGAGAGGCTGCTCTCCATGTTCAACGACATAATGCAGGGGAAGTCCTCGCACCTCTCGGTGTACGTGTGCGGCACCCCCGAGTTCATCGAGGACCCGGACAGGGGCCTGTACAGCTACGAGGCCCTCAGGTCCAGGCTGGTCTCCGGCAGGTTCGAGAACGGCTACGACAACTACCTCGGGCCGGTGGTCAACCTCAGGCCGCTGACCAACGAGGAGGTCTTCGTCCTGCTGAGGACGCTGCGCTCCATGCACGAGCAGCTCCACGGATACGAATCGGACATCGACGACGCGATGCTGGAGACGTACCTCAGGACCGTGAACTGCTCGGTGGGCGTCGGGATGGTTACCCCCAGGGAGATCACCAGGGACTTCATCAGCCTGCTGGACACCATGCACCAGAACCCGGACGTCTCGTTCTCGGAGCTCGTGGAGGGGAGGACGGTGTCCCCTGACAGGGACCCGGCCGACGACCTCATCGGGGACCTGGAGGTATGACCGACCACACGGACAGGATGCCGGGGTTCGTCCTGGACCATCTCCACAGGAACGGCTGGACGTCGGTCCGCGAGGTGCAAGAAAGGCCGTTCGACGTCCTCTTCGACACGGACAGCCATCTTCTGATCTCCTCCGGCACATCCTCGGGCAAGACAGAGGCCGCGCTCATCCCCGTGGTGTCGTCGCTGCACGGCGACCCCCCGGAAGGCGTGGGGGCGCTGTACGTCGGGCCGACCAAGGCCCTGATAGACGACCAGTTCTCCCGTCTCGAGAGGATGCTGAGGGAATCCAACATCCCCGTGAACGGATGGCACGGGGACGTGGGGTCCGGGAGGAAGGACAGGCTGCTGGAGCGTCCCGAGGGGATACTGCAGATCACGCCCGAGTCCCTGGAGGGGATCCTGGACAACCACCCCGAGGACGTCCCGCGCATGTTCGGGTCGCTCAGGTTCGTCATCATCGACGAGGTGCACTCGTTCATCGGGTCCGACAGGGGCCTCCAGCTCCTGTGCGAGCTGCAGAGGGTGGAGCGCATGTGCGGATGCTCCCCCAGGAGGATCGGACTCTCCGCCACGGTCTCCGACACCGAGGCCGCCGCATCGTGGCTGGGCTCCGGCTCGGACAGGAGGGTGGAGGTGGTCTCCTCTGACGACCGCGGGTCCTGCAGGATCGGTATCAAGCACTTCCGCTTCCCGCAGGAGGACCCGGAGGGCAGCAGGAGGAGAGCCGTCTCCGAGTACTACTCGGAGCTGTTCAGGCTCACCGACCCCCACGCGTGCATAGTGTTCTCAAACAGCAGGGCCGGCGCGGAGAGGACCGCCAGGTCGCTGGCCAAGGTCTCCGCCGCCAGGGGCTCCCGCAACCCGGTGCGCGTCCACCACGGGTCCCTCTCGGGGAGCGTGAGGCGGACCGCCGAGGAGGATCTGAAAGGTGACGTCCCGGCCACGGTGGTGTCCACCGTGACCCTGGAGCTGGGCATGGACATCGGCGGCCTGGACAGGGTCGTCCAGATCGGCGCCCCCTACTCGTGCTCCAGCCTGGTGCAGAGGATGGGCAGGTCCGGCCGCAGGGGCGGGAGGAGGGAGATGGTCATGTTCTGCAACGACGACGATGCCTCCTGGCGCCCCGGGATCGACGGCGTCTCCCTGGAGCTGGCCCGCGGCATAGCCGAGACGGAGCTCTACCTGAGGGAGGGGTGGACCGAGCCGTCCGTCCCCGACCCGCTCCCGTACGGGCTGCTGTTCCACCAGACGCTGGCGGCGCTGAAGGGCGCGGAGAGGGACCTGAGGTTCCGCGACCTGTGCGACAGGGTGCTGTCGCTGGCCCCGTTCTCGTCGATTGCCGAGGAGGACTACAGGCTGCTGCTGAAGCACATGATCAACCAGATGACCCTGGTTCAGACCGAGGACCTGACGCTGCTCATCGGGCCCAGGACGGAGGCGCTGGCCTTCGGCAGGGACTTCCCGGCCGTCTTCGAGGTCAGGAGGGAGACGGAGATACGCAGCGGAGGGACCACCGTTGGAACCGTCCAGGGGGAACCGAACGTCGGAGCGGTGGTGGCCCTGGCCGGCAGGGTCTGGATGGTCACCCGCAGGGGCGACGGCTGGGCCGACGCGGTTGAGACCGACGGGGAGGCGGACTCCAGGTGGAGGTCCGACCCGCCTGCAATCCACACCCGCATAATGCGCAAGGTCAGGGACGTCCTGTCCGGCGACGATGACTACCCGTACCTGGACTCCGCCGCCAGGAGGGAGCTGGCCTCATCCCGGGACGCCTTCGCCGCATCCGGCGCGGGGGACGTCTTCGTAGAGACGGACTGGGGCTACGACATCTACCCCTGGCTGGGGACGGTGCAGTTCGACACCCTCTGGAGGATGCTGGACCGGATCCCCGGGGTCAGGGTAGGATGCGGGTTCAGCCCGGTGGTCCTGGAGGTCGACACGAGGCTGTCCGAGGATGATATCCGCGAGGGGCTGGACCGCATCCGCGAGGAGGGGGACAGGATGTCGCTGATCGGGAGGGACGACGATCTGAGGATCGGCAAGTTCGACCGCTTCGTCCCGGGATCGCTTCTGGCAGAGTCGTTCTGCGCCAGGAGGATCGACTGGGACTTCGAGATCTGAGGATGACAGCCCCCATCCTTCGATCCCATTCAATCGAGAACCCCGACAATATGGTAGAGCTCGTCAGTGGCACCCATAGTTCCAGATGTTATCCCAAAACAGCACACCACCTCACTCATGAAATCTGATATTTCGTGACCTGCGCAAGATTATGGAGGAAGATCACTCAGTGTAATTATCGACCTATGTCGAAAAATCTGTTTTATGAGCTTGCTTTACGACGATACAACGCGGAATCTCCCTTGACTTCCAGATCACTCCAGTGTGATGGAACGTATGGATTGAAGATGTGTGAATCGGCAAATACTACTGATCTGACCTCAGTAAACATGCGCTCACGCAGTTCCTGTGAACTCACACACCTTGTGATCTCGAGATAGATCTTATCCAAAAGGCGCAGAACACGACTCACAACAACACTTGCAAACTCTGTACAAATCTCCTTGTCATCGATCCCTCCGAGTTCTTTGGATGCGAAGAGACATGCAAAATACTCAGTCCCCCTTGACAGCATGACTCTGAGTTCCTGGATATTACTCTGAATGACATGTTCAGATTCGGCGTCATCGGGAACGTCACATATCCCAGGCATCGCACTCAGGAACACTGCTGCAGTATGTTCGCATATCTCCTTTGGACATAGACCACGACACTTCGGACAGAATATACCATAATCCCCGACAACAGGAAACATATGCACATGAACCACTTCACCGGAATCCGGAACAAGCCACTCTTCCCCGATTTGATTGGACTTGATCACTGATCGGGACAATTCTTCTGCATGAGTAAATTGAAAAGGTGCTAAAGAGTCAATCATGGTGATCAGATTCATGAATTCATTATAACAACCTAATTATTTTAGATCATCTACATTTGATTTATTCAAAACATAATGATAATACGATTTAACAATCATTTCTCAAACAACATCGTATTTAGTCCATCATTTAACATCGACCAAAACGGATGCTGTGAGGTAGTTGTAGATCTCTTCTGAAAGAGGTTCATTCAGCTTAAGTGGAATTTCAACGACTGCTTTCCCATCAATCGTAGTCTGTTGAGCATCAGCAGAAATGGGATTGACCTGACCCAGATAATAGTAATCAGACCCTTCCGAATCACTCTTCTTCATAAAAAGTAGAACTCTCATCGACGTGGATTGAGCTCTCAGAATCTTGACGACTTCATCACTTTGTAATGTTCTGTTTGACCTAGACATCCAGTTAAACAGAGTTTCATCTTCAAAACCCTCTACATATTTTGTCGTACTGCTGATATCTTCGCTCTTGTTGATTGTTACAAAAATAGGACATTGATTATTCCTTATCATGTAGCCATACATGGTGGAACTAACATCAGAATCCCAGTTCAATATACGACAGACGTCAGCACGTGAATACTTCTCATAACGTACGAATCCCAGATCATCTGGATTAGAATAATCTCTTGAATTGATCTCCAATCCGCATTGTATAACATCCTTTGTTAACTCAAGAAAACCATCGTTCTCAAGAGCTGCTTTGAACTGAGGATTGATTACAAGCTTGCCCCCATCCTTCTTTAGAACGTTCCAGTAGGGATGACTCTTTTTGGTGAGTTTTGTCTGATAACTGCCCCCAAGAACTCTGATCGCAGATTCAACAGAGTCAGCATCCAAATCCGATAAGTCATCGATCGAAACCTCGCCGGTTTCTATTATTTTAGACAATATCAACAATTCATGAGGACGCTTTCCGTCGACAAACGATGAGATGAAAGACAGAATATCATTTTCTGTTTCACTCAGGGCTATCGGATTGCTCTTTGTTTTGGCTCTGAACACATTGAGATTCTTTGTGGAATCTATAACAACGACAGGATCCAAAGACCCTCCATGAAGAAGATCACAAAGAGTTGGAGGACGTCCTAGACGAGCCTTCATTAACAGATACTCTGACTTCAGACGAGTGATATCAGACAACTTTGTCCTATTGATGTTCGACAATATTCTCTCTTCGACAATCTTTTCAAAACCAACCGTTGAACATCCGGGAAGGTAGCGGTTCATCATGAACCTGCGAAGATTGTCTTTGTCGTGAGAACGATCTCCTGACAAAGCGACAGGGATCAGGAAGTTGTTCTCGTAATTGCCGATGAAGTCTAGAACGATCAGAGACTTATTCGGATCGTCGGTTTTGCGCAGACCGCGACCCAGCTGTTGAACAAAGACGATTGCAGACTGAGTCGGTCTAAGCATCAGAATCTGGTTGATCTTCGGAATATCTATTCCTTCGTTGAAGACGTCTCTAGCAAAGATGTAGTCGAGACAGTCTCCCTCTTCTGCCTGTACCCTTTCAATAGCGTCCTTTCTTGTCTCGATAGAATCTTTACCGGTCAAAGGAACGGTTCTGTACCCATGCTCGTTCATCTTTCTGGATAATTCCTTGCACTCTTCGACCGTATTACAAAACACCAGGCCGTGAACTTTCTTTCCATATGGCCGATAGTATTCTGCTTTCTCTATGATGTTCTTGACACGCTCATCGCTTGTCAGGGCTAAAAACGAGGAGTTATCGTCGATTAGCTTTCCTTCGACCTTGATCTCAGAAACTCCATAGTAGTGGAAAGGACAGAGAATTCCCATCTCCAGAGCAGCGTTGAGACGGATCTCATAAGCGATGTTGTAGTCAAACATGGCAAAAACATCAGCCTGATCCATCCTTTCTGGAGTTGCTGTCATTCCCAGCATGAACTTTGGATGGAAGTACGAGATGATCGTACGATACATCTTGGCTGTAGAATGATGTGCCTCATCGCATACGATGTAATCGAAATGATCCCGAGGAAATGATTCCATTTCCTTCTGCATAGTCTGGATCGTTGAGAACAACGCTGTTGCATCCGGACATTTCTCGTTTCCAGTATAGAGGCCGTATGCGTATTTGGAACCCAGAACTCTTTGATAGCTGCTCTCGGCTGCTTTGAGGATGTTCTCATTGTGTACCAGAAATAGAACTCTTTTAGGAGAGAATTCCCTAACGTCAAAGGCGGAAAGGTATGTTTTTCCGGTTCCGGTTGCAGATATAAGAAGTGCGCGGGTTTTACCATCTTCTCTGAGATTTCTGAGAGAAGTCAATGCTTCACTTTGCATTGAGTTGGGTTGAATCTCCCTCTTTTCATCTTGTCCGGCAGGCACTGCCGAATTCACTGCCTTACGATGCGTTTCGTACCGAACCCTGTATTCCGAGATCCACTCGTGAGACAGAGGAATGGCTGAATCCCACATCCTTTCAAATTCCGAAAGGATACTTTTTGTAAGATTGTCTTCCGGTCCGGAACTGACTTTAAGATTCCATTCCAGATTGACACAGAGAGCCTTATCGGTTAGATTTGAACTACCGACAAAAGTTGTAACTGAGTCTCCGTTGTAGAAGATGTATCCTTTGGTATGGAAGCTCTCCTCGCAGATCCTGATCTCGATATTGGTTTTGTCTAAAAGCCATTCTAATGCTTCAGGATCGTTGAACGTTAGATAATCTGTAGTGAGAATGCGGCCTTTAGCTCCTTTCTCCTGGACATTTTTGAATGATTGGTATAGACTATTCAGACCACCCATCGTTATGAAAGCTACAGAGAAATCGAATCTGTCGCAGGCATCTATTGCGTTGACAATCGATGAAAGAACTTTCACATCCCGGGAACTATCGTTGTAGAGAAGCATAGGATGGATTGGATTGGTTGAAACAGGCTGCTGATCAAGAACAAGCTGTTTCAACTACATCACCACCATAGTCGTTCATCAGCTGCTTTATAATCACAAAGTCGGCGCCAACCCATTCCAATTTGTTCAAATCGTCTACACTGACCCAAATTGCTTCCTTGTGTTCCCTGAGTTCATACACTGGACTAGAGTCTCTGATGATGAAATAGTGAAGTTTCACTGTGAAATCTTCGTAATCGAAGTCTACATCATCATAGTGCTCTAGGGAGTCAATATCGACGACATAATTGAGTTCTTCAGCAAGTTCCCTTACAAGTGCCAGACTAGGCGTTTCTCCCGATTCGAGTTTTCCTCCAGGAAACTCATAGTGACCTGAAAGATAGTCGTGTTTTGACACACCTTTCTTGAAACAGAGAACTTTGGTATCATTCACAATGATGGCTGCTGAGACTTCCATTAAGATAGGTTATGATATTAGCAGCTTTGAATCTGCCGGAACCATATCGTGACATGAATAAAAATCTACAACGTGTACTACAATCCATTGTGTTTAGACTTATTTTTAGTTCTTATTAGTAGTATGTGCAACATATAGCAATTATGTGCTCGATAAAAGTTCAGCTATGATACAATTATGATCAAGATCGTTTATTATTGTTCAATAATAATATAAACAGATGTGAAATAATTGAGCAATGATTTAAAAATGGACTCTGGTAGTCTGATACATTTTAGTTGATATTTTGTCTATAACAAAAAGACATCAACTCCCCGATGCTCCAAACGTGGTCGGTCAGACCCATTCTCATGGCAGGTGTGACTGGTTCGTGCTTTCCATCATTCTCCCTTCTGCGAAGGGAGAGTGAAGAGTGCGGCATGCACAGGTTGTAGTTCGCCTTCAGCAGTTC
>CALUHQ010000023.1 GCA_944320485.1 Candidatus Methanomethylophilaceae archaeon
TCTTGATCCTGTTGCGGACGATGACACCGTACCTTGCGCCGAACCTTCCGGAGGAGCCTGCCTTCTCTGTTCTCTTTACCATTGGAAATCACCCGATGATTTTTCTGCTCTCCGCACCGATCTCCACGGCCCTGTCGAGACAGAGGCTGAGTTCGTCGAGAGTGATAGAACCGCGGCCTCCCTTCTGCATCGCCCTGAAGTTGCCGACGTCGTCGGTAGTGACTGTCGGGCGTGCGGATGAAATCTGCTCTTCGTCGTAGTCGGGGTCTACTATTAAAGTGTTTCCGACTTTGACCTCCGTCACCGAAATGGGGGTGCAGGTGACCGGCAGGGGGGTGTTCTCGCCCTTGCCGTACTGCTCGGCGGGTATGATGGCGGACTTCAGCGCGCACACGGCGGCGAGGTTGGCGGCGTCGAACAGGTTGCCGTCGTAGTCGAGGGCGTAGATGTCCACGAAGCACATCCAGACCTCCTCGCCGGGGACGATGCACAGCTTCTCCACGTCGACCATGCCGGACTCGCGGATTCCGCGGTCCACCACACGGGCCAGCTCGATGGCGTCCTCGCCGGGGGGTCCGGACTCGAATGTGGGGTGTGCCATGGGGATGAGCTCCGCGCCCGTGGTGAGAACTCCGATGTTGGGGGTGTCCCCGAAGGGGGTCCCGGGGATGATCTTCACGCCCGCGATGACCTCGGTCTTCCCGAGCTTCACCCTGGCGGATCCGTCGGCCGACTCGATGCAGTTGGTCTCGACCTTGATCTCCCTGACGTCGGTGATGCCGCGGCCGTCCTGCCTCTTGCCGTCGGCGAGCAGGTTCATGATGTGGTCGCGCTTGATCTCGGACATAATCTCGTTGCTCATTCGGATCCCTCCTGGGCGGGTTTGGAGTAGCGCCTCTTGAGCGCGTCGACCTGCAGGTCGTGGACCTCGTGGCAGGCGTTGACGGCGAGCTCGATCGCGTGGTCGAACTCCTCGCGGGTCATGTTGCCGTCCATCTGCAGGAGGACGATCTCGTCGGTGGAGGGCATGATGGCGATGGGCACGTCGGCCTGTCCGTAGTTGTCCTCCTCCTTGTTCAGGTCGAGGAGCACGTGGCCGTCGGCCTTCCCTGCCGCGATGGCGGGGACGATGTCCCTCATGGGGATCCCGGCGTCGGCGAGGGCGACGGATGCGGCGGTGAGACCGGCGCACCTGGTCCCTGCGTTGGCCTGGAGGATCTCGATGTAGACGTCGATGGAGGCGCGGGGGTACAGCTCGGTGAGGACGACCCTCTCGAGGGCCTCGGAGATGATCTTGGAGATCTCGATGGACCTCCTGTCCGGTCCGGGCCTCTTCCTGTCGCTGACGGAGAACGCCTGCATGTTGTACTTGCACTGCACGATCGCCTTCGTGGGGTTCTGCAGGTGCCTAGGGTGGCACTCCCTGGGTCCGTAGACCGCCGCGAGGACCTTGTTCTTCCCGATCTCCACGTACGCGGATCCGTCTGCGTTGCTGAGGACGCCCGCCTCGATCTTGATGGGCCTGTGCTGCTCCTCGGTCCTCCCGTCGATGCGCATGCCGTTCTCGTCAACCAATACCATGTCAGTGTGTCCGCTCATTTTCACTCCTCCCCCTCATCATCATCGTATTCTTCGCTCTGGGGGAGCTTGCTCTCGATAAACTCTTTGATTTTCTCAGTGAGGTCCCTGGCCTGGGCCTTCTCCTCGATCATCTTGATCGCCAGGACCGCGACGTCCGCGTTCTCGTCGTCGCCGTCGACCCAGATCATGCCGTTCTGCCCCACGGTGATGCGGCAGTCGGTCATGTTCTTCAGCATGGAGATCATGCTTCCGCTCTTGTCGATGACCCTGGACACCTTTGAGTGGGAGATCTTCACGAGCCTTCCGCCCTCGATCTTCCTCAGTCCGGAGTCCTTCATGGTCACCTGGATCTTCTTGCTCTCGTCCACGGACAGGACCTTCAGGAGGACGGCGTTGCCCATCCCGAGGTAGCGGGACGTGTCGCCGAACTCAACCTTCCAGGGGACCTCGTTGACGTGCAGGGGCGCGGGGTAGGGCGCACCGATGTCCACGAGCCAGTTGGACGGTCCGATATCCACTATCACTCCGATGACGGTGTCGCCGGAGGTGGGCATGTAGCAGCCCTTGAGGGGTATGACGCCGACCGTGTTCTGGAACACGTTGCGGACCCCCATGACGCTGGCGCGGACCTTGCCGTCCAGCACATATGCGTTCTCGCCGGGTTTCATTCCGGTCCCGTCGAGGATGTCGCCGGGCACGACGATCTCGCGCGTCTGTCTGGCGTTTCTCTTCTCCATTTTATCACATTTCCTTAAACGTAAATTCTTCAGCTCACGAGCTTCACGGAGGCGCTGCCCTTGGTCTTGTGCTTGAGCTTCTCCGTCAGCTCGGTGATGAGGCCCGCGGGGATCTCCATCAGCCCTATCCAGGAGCCGTCCGGTGTCCACTCCTCCCTCTCGACCAGGCCGTAGTGGATTATGTCGTCGTAGCAGCGGCCGTAGTCGGACCCGTTGAGCTTGATGGCGACGCGGCTCTTTTCGAACCTAATGGGCAGAAGCGGCCTGAGCAGCTTCATGGCCTCGTCGATCTCCTTCTCCAGCGGCTTGAAGGGGTCCACGTGGAACTTGGCCTCCTCGAGGGCGAGCTGGATCCTGAGCGGGGGATGCGGGGTGTGCGTCTGCGGGTTGATTGCGTTGGCGGCGATGTACGTGATCACCTGCTGCTTCTTCGCCTCGAGCATCTCCTTGCGCTGCTCGGTGGTGATCTGTATCTCGCCCTTCTCGACGATCTTCCTCGCGATGTCGGCTATGTCCTCGGTCCCGAAGGCCTCCTTGATCTTGTCCTCGGAGGGCCTGGTGCCCTTGGATGCGTTCTTGAAGACGTCCTCCACGGCCATGTACTCGACTATGTCGAACTTCTTCCCCTGCTTGATGAGGTCGAAGACGGCCGGGTCGAGGAGTATCTCGAAGGTCTCCCCGTGGCTTTCGAGCCTGGCCACTATCGCGTCGTCGAGGTTGACCATGGGCCTCACATCTTGTCGATGAGGGCGGAGACCTCCTCGTCGGACAGCCTCCTGAACTTCTTGCCTACCTCGGCGATGCCGATCTCGACGGACTCCGCCTTGGGCTTCTCCTCGATGGCTGCCTCCAGGGCCCTGAGTCCGAGCTGGGCGGCCTCCTCGAACGGCATGCCGTCCTTGAAGTCCTTCTCGAACACGTCCATGACCGCGGCCCTGCCGCTGCCGATACCGGTGGCCTTGTATGCCACCAGGGCGCCGGAGGGGTCGGTCTCGAACAGGTGCACCCCGAGGTCGTCGGTCCCCGCGACGAGCAGCGCGGTCCCGAACGGGCGCACGCCGCCGTACTGGGTGTAGTTCTGCTTGTAGTCGCAGACCTTCTTGACGAGCATCTCGACGGAGATGTTCTCGCCGAAGTTCACCCTGTGAATCTGTGCATCCTTCCTCGCCTCGTCCACCAGGATCCTGGCGTCGGCGACGAGTCCGGAAGTGGCGCATCCGATGTAGTCGTCGATCTCGTGTATCTTCTCGGTGGACTTGGGTTCCAGCAGCCTGCTGGAGGACCTCCTGTCCACGATCAGGGCCACACCGCCCTCGTACTTCAGCCCGATGGTGGTGGAGCCCTTCTTCACGGCCTCACGGGCGTACTCGACTTGGAACAATCTTCCGTCAGGGGAGAAAACGGTGATCCCCCTGTCATAAGCCATCTGTCCGGGTTGCATAATGCGTGTGCTCCTTTATTCTTCCCGCGACTGTGATAATGGGGGCAGTATAAAGGTTTGGTCATGGGTCCCGCGGGGGGTCAGAATTCATCTCCTGCGTTTCTGGGGCACCCTGAGCTGAGGGTACTCGTCGCGGAGGGTCCTGAGGGTGCCGGACGTCTTCACGGAGCCTGTGCAGAGTCCGGAGGAGATGAGGTGGTCCACGACCGCCTCGCATTCCCTGGGGGAGCACCTGATCACGGCGTCGCCATCCCTGCAGGTTATGGCCTTGGTGTCGCCGAACCTCTCGGATATGCATCCGGCCAGGTCGTCGCGCCTCGTGCCCTCGGGCACCCTGACGTAGACGTAGCGCCTCCTGCCGCGTACAGACTTGACGACCATGCCGCGGCGAGAGGGCCATCGGATTTAACGTTTCCCGCCGACACGGGCTCCGTTTTTAGGCCGTTCTAAAAGACGGCTCCATCCCCCCATTTCGCGTACTGTCCCGGAACGAATCCCGCCTCGGGGGATTAAACGGTTATTGATTCGAATAGCGTAGGAATGCCTACGAAAAACGTGTTGGATGTATCCTTCCAGGTTGGATGCATGATAGCCAGACATTCTAATTCATTGAATTTTTCACTTCATAATACATAAACGTTTCTTGATGGATGTAACCTCTGAATTTCCTTCGTAAACATACGAAGTATTTTTGGGAAATATACATATTTGATTGTAGCATTATATCTAAGGATAATACATTTGGACAGGTGGAAAAACATGTCTGGCTATTATGAATTTAAGCTACCCTAAATTTTTTAGGGATTTTTAACAATTCGAAAACAGAATCACGTTTTTAAAGACATTATATATATTTAAAAATTCCCTAATAGACATTAATATAGTGCTTTTCCATCTCAGACGCATTCCAATTCACCAATTGGTATACGGAGGCAATGATTTGACAAAATCGGCATTGGTTATTGGTGGAGGAATCGCAGGAATCCAGGCTTCGTTGGATCTTGCAGACAGGGGCATACACGTCTACCTGGTAGAGAAGGACCCTACCATCGGTGGAGTTATGTGCCGTCTGGACAAGACCTTCCCGACGAACGACTGTTCCGCTTGTATCCTCTCCCCTAAGATGGCTGACTGCGCCGGGCACCCCAACATCGATGTTCTGACCTACCATGAGGTCCAGAAGGTCGAGGGAGAGGCCGGGGACTTCAAGGTCACCGTCCTCAAGAAAGCCAGGTACGTCAACCCCAAGGAGTGTACCGGATGCGGCGACTGTCTCGCCAAGTGTCCCGTGAAGAACATTCCGGACAAGTACGAGTACGGCCTCACCACTAGGAAGGCCATCTACATCCCCCACGCGCAGGCTGTCCCCCGTGTCGCAATCATCGACAAGGACTACTGCAACATGATCAAGAAGGGTAAGTGCGGACTCTGCCAGAAGAACTGCGGAAAGGGAGCCATCCACTACGATGACAAGGATGAGGAGATCACCCTCGAGGTTGGATCCATCATCGCCGCTCCCGGATTCCAGGTCTGGAACGCCGCCAACGCCACCGAGTACGGATACGGCAGGTACCAGAACGTCGTCACCGCCATCGAGTACGAGAGGCTCATGTGCGCCTCCGGAC
>CALUHQ010000024.1 GCA_944320485.1 Candidatus Methanomethylophilaceae archaeon
GGAGCAGGTCCTGGGACGTGATGCTGTAGCGCTCGCTCACCAGCATCTGGTCGACGGCGTAGTCCCCGCCCATCCCGATCATCAGGCTCGCGACGACCATGGCCACGTTGAGCAAGACCCTGAACAGCAGTCTCGCATCGCTCCCGGGACGGTAGCACCCCACCATGAACGAGAACACCAGCACCAGGACCGCAGGAGCCGCGACCCTGAGCGCGAACCCTGACGTCGAACCGCTCCCGGATCCTCCTGAGCCCCCCAGGTCGACGCCCATGGCAGTCAGGGTCATGTACCCTATTACCGCCAGCGGGATGAGGACCAGCAGGACCTTGACGATGTACAGCAGCATGTTCGACGCCCCGGAGCGGAGGTCGGCATCTCCGAACCCGATGCTCAAGCTCCCACCTCCAGCGCATCCAGTATCTCGCCGAACAGCGTCAGGATGGTCTTCACGTTCTCGCCTCCGAACTCCATCACGGTGCTGTCGGAACCGGTGACCGTGAGCTCGCCGGCGTCGCAGATGGTCCTGATGGCGTTCAGCAGGCCGTCGTCCGACGTCACGGATAGGAGCAGCCCGTTCTCGGTGCCGTCCAGCACCGCGCGTATGGAGGCGTCCGGACATGACACCGTGTACTCCCTGTAGCTGGGGACCAGCCACGAGGCCAGTCCGGTGACCTCGACCTCGAAGTCGTAGTCGTCGTCCCCCCTCACGTCGTACGCTATGCTTCCACCGGGCTCCGCCAGGCTTATGGTGAACTTCCCGTCGACCTCGGCGTCGAGAAGGCCCATCATGTACTCCGCACTGGCCTTCACCTGGATCGACACCTGCGGCGCCGCATCCTCCAGCACCGAGTTGAGGAAGTCCGTCGCGACGAAGTACATGGACTCCACCGGAATCGTGGTGTCTATCGGGAGCTCCATCGTGCCTCCCGCCGGGAGGACCAGGCCCTCAGCGGAGTACAGCAGGACGTGCGGCGCATTGGGGTCGCTGATGCTCACGGCCCACACCTCCACGTCTATCCCCTCCACGGACTCCCCGAGATGGGACGCCAGGTTCAGGGACCCGGTCACCGTTATCTCCTCCCCGTCCGTGGAGAATACCACCGGCTCCCCCTTGACGACGTCGACGGCCTTCCCGTCGGTGACGGTGATGCCGGCGCCGACGATGGCGATGAACGCTATCGCCACGGCCACTGATGCGACCAGGAGCGCGGCGCGTGCGCGCTCTCCGTTGGATTCGAATCTCATGGATGAACGTCATGTCTTGTGCTCTTGAATACGGACCCAGTGACGACCTGACCTCGGCCCGCCTTCCCATTAAATACCAGTAGGCTTTCGCAATACCCATGAAATCCGTGATCGTTCTTCTTGGACCCCCGGGATCCGGCAAAGGCACCCAGGGTGAGAAACTCAGCGAGGAGCTCGGCTACACCAGGCTCTCCACCGGCGACATGCTCCGCGAGGCCGTCAGGAACGGCACCGAGCTCGGGATGAAGGCCAAGTCCTACATGGACTCCGGCGCGCTCGTCCCCAACGACCTCATCATAGGCCTCATGAAGGAGAAGATCGCCCAGGCGAAGGGAGGGGTCATCCTCGACGGGTTCCCCAGGACGGTCGAGCAGGCGGACGCCCTCGCTCAGCAGCTGGATGTGGACCTCGCCCTCAACCTCGACGTCGACGACGACGAGCTCATCAACAGGCTCACCAAGAGGCGCTCCTGCCCCCAGTGCAACGCCGTCTACCACCTGATCTACAACCCCCCGAAGGCCGAAGGGGTCTGCGACAAGTGCGGAGGCGCCCTGTACCAGAGGGATGACGACAAGGAGGAGACCGTCATGAACAGGCTGAAGGTCTACCGCGAGAACACCATGCCTCTCATCGACTACTACGAGAAGAAGGGCACCCTCGTCACCATCAAGGGCGTCGGCAGCATCGACGACATCTTCAAACAGGTCGAGAAGGCCGTCCAGTAAACCTTTCAGGGGGTTTGTGCCCCCATCCTTTTTCTATCCACAACTGGCTTCCGAGTGTCATGAGCGAGAACGACCCCGGTCTGAAGCGCATGTACGCGGCAGTGAAACAGTACGATGACGGCATAATCAGGACCGTGGCGGCCAGGAAGAAGCTTGAGATCGCAGAGTTGGAGCTCGTCATGGCGCACTCCGAGCCCACCCGCGCCCAGCAGTCCCTCCTGACCTACCTCAAGGAGGACTGCATGGTCTACGAGACCCTGGCGTACATCCTGTCGGTACCCGAGGAGGAGTTCGAATCAGTGGTGACGGAGGTCGGTCCGGCGATGGTCTACGAGCCCACACCCGTCCCCAGGTCGGTCATGGATTCCTACAGACGCGGCCTCAGCGACCTCGAAATGAAGATGGAGGACCGCGCCTGCGGATACGCGGATGACCTTCTGGGCATCCTTCGCGGGGACTGCACCAACTACTGACGCGATAGCTTTAAGAACAAGTATGGAATCGGGGACTTTGATAGCCTCGTAGTGTAGTGGTCAATCATGCGGGACTCTGGATCCTGCGACCTCAGTTCGAATCTGGGCGAGGCTACCATTCCCCTTTCTTCACCCTCTTGTTTCGGACGCTTTCTTCTCCGTCGTTCAGATCAGCGGTTCCGGAGGCTCCTCGCCCTGTGAGGGGTCCCACGGCTCCCTTCCGAGCTCCGCCAACTTGGCGCCGACCATCCTCTTCCCCTTCTCGGTGACCGCATAGACGGGCACCTTGTTACCGGCGATGAGTACATCCGGCCTCCTGGCAACCTCCTCGCGGAGATGCTTCGAGGCGCAGGCCGTTATGATGTCGCAGACATCGAACGCGGTACGGGCGTCCTCCTCCGACATCCCAGTGGTGTGCACCGCGATGATCACCGCCCTGTCCCCGTGGCGCTCCCTCATGGTACGCGCATCCGACATGGACGGCGTCGTGACCGCGATGGTGCGGTACCCCATCGACACAGCCTTGTCCAGTCCGGCCACCATGTCTATCCTGGCGGTCTCCGGGTCGAGCATGTTCCCCTCGCCGACCGCTTCCACCACGGCGGGGATGGGCTCCGTCTCGCATATCCCCGAGATGCGGCCCCCGAGGCCCTGGACGACCTCAGGGTCTGTGAGCACCACGGTGCCGCACCCGTCCGCCGCCATGACCGCTGCGTCTATCTCGCCGTTGATGAGCGCGGAGCTCATGGTCTCCGAGATGCCGAACGAGAGGAAGTTGTCCATGCGGGTGACACGGTCCTCCGTGCACATGCCGAACGACTCGATCCTGAACTCGATGTTCTGACGCACGACGTCCGCCGTGATCTCACCCATACCCCTGTACTTTGCGAAAAGCGGGCAGCGCCTGATCCTGGGCTCTGTGACATCGGTCACCTTCCCGTCCTCGATGGTCACACGGCTCATACCCAGACATTCCATAACGTGTCTCGACATGCGACTGGCTCCTGACATCGTAACCTCCGCGGGACCGATAATCGTTATTACCAATTTTTATATAGAACATCAAACGAACTTCTGATGCTGATGCTGTCGACGCACACACCCAGTCTTTCACGGGCGCGCGCGTGTAAACCTATATTATGTTTGGACAGGATAACCCGCCCAGTGATTCAACATGATCAGCAGAGACGAGGTTCTCGGCAACCTTGAGAAGTACAACCTCAAGGAGGCCAAGATTGGAGTTATCGCCTCCCATTCCGCCCTTGACACTTGCGACGGAGCCGTTTCCGAGGGATTCAGGACCGTGGCCGTGTGCCAGCAGGGAAGGGACGCCACGTTCTCGAAGTACTTCAGGGCCCAGAGGGACCCCCAGGGGAACCTCATCCGCGGCGTGGTCGACGAGCCCGTGGTACTGGACAAGTTCAACAGCATCCTGAAGCCAGAAGTCCAGAGGAGCCTGATGGACAACAACGTCCTCTTCGTTCCCAACAGGTCCTTCGTCTCCTACTGCGGCATAGACGCCGTCGAGAACGACTTCGCCATGCCCATGGTGGGCAGCAGGAACCTGCTCAGGTCGGAGGAGAGGGGAGACGAGAGGGACTACTACTGGCTCCTCGAACAGGCGGGCATGCCATTCCCCAAGAAGGTCGAGAAGCCCGAGGACATCGACGGCCTCACCATCATCAAGGTCCACCACAAGGTGAAGAAGCTCGAGAGGGGCTTCTTCACCGCCAAGGACTACGACCAGTTCGTGGAGAAATCCAACGAGCTCATCCAGCAGGGCGTCATCGAGGAGGACTTCCTGAAGCACTCCAGGCTGGAGCAGTACATCATCGGGCCCGTGTTCAACCTCGACTTCTTCTACTCCCCGCTGGAGGAGAAGGGCGAGAAGATCGAGCTCCTGGGTATCGACTGGAGGTTCGAGAGCTCCCTGGACGGGTACTGCAGGCTCCCGGGCAAGCAGCAGGTCGAGCTCGAGGAGGACGGCATCATCCCCGAGTACACCGTCTGCGGACACAACTCCGCCACGCTCAGGGAGTCGCTCCTGGACAAGGCGTTCGGACTCGCCGAGAAGTACGTTGCGGCCACCAAGAAGTTCTACGACCCCGGGATCATCGGGCCGTTCTGCCTCCAGACCTGCGTCGACAAGGACCTGAACTTCTACATCTACGACGTCGCCCCCAGGATCGGCGGAGGGACCAACGTCCACATGTCCGTCGGACACCCGTACGGGAACACCCTCTGGAGGACCAACATGTCCTCGGGCAGGAGGCTCTCCATGGAGGTCCGCAGGGCCATCGAGCAGGAGCGCATCGAGGAGATCATCACCTGAGGCGATCCGCATGAACATGAAGCACGCAATGGTGGCGGTGGTGGCACTCCTGGCTGTGGTGTGCGTACTGCCCGCCGCCGATGCCGCCTACTTCTCGGGCGACATGCCGGACAGGATCGAGATCGATGACAACGACACTGCGACGATCACGTTCTCGGTCTACAGCGACAGCAACTTCCCCGCCACGATCACGGTCACGGAGGGAAACAACGTCATCAGGACCATAGAGCAGGACATCACCGTCGGGACCAACACCATCCAGATCCAGATCAGCGACCTCTCAATCGGGACCCACAACCTCAGGGTCGAGTGCACCCCCGCAGGGGAGTTCGACGGCTTCAACGGATTCAACGTCACCGTCGTCGTCGACCAGAGCCTGCTGTCCAACTGGATCACCTACGTCGTGATCATAGTCGTCGTCATCGTCATCGCCATCTTCGCATACCTGAAGATCCGCGACACCCCCAAGTCCAAGCCCCAGATGACCTTCGAGGAGCTCGAGGCCCAGAGGAAGGCCGAGATGGCGGAGAAGGCCGACAAGAAGAAGAAGCCCTCGTCCTCGGAGAAGTCCTCGGAGAAGAAGAGGTACGTCGCCGAGAAGAAGGCCGAGCCCAAGGAGCAGGCCCCCAAGATGACCTTCGAGGAGCTCGACGCCCAGAAGAAGGCTGAGAAGGCCGCCAAGGCCGAGAAGAAGTCCACAGGCCTCACCGAGAGGGAGAGGTACCTGGCCGAGAAGAGGAAGAAGAAGGAGTGAGCTCCGGAAACGGCGGGATCCCCCGCCACCTTTCCCTTTTTTTCAGAAACCTTGTGATCAAGACCATGACGGGGGCGTCCGACCCCCGTCATGGGGATATGTTTTGAACCGGTCCGTCTCAGAGCCTGAGCTTCTCGTCCCTGAGGTCCAGGAGGGCGACCTCGCGCCTGTCCATGAAGAACCCCAGCTTCTTGAACATCAGGATGGACGGTGCGTTGTCCGGCTGGATCGAGGCGTGGGCGACGGTGGCGCCCTGCTCGCGACCGAGCCTGACGCACTCCCTCAGGAGCTTGTACCCGATCATGTTGCGCCTGAAGTACGGGTGGACGCCCATGTTCTCTATCCAGAGGAGGTTCTCCTCGTCGCAGATGTGATGGAGCATCTGGGCGAAGATGAACCCGACTATCTCGCCGTCCTCCTCAGCGACCAGGCTGAGGCCGCTGTCCAGGTACGCCTTGAAATGGTTCCTGCTGCTGGCACCGAGGTTGTCCTTCCAGTCCTGCGGGAGGTCCTCCCACCTGTTCTCCAGGATCTCCGAGAAGTACTCCCTGATGCAGGATATCTCCAGTTCGCGGACACCCTCGATGTCCCGGATCTTCACAGGACGGATCTCCATGCTCACATCTCCTCGGGGGCACCCATTCCGAGACAGTCCAGCACGTCGGCCAGAACGGACCTGGTGCACTCCACCAGCGTCAGCCTGGCATCCCTGCGGGGACCGGCGTCCAGGACGGACACCGCGGCGTAGAACTGGTTGAACGCGACGGCGAGCTCGTGGCCGTACGCGGGGAGCGTGTGGACCCTCTTTCCGTCGCCTGCCTCCCTAAGGACCTCTCCGTAGCGGGCGAGCTTCTTCACCAGGTTGATCTCCATGGGGTTGGTGAGCTTGGTTGGGTCCGTGTCGCGATGGAACTCGCCGGCCTTCCTCATCATGCTGCACGCCCTCGCGTGGACGTACTGGAGGTACGGACCGGAGTTGCCGTCGAAGTTGAGGGCCTCGTCCCACTTGAAGACCAGCTGCTTCTCGGGCTGGACGCGGACGATGTTGTACCTGATGGCCCCGGTACCGACGATGCGGGCGATCTCCCTCATCCTCTCCTCGCTCATCTCGGCGTTCCTCGTCTCCATCCTCGACCTGATCTCCTCGTAGGCGTGGGCGACCGACTCGTCGATGAGGTCGTCCAGATAGACGACGACGCCCTTCCTGGTGGACATCTTGCCCTCGGGGAGCGAGACGAAGGAGTAGAACAGCGGCTCGGGGGCCTTGTCGTACCCCATGATCTCCAGCGCTGAGCACAGCTGCTTGGACCCCAGCTTCTGGTCCTCGCCCAGGACGTCGATGACGCGGTCCGCCCTGGAGAACTTGTTGATGTGGTACGCGAGGTCGCGGGTGGTGTACAGTGTGGTCCCGTCGGACCTGGTGAACGTGAACTTGGTGTTCTTCCCCTGGATGCCGAAGTCCTTGAGGTCGACGTACCATGCGCCGTCCTCTGTCTGACCGGCGTAATCGGAGGTCTTCAGCCTCTCGACGACGTCCCTGGCGGACCCGTCGGCGATGAAGTCGGATTCCCAGGTGTACCTGTCCAGGGTCACGTTGATGCCGGACAGGGTCTCCTTGAGGCCCCCCAGCATTATCTCCGCGGTGTGGCGGACGGTTTCTATGACCTCCCTGTCGCCCGCCTCGAACCTCCTGAGCATGTCGGCGATCTGGGCCTGGACCTCGGGTTCGGACTCCATCCTGCGGTTGGCGACGCGGTACTTGGCCACCAGCCTGTGGTCCGTCTTGTCCCTCTCCTTCTCGTGGCCGGCGTTCCTGGCGTGCTCCTCGGCCTCCGCATCGGCGACCTCGTCCGGGACGTTGTTGACGCCCCAGGTGAGGATGACCACCTGCTTGCCGACGTCGTTCACGTAGTACTCGGTGGTGACGTCGTGCCCGCACCTCTTCAGGCACCTGGCGAGGGTGTCCCCGATGATCGGGTTCCTGGCCCTGCCGACGTGGATGGGGCCGGTGGGGTTCGTGGATGTATGCTCCACGTTGACCCTCATGCCCGTGGGGGCGGCCCTGAAGTCGCCGTTCGATGCGATTATGTCGTCCAGGACGCCCTTGACAAGCGCCGCACCGTCCATGCAGAAGTTGAGGTATCCGTTGCTGGACGAGACGGAGGCTATGAGGCCGGACGGCTGTATGGCCGCCGCGAGCTCGTCCGCGATGGCCTGGGGGGCCTTCCTCATGACCTTGGACATGGTGAAGCATGGGACCGCGAGGTCGGCCGTGTCCACGGAGGGGAGCTCGGTGACGAACTGGACGTCCGCACCGGTCTTAGCAAGCGCGTCCGCGACCGCTGCGCGGACCTGTGTCTCGAAATCTGCCATTATCGACATTCAGTTCACCTTGTACCTGAGGATGGCTGCGATACCGCCGAAGGCCTTCAGGAGCATGTCACCCTCCTCGGAATCCGGGGAGATGATCTGGACGCGTGTGTTGAAGGCGTCGGCCCTCATGAAGAAGTCGTCGATGAGGTCCTCGTCCTTGACCACGGTGGTGGACCCGCCGCACTCCGGGCAGGGGATCCTCTCGTCGGCGTCCTTGACGGTGAGCTCATGGGTGTGGCCCGCGGCGCACTGGACGGTGACCCTCCTCTTGCTGAGGGACTCGGATATCAGGAGCGTGTCCACGGCACCCATGTCGACCGCCTGGCGCACCTCCTCCTCACCGTAGCACGACAGGCCTCCGTCGGTCTTCCTGATCTCGGCGAAGAGCCTCTGCATGTACTCCTTCTCCTTGGTGAGCTGCATGTCGGTGATGATGCCCTTGGCGTTCTCCACCAGCTCCCTGAGGCCGGACTCGTCCGTGTACCCGGTGTCGACCAGCGGGGAGCAGACCTTCTTCCTGAGCTCGTGGTGCAGGTACTCCTCCTTGACGAAGAAGTCCTTGGTGGCGCCGGGGCCGCCGACGAGGATGCCCAGAAGCTCGGGCCTGTCGAGGAACACCTCAGTGGCGTTGTCCGCGACCTTCTTGAAGAACTCGTGGGCCGCGATCTCGATGAGCCTCTCGAAACGGACGGAGGACTGACCTCCCTGGTGGTGCTTGCTGGGGACCAGCGAATCGAAGTGCTTCAGGACCTGGATCCTGCTGCCGCTGAGCAGACCCAGCGTGGCCTCCGACCTGTCTATAGTTATGAGCCCGTAGCACTTCTTGTCCAGGAGCATGGACTGCAGCGGGTCCGTGAAGAACGTGGAATCGCATCTGTACAGGAATGCGGTGATCGGCTCCGGCGGATTGATCACGTACTGGACCATCTTGGTCTGGTCCCCCGCCCTGGGAACCTCCCCGCAGAAAATCACGACGCCGTTCTCTGGCGGCGCCTTGTAAGTCTTTAGTCGAGCGGCTATGGAATCGATCGCGCTCGTGACGTTCTTCATCGTGGTCTTGGACTTGATGTTGGACGCCTGAGACTGCTCGTTCCTCAGATACGCCATGACATCGGAGATCTGCTTGGTGGCGGGAACGTACACGGAAATGAGCTCGGTACCCCTGCCCCTGTAGTTGGTGATCTCCTGCATGTCCTTCTTGAAGTCGTATCTGGCTTTGTCCTCTGAATTGGTTTCTCCCATAAGACTTCACCAATGATTTTATGTAAATTGGCTTGTTTATTAAACGTATTGGTGAGTGATCCTACGGATAGTGTTGTAGTCTCCATCGGGGGGTCCATACTGGTGCCCGGAAACAACGACTCTGAATACATAGCCAGACTGGCCGAGATGCTCAAGGGTCTGGCTGATGGGACGAGGCTTGCGGTGGTGTGCGGCGGAGGCAAGACCGCCCGCTACTACGCCGAGGTCGGAGGCGCCCTCGGCGGGGACACTTACCAGTTGGACATTCTGGGCATCGGTGCCACGAGGCTCAACGCGCAGCTCCTCTCCCTGGCCCTGGGGGACATGCCCGACAGGGTCCCCGAGACCGTGGAGGAGACCGCCGAGAAGGCCGCCCCCGGAAGGATAGCCGTGATGGGCGGCACGGAGCCCGGCCACACGACCGATGCGGTCGCGGCGATGGTCGCCAAGGCCATGAAGGCGGACAGGATCGTCAACGCCACATCAGTGGACGCGGTCTACACAGACGATCCCAGGAAGAACCCCGAGGCGAAGAGGATACCCAGGATGACCGTGTCGCAGCTCGGCGACATCGTCTACAAGGAGCACGGGGCCTCCAAGTCCAGCGTCTTCGACCCCCTCGGCGTCAGGATAGCTAAGGAGAACCGCGTCGACATCATGATGGTGGACGGCAGGGACCTGGTGGAGCTCAGGAAGGCCATCCTCGGACAGGAGTTCAACGGAACCTTCGTCGACTCTCACTGAAGCGGATCGAAATCCTTCGATGCTGGCACATCGTAGCCGGCGGACAACGCGAGGTCCCTCAGCCTGCGCTCCTCGGCACCCTTCATGGACTTCCTGTGGATGTACACCTGGTCCGTCCCCGACATGCGGCAGGCGTCGTTGAGCATCCTGAGGAACTCCTCGTCATCGGCGCCCTCCAGCTGGTAGTTGGGTATCATGTGACCCATGTTGACCTTGCGGTCCAGCACCAGCTCGGTGAAGCGGGGGGCGTAATGGCCGCCCCCGACACCCACCACCACGGTGTGATCCTCAGGCTCCAGGTCGGTGATCACACGTGCCAGTATCTCGGCCGAATGCACATCGCCCCAATGGGACTCGTCGCTGCCGATCTCGATGTAGAACGTCGGATGCTCCATCCACGGACCGTGGTGGGTCACCTCGAAGCATGTCTGGATCCCCTCCACGTCGTTGTATCTGACGATGCGCCTCAGCGCATCCGTCATCAGCGCGGGGGACGACCTGACCAGGGCCCTCTCCCTCCCGCCGAACTCGTTGTCCCTGTAGTTCCCTATCGGATGGGCCGTCAGGGCGGGTTTCCCGCTCTTGGCGGAATGCTTGGACATCACCACCACGTCGTCCACCTTGATCCCGAAGCGCTCCGCCTCCGCGTCGAGGCCGTCGTGACGGATGTGCATGTCCGGGATGGACATCATGAAGACGTCGCCTTTGGCATGGAACCTGGCGCCCTCTCCCTCCCCGAGGTCCTCCCAGCCGCCCATTGACATGAGGGCGGCCCTCATGTTGACGGAGGGCAGGTCGCATTCGCTGCAGACGAGTAGACGGGACATGACCGGTCATCCCCGGACCACATCATAATGGTTCCAGTGGAAAGGGGTGGTCGGACCGGGAACGCTCTACGTTTTATCTATCATAAACACCACACCTCGCTTTTAAACTATGACGACGAACCGTGATGCATGCGCAACATCACCCAGGCGGAGAGGGTCCTGATTCACCTGTATTCGTACAGACACCTCGATGAGAGCGAGAGGCACGGGGTGCCGTTCGACATCACACAGGACGGCGTCGGCGAATCCGTGGGGATCTCCAGGTCGCATGCGTCGCTGATCCTCGGCAAGATGGAGCGCAACGGCCTGGTGTCATCGCGTCAGGCCTCGGTCGACTCCGCACCTGTGGGCACCACGCTGAGGAAGGTGTACCACCTCACACGTCAGGGATTGGACGAATGCGAGAGCCTTATGAGAAGCCTCGGCGAACCCGAAGGGCTGGATGTGGAGGACATCTTTCCGAAGAACCTGAACTACTGCCGCTCGGATGCGTTCGACTCACTGGACAGGAGGGACAGGGACTTCCTGGGGTGCATGATGGTCCTGGACGGGAACGTGCATGTGTCGCAGCTCCCCAACGGTAGGAACCATCCCCTCCTGCCGATAGATGCCCGCGGGTTCGTGGCGATCAGGGAGGATGTGTCGGAGAGGTTCCTGCACCGTGCAGGAGAGGATGAGCTGAGGAGATGGAACAGCCTCGCCGCCGACTGGTGCGCGGACCACGGCCTGCCGTCCCGTCAGAGGCTGAGGCACCTGATAATGGGCGGAAGGGTCAGGGAAGCCGTCCGTCTGGCGAAGGACTCCGCCTTCGAGCTCATGGACCGTCCGGATGCGGAGACGGCCGACGCCCTGGACAGACTCGATGGGGACGTGGGCGACGGTTCCATATCCCCCTTGGTGACGATGTGCTACATCAGGCTGGGCCTCCCGAAGAAGGCCCGGAGTGCCCTGGAGCGCATGGACGGGTCCGACCCGTGCCTCCGCGGGGCGCTGGAATCCGAGATCCTGCTGTTGGAGGGGAAGAACACCGCTGCACTGGACACCGCACTGGAATGCTACCGCGGCGACGCACCGACGGCGATCGCGCTCGGCAAGAGCATGGCGGCCAACGGAAGGCACTCGGAGGCCGTGGTATTCCTCAGGCGGGGACGCCTGAGCATGCGCGAGACCGGATGCCTGTTCAGACTGGACGAGGCCCTGGAGTGGGAGAGCGAGTCCCACATGGTTCTCGGGAACGGGGACCTGGCCCAGGGGCTCATGATGGCGGCATCGTGCGCGGCGGTCGACAGGACCGCCGTGGAGAGGCTGAGGACACGTGCTGAGACTATGGCCTCACAGAACCGTGTTGCTCCTGAGCGTGTCGATGTCCGAGATGTACAGGTCCCTGATGTCCTTGATGTCCCACTTCAGCATAGCGAGCCTCTCGAAGCCGAATCCCCACGCCAGCACAGGGTACTTGACCCCGAAGGGCGCAACGACCTCCGGCCTGAATATGCCGGCTCCGCCGAGCTCCATCCACTTCCCGTTGAAGAACACCTCCAGCTCCAGCGAGGGCTCGGTGTACGGGAAGTACGCGGGCCTGATGCGGATCTGGTCAAACCCCATCCTGGCGTAGAACTCGCGGATGATCGAGATCAGCATGTCGAAGTTGGCGTTCTCGTCGATGATGATGCCCTCGATCTGGGTGAACTCCGGGAGGTGCGTGGAGTCGATGGACTCGTTCCTGAAGATCCTGGAGATCGAGAAGGCCTTCTGCGGCGCGTCCGGGTGCTCGGCGATGTACCTGATGCTGCTGACGGTGCTGTGCGTCCTCAGGAGGGCGGCCTCGGCGCGCTCCCTGGACCATGTGCCTCCCCATCCCGTGGACCCCGTGTCCCCGCCGTCCTCGTGGATGGCGCGGACCTGGTCGACCAGGCGCTCGTCGTCGATGTGTATGCTCGAGGGGCTCTCGAGGTAGAACGTGTCCTGGAGGTCCCTGGCGGGATGGTCCTGGGGCGTGTACAGGACGTCCAGGTTCCAGAACGCGGGCTGGACGTACTCAGACGACATCTCCGTGAACCCCATGTCGAGGAAGATCCTGCTGACCTGGGCGCTGAGACGGGAGAGCATGTGCTTCTTGGCCGCGTAGACCGAGGGAGCGAACGTCTGGATGTCGTACTTCCTGAACTCCGCGTCCCTCCACTCGCCGTTCTGGATGATGCGGTCGGTTATGTCCGTGATCTGCGGCTTGAGCTCTATGCCGGATGCGGCGGCCTCCCTGCCGAGGTCCGTGAGGCTGACCGTCCTCTCCGTGACCACCTTCTCGGCGATCATGCCCTGGCGGCCCTTGAGGTCCTTGATGACCTTCGGATCGGCTTCGCCCTCGGGGACGGGCCCCTCGGACATGCGGCGGAGCAGCGCCTCGTCGGGCATGTCGACGGATTCGACGGCCTTGGCGGCATCGGTCAGCACCAGCAGCTTGCTGTCGCCTTCCTTTACGATGTCGGCCAGGCCCTTCCTCTTGAGCCATCCGACGGCGACCTTGTCCATGCCGCCGGACATCGCCGAGCCCAGGGCGTCCATGTCCATCCTGCCGCCGGAGCCCGCGATGATCCTCATCGCGATCCTCTCCGGGAGACCCTCTGCGACGACGGACGGGTCGGTCAGGACGTAGTACCTCCTGGACGACTCTGATATCTTCGCCATGCCCTTGGACTCCAGCCAGGACGCGGCGCCCATGACCTCGACCTCGAGGGAGAAGTCCCCCTCGGAGACCAGGTCCGCGGGCGACGCCGTGCCGCCCCTTCTGCCGAGCGCGAGCAGCAGCCTCTTCTCGTTGTAGCTAAGCCCCTCAAGAATTTGTCCGATTTCCATGGGAATCACCATTCGAAGCCGTCATAGGCCATTTCTGCGACGACGTCCTTCGCCTTCTCCCTCTTGTCCTGATGCTGCTCGAGGAAGACGTTGATCCTCTCGGTGAGGCACATCTTGCACTCCCCGCAGAGGATCTCCCCGTTACGGCACTTGTCAGCCAGCTCGTTCAGCTTGGCGTCGTCGTGCTCGAACAGGTAGTAGTTGTACTTGAACACGGAGCAGACCTCGGGGTTCCCTCCCTTCTCCCTCTGCTCCTCGACGGAGACGCATCCCCCTGTGAACGCCCTGCCCACCTTCTTCTTCACGGCCTTGGGCGTGTCGGTGGTGAATATGGTGGCGTTCTCGTCCGAGGACGACATCTTGTCCCCTCCGGACAGGCCGGGGCACATCTTGCAGAATATCAGCGAGGGCTTGGGGTATCCCAGTCCCGGCGCGACATCCCTGGTGATCCTGAAGTGGGGGTCCTGGTCGATTCCGCAGGGGATCAGGACGGGGACCTGCCTTCCGGAATCCTCGGTCGGAAGGAACGCGGGCACGGACTGCATGGTCGTGAAGAATATCGATCCGATGTTGGTGGAGTTGTCGAACCCGAACACGGCCTTGGCCGTGGAGAAGGTGACCCTCTTCGCGACCTTCAGGGCTATCGGGTACAGCTTCTCGACGTTCTTCGTGTTGACGATTATCCTCGTCTTCTTGGGATCGAACCCCAGGGCGATGAAGTCCAGCGCGTTCTCGTAGGCCATCGACCCGGTCTGCTCCAGGGTCATGTCCTTGAACAGGAACTTCTCATCGTCCGTCATCTGGAAGAGCATATCCACGCCGAATGTGTCCTGCACCCACTTGTTGAACATCCAGGGCATGATGTGCCCCAGGTGGGTGTTCCCGGACGGCCCCCTGCCGGTGTAGAGGACGAACCTGTTGCCCTTGTCGTACTCGTCCAGCAGATGGACCATGTCCCTGTGCGAATAGAATATGCCGCGCCTAAGCATGTAGTGCAGGTCTCCATGCGCCGATATCCTCTTGAGCAGCGCATCGTCGATCGGAGTGGTCCCGAACCTCTCCTGGAGGAGGTCGTAGTCGATATCCCCTGTGACCTCCCATGGTGTGACCTTGAAATCTTCAGGCATCTTACCCTCGACGGACCGTAGTGCTGACTTCTCTTTAAGGTTTGTACACGCGCGCGTTAAGGTGCCGTTGCTACGAAGTTATAACTATTCGACCGACACTCATTCGCGGCATGTGGAAGATTCTCGGTAAGGATGCCCTGTATGTGGAGATCCCCCAGGTATGGAAGCAGCGCATGCTCGAACTCGCCGGCGACGACGAGAAGTCGTCCAAGTTCAAGGAGATAGTCGAGGGCGCCGAGGTCACATACATGCTGAACGGCACCACCGAGGAGCACACGTTCTTCATCAGGGTCCCCGACGACATCACCCCCGACGACATACAGGTCCTCGCTGATGTCGCCCTTGACATCCTCAAGAAGTCCGAGACCCCATGCATCGAGATCGAGGGAGTCAGGCAGAGGTACCAGGTCATCATCACCAACTGGCACGAGCCCGAGATCATCGGCATGAACAAGACCCCCGGCATGTCCTCCGGGGAGGTGTTCAAGCCCATCATCCAGGGCCTGGACGGCCCCGGCAGGCTGAACTCCGCCTTCAACGATCAGTTCTTCTGATCGGACAGGCAGGAGTCCCTGTCCCTCATCGGGGTCCCCGGTACACCGTCGTGGAGGCTGTGAACCTTCGGCTGGACCAGCGGGTCGCGCATGCCGACCGGGTGCTTGGACCCCCACTCCCCACGCACAGCGTCGAGCGCCTGGTGCTCCACGTACCTGTAGTAGAGCACGGACGACAGGGATACCGACACCAGCGTGAATGCCAGCGCCATGAGCATGTTGCCCGCGAGCTCCCAGTTGGGGTTCCCGACGATGAGCATGATCAGTAGCACGATGACCAGGGGTATCGCGAAACGGACCGCGGTGCCTATGACACCATCATACAGACGGATCCCGCCCGCCCTGACGCGGAGCGTCCTCAGGGACAGCCACGGCAGTGCCAGACATGAGAAGTAGAGGGTGAGCGCGAGGATGGCCAGAGGCACCCCCGGCACATCGATGTAGAACGAGAACCGGAGGACCATCCAGACGCAGAGGAGCAGGCACGGCACCAGAGCGATGACGTAGGTGTCCACGATCTCGCGGTAGGGCATCCTCGTCCTGGTTATGCGGTCGGCCATCTCGACGTCCCTGGCATCGGTCCCGGCCGGGACGCTCAGGACGAACAGTGCCAGACGGTCGATCGGACCGGGTTTGGCGGATGCGCTTCCGCGTCCGACGGCCTCGATGACACGGACCGTCAGACGTCTCTGCAGGATGCCCGATGCAGCCGCCACGCCCTCCGATCCGAGCGTGATCGCCAGCAGTGCCACGGCCCACGGGATGCTGAATACCGCCAACAACACGGCCAGGACCGCCACGACGGCGATCCAGAGCCAACGGCCGGATGCCACCCAGCACACGGCCCCGGCGAATATGAACGGAATGACTATGACCGACAGGGACCTGTAGCTGCCCAGGGTGGTCAGGTAGTCCACGAGTATCGCGCAGACTATCGAGGCCACGACGAGGACGGGCAGGGCTATCGACAGGAGACGGTCGGCGGACTCGGGGGAGGGCGCCCCGATCTTGACTCCGGAGATGGGCTTCATTCCCTCTCCATCCATGCTTCCAGCTGCACCTTGGCCTTGTCCCCGGGATACAGTCCGAGGAACACGCCCATGCTCCTCAGCTTGCCCGTGCTGAACGGACCCATGACCACGTCCCTGACGCCCTCCTTGTGGGCTATGGCCGCTCCCTTCTCGTTGGCCACGACCACATCCACGGGGTTGTCCGAGACCGCCTTCACATAGAGCGACCGCCTGGGCTTGACGTCCAGCGGTATGGTCACGACGTTGCGGTAGCAACCGTCCACGCTGAGGTCCAGATCCCCTACGGATACTGTCTCCGGACCGTACACAATCTCCCTCTTGTCGAACAGTGACATCCCAACACCGATGGAGCCAAAGCCTTCCGACTTTATCAATCCCTTGTTGCCCCGTTCGCCGACGGCCGGGGACTCGGGTACAGAGGACGGGCCTCACTCTAGGAAAACAGGGTCGCCGCCGATTCCCTCGAGGTCGGTGGAGTACCTCCACATCCTGGGGTAGTGGCCGGGTTCCATGAATACGCGTGTGGTCTCCACCGCCATGCCGTGGGACGATGACATGACCTTCTGGGACGACATGGCCATCCTGCCGAGGGCTATGAGCTCGCCGCGGGCGGTCATCATGGCCACCAGCGCGTTCTTGCGTATCTCGTCGTCCAGCATGTGCACGCCGATGACGTTCAGGTCGGCACCGTGGCAGACCGCATCGACCGCGGTGGCCTTCACCACCACCTTCGGCAGCGGTTCGACAAGGACCTCCATGGGCATGATCATGCTCCTGAGCCAGTCGCCGCGGCCGTTCTGCTGCCAGAACACATAGGCGTCGCGGATGTCCTGGAGGGTGTGCGCCCTGTCCTCGGTCATCTTGCCCGAGCGTGTGCGCCGGAGCTCCACCATGTTGGCGCCGCATCCCAGGAGGTCGCCGATGTCGACGCACAGCGTCCTCACGTATGTGCCCGCATCGCAGACGACCCTCATCAGGATGTCGCGACCGTCGATGTCCAGCACCTCTATCTCACGGATGTTCCTGATCCTGAGCTGCCTCTTCACCGCGGACCTGACCGGGGGCAGCTGGTAGACCCTGCCCACGAAACGGGATATGACCTGCCTGACCTCCTTCTCCGGACGGTCGGCATGGATCCTCATCAGGCATACGTACTCCTTGTCCGAGGACAGGACCACGTCCGTCAGACGGACCGCCTTCCCCAGTGTGATGGGCAGCACCCCGCTGACATAGGGGTCTAGCGTACCGCCATGACCGACCTTCTCGCATCTGAGAGCGTCCCTGACCCATGCGGTGGCCTGATGGGACGTGGGGCCGGAGGGCTTGTCCAGGATGATGACGCCGCCCGACAGGAGCTCCCCGACGGAGCGGTCGGACGGCCTCTTGCCCCATCTGTCGGGTATCGCGTCAGGATCCTTGACGAGCATCCCACTCACGCACCTTCGCCAGGATGGTGTCCATGACCTGGTCCGGCGTCATGTCGTCCGTGTTGAGGATGAGGTCGTAGACGCTGCGGTCGCCGATGTCGATGCCGTAGTACTTCATGTACCTCTTGGCCTCGGAGTTCTGACGCTCGATCGTCTTCGCCGTGGCCTCCTCCAGGGTCTCCCCCTCGCGCAGACCCACACGGGCCATGCGCACATCGGGGCTGGCCTCCAGGAGGATCCTCAGCGCGGGGATGCCGTTGCGCGTGAGCATGTACGCCGACAGCCTGGATTCAAGAATTATGTCCGGATGGGCCCTGGCGATCTCCAGGAGCCTGGTGTCGATCATCCGGTCGATGGAGGGGTCGTTCTCGGCGATGGCGCCGAGCTCCCCCAACGTAAGGTTTTTCTCTGCAGCAAGCTCCCGGAATATCTTCCCGAAGACCACGGCCTCCAGGCCGAGCGCCTCCGACAGCTTGCTGCAGGCGGTCGTCTTTCCCGAACCGGGCGGACCGCTTATGGTTATTCTCATTCGATCTCAGCTCTCTTCGCTTCGAGGTCGAGCTTCCTGAGGTGCTTGTTCAGGAAGTACAGCCTCAGGAGCCTGTTCTCAATCTGTCCGATGGGCATGCTGACCATGGTGTAGATGATGATCCATGCGGGGAAGAACCCGAGCAGCATCTCGTTGAGGTTGAATCCCTCGGACCACGGGATGTTGACCAGGGCGTGCTCCATTCCCGACAGGGGGTTGTCGCCACCGAAGTAGTCTCCTCCGGGGATGGCGGCGTCCGACGGGTTGATGAAGTACCAGACCCAGGCGTACACCGGGAGCAGGACGATCATGCTGATGGGCATGACCTTCATCTGCTGCGTGCTCGCCTCCATGGACATTGCCATGATCTGGGGCTGCATCTCCTGGAGCTTCTTCATCTTGAACAGGTTGTTCTCCAGCCTCGCCTGGCGGAACTCCTTGTTGAAGTCGCTCTGGATCTGCTGGTTCCTTGCCATCTGGATGGGGTCCGACAGCACGCTCCTGATGATGGTGCTCACGGTAATCATGATCAGACCCGCGATGATCAGGGTGAGGACGGGGTACTGCCCGTCGAACGCGATGTACTTGAACACCACGTCGAGGGCGCCCCCGATCTGCGACCTGAACTGCATGACCACCATCATGACGATGAGCACGGCGAACATGCCGATCATCGTCTTGGTGTTCATGGGCGGGGCCTGCTGCTGCACCTGCTGCATGCTCTCAGGACTTCCGGGGTTTGGCATGGTTCATCACTCCGATCCGAAGAATCCCCTCATTACGGGGTTCATCTCCATCATCTGCTCACGGCCCATGGCCTCGTAGAAGTGGATCAGGATACCGACGCACAGCAGCACTCCCGTACCGCTCGCGTTTCCGAGGGTGCCCACCATGTCCGCGAAGGCCGCTAGACCTCCGACCAGCGCTCCCGAGAGGATCGTGATCGTGGGGATGTAGCGTTCCAGGACACGTTTGAGCACACGCGGGTCACGGCGGAATCCGGGGATCTGCATACCGCTCCTCTGGATCTGGTTGGCCACCGACTCGGGTCCTAGGTTGGTTGTCTCAACCCAGAACTTCGCGAACAGGATCGAACCCATCACCATCACCGTGAAGTAGATGGCCACGTGGGCTATGTTCTGTATCGCATTGTGCCCGTTGCCGTAGTTGGTCGGATCCAGTATCGGCATCAGCCAGCCGGTGATTCCCTGCGGAGCCGACAGATACCAGGCCAGTCCTCCCGCGGCTGCGGTCTGACCGTCCTCGTAGTATCCGATGTACTCGTTGCCACCCAGGAGGGGTATGCCGCTGAGGAAGTCGTTGCTGTAGAGCAGCAGCGCGACCATGCTGACGATGGCGAGCAGCGAGGACATCAGGATGACCGGGATGTTGCTCGCGTACATCAGCTTGATCGGGTACCTTCCCCTGGCTCCCCTCGCGTTACCGTGGGAGAGGGGCAGCTCGATCCTGGTGGACTCCAGGTACGCCACGAGCAGGAAGATCGCGAACGTTCCCACCAACGCGATCATCGAGTTGGTGCCGCCCACGAACAGCTGTTCGTAGCCACCGTTGGCCATCTGCTCCGGCGACAGGTTGAACACATAGTACAGGGCCATCGGTATCGCACCGCCTGGCGGGTTCTCTATGCTCATTGCCGCCGATGTGTCGATCGGATTCCAGTTCAGCGCACCGGTGAACAGCGCCTGTGCCACTCCTGCCGCGATGAACAGCGATATACCGCTGCCGATACCCCACTTCGACACCACCTCATCCATCATAAAGATGATGTAGGATCCGACGAAGAGCTGGATTATCAGCAGCAGTTTGGCACCGCCGCTCCCCAGGAGGCCCTCGGCCGCGTCCGACGGGACGAGGTAGCCGAAGACCTGGGGGATCGCCTCGAAGACGATCATCACGATTACCAGGAGCTTGAGGACGGACTGGTAACAGGCCTTATCCTCGCGCTTGGAGAGGTCGAGCTTGATGATCTTGGCGCCGACGAACAGCTGCATGATGATCGAGGCCGTGACGATCGGCCCGATACCGAGATGCAGCAGGGATCCTGTGGCTCCTGCCATGATGGTCCTATACTGCGCGAACAGGTCTAGGGATTCCTCCTGGTCCAAGCCGTACAGATACACATTGGTCATTATGAAGTACAGGACCAATATGACGACTACCCACATCATCTTGGTCCTGAAGTGCACATGCCCTTCAGGACGCTTGACGGAGGGGAGCCTGTCGGACAAGGGCTTGAACTTGTACAACAGGCTTGGTGTTTCTTCCATCATTACCTCTCCCTTGGATTACTCTCTCACTCTGCGACGGAACCGCCGGCCTCGGCAATCTTCGAACGGGCCTTCTCGGAGGCCTCGGCGACCGTGACGTTCACGGCCTTGTCGATGTTGCCGGTTCCCAGCAGTTTGTCGATGCCCGCCTCGGTGAGGTCGACGCTGTACACATCGCCCTCCTTCTTGGCGAAGCCCATCGAGACGAACCTCTCGATCTGCTCCGAGAGCTCCCCGACGTTGATCGTGCGGTTGGCCTCGACCATGCACTGGGGCCTCTTGAAGCCGTGGCGGCCGAAGTAGTTCGGGTCGAACTTCAGCATACCGATCTTGCCGGTCTTGCCGTATCCGGCCTTACCGTGACCGCCGATGATACCGGCTCCACGGCCGGATTTCTTTCCGCGGCCGTGGGTCCTGTATCCCCTGAATTTCTTGGTTCTGCTAGGCATCTCCTCACCTCAAAGCATCCTGTTGATGAGATCGTTGATCGCCTCGCCCCTGTATCCGAGCGCACCGCCGTTCCTGTACGAGCGCTTGTTGCCCTCGTATCCCTTGACGGGGGGGTGCAGGCGGAAGACGGGCTTGGCCTCCTCGACGTCCCTCATCCTGTAGTCGTTCTCGATGATGGCCTTGGCCATGTCGTCGACGGTGGCGAACTCCGACTTCTCCTTGAGGTAGTCGTCGGTGATCTCCCTGTCTCCGGAGAGCTTCCCGCGGGCGCGGATCATGGCGGCCAGGGTCTCCTGGTTCACCTCTCCCCAGGTGCAGTAGTCCTTGACGACCTGGAGCATGCCCTTCATCGACGCGTTCTCGGGGACGACCACACAGTGGTTGACCCTGGTGAGGCCCAGGAGGCCCATGGTGTGCTCGATGTCGCGGTTGACATCGGGCTGTCCGCGGACACGGATGACTGCGTATGCCATCTTCACTCCTCCTGGTTGACATCGGTCTCCGCAAAGGTGATCCCGGTGGGACCGGAGACGATGTTCAGACTCTTGGTCTGCTCCTCTGTGACCCTCATGGTAGAGGTCATCTTAAGCGCTTCGAAGGTCGCCATGGCGTAGTTGACCTTGGTCTTGGTGTTGCCCCTGGCGAAACCCCATGCGTCGCGGACACCGGCAAGGGTCAGGAGACTCTTGGCGACGTCGCCGACGGCCAGCGAGACACCGCGGGGTGCGGGCTTCAGGGTGACGGTGACGGACCCGGTGGATCCGACGACCTCGAAGGGGAGGCTGTGCGCCTGGCCGCATCCGCACTGCCAGGAACCGCATCCCCTCTTGATCTCGATCATGTTCAGTTTCGCGTTGTCGATGGCCTTCTTGATAGAAGGTCCGACCTCTTTTCCCTTGGCCCTGCCGATGCCGATGAACCCGTCGCCGTTTCCGACGATGCAGGTCACGGCGAACCTGACCCTCCTTCCGGAGTCGGTCATCCTCTGGACCATGTTGAGGTCGATGACCTCGTCCTTGAGGTCAGGCAGGAGGATGTCCACGATCTCGGGCTCACGGAGGGGCAGCTTGGTGGCGAGGGCGTCGCTCATGGTCGTGATCTCTCCGTTGAGGACCATCTGCCCGAGCCTTGTCTTGGGTACCCAGTCAGCCATTTCACTCAGCCTCCATCTTCTCTTTGAGGCTGTTCAGGTCAGCCTCGATCCCTTCGTCGATGTGCTTCCCGAGGATCCTGTCCTCGTCGGGGAGGACGTCCTCGCCGTGGGGAACCTCGAGGCCGGCATCGCACATGCCGGCGACGGTGGCGAAGAGGACTCCGCCGTGCTGGACCTTCTGCATGCCGATGTCGAGCACAGCGTACTCGATGCCGGCGGCGACGGCCCTCTTCCCGGCCAGGTACCCGACCAGGTATGCGGCGGGTATGGACGAGCAGGAGTGGTTCCAGCCCATGGCCTTCAGCTCTTTGGTGCTGGCGGCGACGAGGACCTTGTCCCCCTCCATGCCGAACTCGGCCATCTGGACGGTGATGTTCTTGTTGGACCTCCTGACGACGGCCCTGGCCTCCTGGCTCGTGAGGAGCCTGCGGCGGGCGTAGTAGTCGGTGCGGTTCTCTCTTCTCCTGCGGAATGCTACTTTGTATCTCGGTCCGGTTGCCATCAGATCTCCTCCTTCAGGTGTCCGGCTGCGGTCATGTGCTGCTTCAGGTGCCTGCGGGACTTGAACATGCCTCCCTTGGCCTTCCTGTAGTAGAGCCTGTAGACGGAGGGGGTGATCTTGCCCTCGTCCCTCAGGGTCTTCAGCTCGTCGCGGATGGGCCTGATGGTGGCCATCCAGCGCTCCTTGTCGCGGACGCGGGCGTTGGCGGTTCCCTTCCTGGATCCGGGTCCCTTCCTCTTTCCGCTGGCCTTCTGACCGGCGACGTACCTGGTCCTTGCCCTGGAGGTGCCGTTCTTGGCCTTCGCTTTGATGAGTCCGGAGTCGATCGCCGTGCGGATGTCCGCGCGGGTGATGCAGTCCTCGACCTCATCGAGCCTGTCGGGGTTCATCCAAACCCTGTTCTCGCCGCATTTGAGGATCTCTGCGGCCATCCTTCTCTGGTTTCTCAGGTCTGCCATGGTCACACCATCCTGTTGAGGACCCTGATGCCGAGCTCGTCGGCCCTGTCCTCGATCGCGATCCTCTTCTTGGTTCCGACGGTTCCGCCGATGCGGACCGCCTGCTTCTTGGGGTCGATGCCCTCGAGTCCGTCGACGTTGTAGACGAGGACCTCCTCGAATCCCGAGGGGTGCAGGTCCCTGGCTGCGACGGGTCCCCTGAATCCGATGTCGACCATCGGGGGGCGCCTCTTGAGCTGCCTCTTCATCTTGGAGTGGATTCCCTTGGGTTTCCTCCACTTCTCGCCGAGCTTGGAGTATCTGAACCACTCCTGCCTCTTGAAGGCGGGCCTCCTTCCGGAGATCATTGCCCTCTTGGCGAGCGCGTCGGTGGTGGCCTCGTCCAGCTCGGGCTTGGCCTTGACGACGTACTGTCCGGCGGCTGCCTCGACGACCTCGGAAGCGGCATCCTCTGCGGGGGCCTCCTCCACGTCGGCCTCGGCGAGCGCGGCCTTCCATCCGTTGACGGTCTTGGGACCGACTCCGGACAGGGACTTGATGACCTCTTTGACCTTCTCATCGTCGTTGATCGCCTCGGCGAGTTCCGCGACGTTGTTGATGCCGATGGCCTTCAGCTCCTCGACGTTCTTGTCCTTCAGACCCTG
>CALUHQ010000025.1 GCA_944320485.1 Candidatus Methanomethylophilaceae archaeon
CGATCTGGGACAGCAGCCTGACCCTGATCTCGGCCTCGTTGGTGACCTGCTTGGCGACGTCGTCCGCGATGAGCTTGGACATGACGTTGTAGATCTTTCCGATGTGGGTGATGGGGTTCTTTCCGGAGGTGGCCTCCATGGACATGGGCCTGTAGGGGGTGATCAGACCGTTGCACCTGTTGCCCCTTCCGACGGAACCGTCGTCTCCCATCTCCTGGGACATTCCGGTGCAGGTGAGGTAGTAGACGCCGCGGTCGTAGTCGTCGCCGGTGTTGATGTCCAGCTTGAAGTTGACGTCCTCGGACCCGATGATCTTCATGGCGTTGTCGTAGACCCTGTTGTAGAGCTGCTCGATGGAGGACTTGTAGTGCTCGGCGTCGTCGATGCGCTTGTCGATCATGGCGCAGGCGACGGTGCATGTGATGTCCTTCCCGACCCTGGAGGCCATGACCTTGACGTCCTGGCCGGTCTCGGGGAGCTCCTTCTTCATGACGCCGTTGATGTACTCCTCGGTCTCCAGAACGAGCCTGTCGGTGATGGAGAAGGGCGCGTAGCCGACTCCGAAGGAGGTGTCGTTGGCGAGGTGGCCGGATGCCTTGTAGACACCGGTGAGGTCGTCGGAACCCATACCAAGCTTGGCGTCGAGGATGATCTCCGAGTCGACGTCGAGGTTGGGGAAGGTCTTCTTGAGGTACTCCCTGGCGGCCTTGAGCGCGACGGGCTTGCAGGGGAGGGACTTGAGGTCCTTGCCTTCGCCGACGTGGGTGGTGGCGCGTCCGACCAGAAGGATGTAGGACGGGTCGATGATGTGTCCGCCCCCGAACTTGGGCGCGGCCTGACCTGCGGCGATCTGGGTCTCGTCGGTGTTGTGGTGGAGGACGTGTCCGAACTCCTTCTTGTACATCTTGCAGAGGGCCTTGCTGACCTCCTCGGCCAGGGCGTCTGCGACGGAGTCGGGGTGTCCGATTCCTTTCCTCTCGACGATCTCCACTCTCTTCATGGGCACGGGGATCTCGTTGAGACCCTCGACGTAGATGTTCTTGCTCATGTGATGCATCCTCTGGGGTGACGGAATATTTCGCTGTTAATAAAGGGCACGGTCAGTATTATTCAAATAGGAATATCCAATGCGGTGACCCAGAGGCACGTTCCGCATGAAGTTCCCGCCCGCGACCGACATCAAGCGCATCAGGAAATCCCTGGACATAACCCAGACGGAGCTGGCGGCCGCGTCCGGGGTGAGCCAGAGCACGATAGCCAAGATCGAGAGGGGGACCATGTCCGCCAGCTACGACACCGTCGTGAAGCTGTTCGAGGCGCTGGACGGCCTCAAGCAGACCGAGAACCGCACCCTGACGGCTGCCGATGTCGCCTCCGACAAGGTGGTGACCATCCAGAGCGACGCCAAGGTCCATCAGGCGTCAGACCTCATGAGGTCCACCGGCTACTCCCAGCTCCCCGTCCTGAAGGGCGAGGTGCCTGTGGGGAGCATCTCCGAGAGGGGCATCTTCGAACTCCTGAGGCAGGGCTCCACCATGGAGCAGCTGGGTCAGACCGTGATATCCAAGGTCATGGACGAGTCGTACCCGGTGGTGGCGGACAGCACGCCGATATCCTCCGTCACATCGCTGATGGGCAGCAGCGGAGCGGTCCTGGTGTCGAGGAAGGGGAAGATCGTCGGCATGATAACGAACGCCGACATCCTGAAGCTCATCTGAATCCGTTTGCTCTTATCGGCTCAGGCCTGCCTGAGGCCCTTGGACGTGAGCTCGTAGAGACCCATGTCGTCCGCGACGTAGGACTCCGGGAAGACGGACCTGGCCTCGTCCAGCAGTACGGCGCGGTCGTCGTAGCGGTTGCTTATGTGGGTGAGGATCAGATGGCCGACGCCTGCGCGCTTAGCCACTGTGGCAGCCTGGAGAGCGGTGGTGTGGTAATGCTCCTCGGCGTTCGACGACTCGCTGTCGGAGTAGGTGGCCTCGTGTATCAGCACGTCCACGCCGGCGATGGCCTCGTCCTCTGAGGCGCACGGCCTGGTGTCGCCGCTGTATGCCACCCTGTACCCGGGCACTGGGGGACCGACAACGTCCCCCGGCATGACATCCCTGACCGGCTGGCCGACCTTGAGCATGCCCATCTCCTTGCCGCTCCTTATCCCGAGGGCCCTCGCCTTCTCGGCGTCTATGCGCCCGGGGCGGTCGGCGTCCCTGACCACGTAGCCCACAGACGGTATCCCGTGGTCCGTGGGGTATGGAGAGATGGTGAAGCATCCTGCCCTGAGAGTCTCCCCGCCTGAGACCTCGACCACATCCACCGGGTACTGGGTCTCCCCCTCGGTCACGGACATCATCGCGTCCAGTGCGGCGGAGATGCCCCTGGGCCCGCACACCAGCAGCGGTTCGGTGCGGTTGGAGAGGCTCATTGTCTGGATCAGCCCCGGGAGACCGAACACGTGGTCCCCGTGCAGGTGGGTGATTAGAATCGCCCTGACCTTCATGAACGAGAAGGGGGAAAGCATCAGCTGACGCTGCGATCCCTCGCCGCAGTCCATGAGGACTATGTCGGGGCCGCTCCTGACGGCTATGCACGATGTCGCATGCTGTTTGGACGGGACGGCCGCGCTCGTCCCGAGGAATAGGATCTCCATCAGTAGTAGGCGTCCAGCTCCCTGTCGGTCTTGGACTCCTTCTTGTACGCCTTGTAGTGCTCCTTGCAGAGGTGCACCTGGCGGACCCCGGGGTCCTTGAGCTTCAGGCTGGTCTTGGCGACCTGCTTGATGTTGAGGGACCTCTCGGCGGGCTTGTCGCATCCCGCGCAGTCGCAGACATCCTGGGTGTTGTCATGGTTGGCCAGTGACATGCCCACGATATCCGACTGACTCATAGAAAAATCTGGCTGTCGGAAACGACATGCGTCCGGAAATCGGCAAACGCTTTAAACAACGTCGCGTTCCCCCATCCATGGCAAAGAAGAACATCGCGATCATGGGTGTGGCGGCGGTCGCAATCGTCGTCTGCCTCCTGTGGTCCTGGCTCTACATGTGAGCCTGACCCCCACGGCCGCCGGTGTCCTGGCGGCCGACCTTTCTCAAACCGGTCGTTAACAATATTATAGAAGCCAGATCAATGAGGGACCGATGACCAAGGTATCCCCGTCCATGCTCTCCTCCGACTTCTCCAGGTTCGGCGAGGAGCTCGTCCGCGTTGAGAAAGCAGGCGCCGACTGGGCGCATCTGGACGTCATGGACGGGATGTTCGTCCCGAACATCACGTTCGGAGCCCCTGTGATCAAGGCCATAAGGCGCTTCTCAGACATCCCCTTCGACGCCCACCTGATGATAGAGGACCCTATAAGGTACGTCGACGATTTCGCCGACGCCGGATGCGACCTCATCACCGTGCACTGCGAGGCCAGCGGGGACATACGCGGGGCCATGGACAGGATCCGCGACAGGGGCCTCAGAGTCGGGGTGTCCCTCAACCCGGAGACGCCGGTGAAGTCCATCATGCCGTTCCTGGACGGGGCGGACCTGGCTCTGGTCATGACGGTGCACCCCGGTTTCGGAGGGCAGTCGTTCATATCCGACTGCGTCCCGAAGATCTCCGCCATCAGGGAGTGGGCGGATGCGAAGAACCCCTCCCTGGAGATATCCGTGGACGGCGGGATAAACTCGGATACCGGCAGGAAATGCGTCGAGGCTGGAGCGTCGGTGCTGGTGGCCGGGTCGTCCTTGTTCAGACTGGCTGACATGGCGCCCACCATAGCGGAGTGGAAGGGCTACGGGCCCACGCTGGGGTGATCCCATGGGAGTAAACCTGTCACCCATCACCGAGGCCCGGGAGATCGACCTCTCCGAGCTCAGGGGGAAGACCGTCGCCATCGACGCGTACAACACGATATTCCAGTTCCTGTCGATCATCAGGCAGCCGGACGGCAAGCCCCTCCAGGACTCACAGGGGCGCGTCACATCACACCTGTCCGGCATACTCTACCGCACGGCGAACCTCATCGAGGCCGGCATAGAGCCGTCGTTCGTCTTCGACGGCAAGCCCAACGTGATGAAGGCCGGGACCATCGAGGAGCGCATCGCCCGCAGGGAGAGGGCCATGGAGGAGTACCAGCAGGCCCTGGCCGAGGGCGACCTGAAGAAGGCGTTCTCGAAGGCGCAGCAGACCTCGAGGATGACCCCCGAGATCCTGGAGACCTCCAAGGAGCTCCTGAGGCTCATGGGCATCCCGGTCATCCAGGCGCCCAGCGACGGGGAGGCGCAGGGAGCGTACATGTGCATGAAGGGGGACGTCTACGCCTCCGCCTCCCAGGACTTCGACTCGATCCTGTTCGGCGCCCCGCTCCTGGTCAGGAACCTCACCATATCCGGAAGGAGGAAGGTCCCCGGCAAGAGCGTCTACAAGGACGTGAAGACGGAGATCATAGACTCCGGGAAGATGCTGGCGGACCTCGGCATAACCAGGGAGCAGCTGGTGGACGTCTGCATCATGATCGGCACCGACTTCAACGCCGGCGTGCCCGGAATCGGACCGAAGAAGGGGCTGAAGCTCATCCAGAAGCACGGGAGCCTGGAGAACGTCATGGCGAACACCGACATAGACATCCCCGAGTACGAGGACGTCAGGGCGATATTCCTGGACGGCCCCAAATCCGACGACTACTCCGTGAAGACCGGCAGCATGGACGCGGACGGCGTCCTGGAGCTGATGACCGACTACGGCTTCTCCGCGGACAGGGTGTCCACGGTCATCGGGAAGATCGAGGCGTCCAGGAAGGCGGAGTCCGACCGCAGGAAGCAGAGGTCCCTGGACCAGTGGTTCTGAGCCCGGTCAGCATCTCACGGTCAGCCTGACGAGGCTGCACCCCTCGGCGAGGCGCCTGGAGAAAACGTCGCGGCACCTCTTGTAGCTCTGGAAGCGCCTCTCGGCTGATTCCACATCACCGTAGACCTTCCAGCACCCTATGCAGCGGCTGCACCTGCCCTCGTTCTCGATGTACCCCTTGACATCCTCCATCGGGTAGTCCAGGAAGACGCCGACCTCCGGAGGGACCATCGGGCAGTGGGTGAACCTGTCGAACAGCTCGGCCAGGGTGCTGCTGCAGCTCCTCGCCGCGTAGCCGTAGCAGACCAGGAACTCCCTGACCTCTGGGTCCGCCAGACGGGCCTCCAGGAGCCTCGGGCGGTACACGTACAGGAGGCATCCTCCGTCGTCCACCTCCAGGACGTCGATCCTGAGGCCGCGGTGGGAGAGCCCGTACTCGATCGCGGACATCTCCTCGAGAATACCATGGGGGTCGGAGTTCACCCTGAACATGCTTCCGCACTTCAGTCCCGCCAGCGTCGGTGCGCAGTGACGGACGATGCGCTCGTGGAGGTCGGGGACGGAGGTTTCGGCGCCCCCGGGGCATGTCTCGGATTCGGGGACGCCCGGCTCATGGAATACTATGTCGGAAAGTGTCCCTCCCCCCACCGTGCACATGTTCTCCGCCCTCATGGTATTTAGGAGAACCTAAAGAAAGTATTTAATTGTTTTTAGGCTAGATTAAATTATTGTAATGAATCCTAAAACATCTTCGGAATCGACACCGATAAACGGATGCACGCGATGGTCATGGCATGGATCCCGAGCGCCCTGGGTTCGCGGACGCGCACGTCCACATCTCCGAGGATGGCTTCAGCGACCGCTACCCGGACGTCGGCGATGCTGAGGTCCTGTTCGGATGCACCGCGAGGGAGTCCGAATGGGATGCCATGCGCTCCTGCGACGTCCCCGGCGCGGTGAGGTTCTACGGCGTCCATCCGTGGTACGCCGACGGATGGGACGACTGCATAAGGGGAAGGTTGGAGTCGATCCTGGATTCGGACCCGAATGCGCATGTGGGGGAGATCGGGATGGACTCCAAGCGCGGAGACGTCTCCGTGCAGAGACCTGTCCTGGATGCGCAGCTGGATATCGCGTCGGAGCTCCACAGGATGGCCAACATCCACATGGTCGGCTGCGAGAGGGACGTCCTGGAATCCGTGAGGAAACACGGCAGGGGATGCAGAGCGATGATCCTGCACTCGTTCTCGTCGGAGAGCTACGTGAAGCCCTTCGCAGAGGCTGGCTGCATGTTCTCCATCAACCCGAGGATACTGGCCAGGTCGGAGACGCGCATCTCGCGCCTTCTGTCATCTATCCCCGCGGACAGACTCCTGCTTGAGACCGATGCCCCGTACGTCCCAAGGGACTTCGACGGGATGCGCGGATTCGCCGAGAGGCTCGGGAAGGCGTCCGGCATGGACGCCGGACACCTGATGGGGATCGCTCTGGAGAACGCCAGGAGGATAGCAGATGTCTGAGATGATGCAGAGGACCGGCCTTCTGGTCGGTGAGGACGGTGTCCGCAGGCTCGCCGATGCATCGGTGGTGCTGTGCGGCGTCGGAGCCGTCGGGGGATACGCCCTGGAGGGGCTGGTCAGGGCCGGCGTGGGAAGGATCAGGGTCGTGGACGCGGACGTCTTCAGCGGCAGCAACCTGAACCGTCAGGTGCTGGCGACCGTCGATACGGTCGGAAGGCCCAAGGCCGAGGTCGCCTGCGAGAGGGCCCGCTCCATCAACCCGGACATAGACATCGAGCCGCTCCCGGTCCTGGTGGACGATTCTACCGTCGACGCGATCCTGGACGGCGGGTTCGACGTACTGGTGGACGCGATAGACACCGTCAGATGCAAGATATCCCTTCTGAGGAAAGCATCCGAGACCGGCATGCCCACGTTCTCCTCCATGGGCGCCGCCCTGCACCTGGACACCCAGAAGGTCCGCGTGGCGCCGCTGACGAAGACATCGGTGTGCCCGCTGGCCGCCGCGGTCAGGAAGGGCCTCAGGGACCTGGACACGTCCAACATCACCTGCGTCTACTCCGTGGAGCCGCCCGTCGCCGTCCCGACCGAGCGGGACGACCACGGCAAGAGCGTCCTCGGCTCCCTGCCGACTGTTCCCGCGATCTTCGGCATGACCCTGGCCAACGAGGCCATCATGCACATCCTAGGTGCACGGGACCCTGGTCACTGATCCGGTCTGGCCTTGACGCCGGACATGGACTCCAGGTTCCTGCGTATGTACCTCAGCGCGAACACCCCGGCGACCGCCACGACCGTCGTGCCGATGACCTCTCCCGCGGTTACGCCCCACCAGATCATGGTCAGGGACATCATGGACGCGAGCCCGAAGCATATGGGCACGCGGAGGAAGTTGCGGAGCGTCGTGGCGGCCATGGACCACAGCCCTTTGCCGACCGATTGGAACAGGCTCGAGGTCAGTATCCCGATCATGGAGAAGGGCAGGAACAGGCACCCGATCCTGACGAAGCGTACCATCTCCTCGGACAGGCCCACGGTGGTATCCGTGTAGGTGAACATGTGCACCAGTATCGGCGCGGCCGCTATCGCGACGATGGCGATCAGGACCATTATCGTCACGCCGTACTTCAGCGCGTAGACGTAGACCATCCTGATGCGCTCGTAGCTCCTCTGCCCGAAGGCCGCGGCACTGATTGGGACCAGCGCGGAGCCGAACGACACCGCCACGACCATCAGCAGGTCCAGTATCCTCCAGCCGGTGGTGTAGATCGCCACCCCGTTGGCGGGGTCGACTGTCTCGATTATGATGTTCATGAAAAGCGTGGATATGGAGAGCAGGACCATCTCCAGCGATGCGGGGAACCCCACCCTGAGGATGTCACTGTCCAGGGCGCGGTCGAACCTGAAGCCCTTGAAGCTCAGGCTGACGTACATCTTCCCGGAGGCGTAGTACCTCAGGGCCATGAGGGCCGCCATGAGCGCGGAGAGGGCGCTGGCGATGGCCGCACCCTCCACACCCATGTCCAGACCGAAGATGAGTATGGGGTCCATCACCATGTGGACGACCACACCCGCAACCTGGATGACCATCGACCTCCTGGCGTCCCCCTCGGACCTCAGCAGGGCGCTGAAGATGAAGCTGGTCATGTAGATGGGGGCGCAGACCATGATCGGCACGCCGTAGGCCATGACCTCGTCCAGGTACATGCCCGCACCCGACGCGATGAAGATCGGCTCGGCGAACAGTGCGAAGACCGCGGTGATGGCAAACCCCACGATGATCCCTATCACGAGGACCTGGGCGGCGACCCTGCTGGCTCCCTCCCTGTCTCCCACGCCTATGCGCCTGGCTATGGCCTGGGAGGCTCCGACCCCGAGTCCGTTCCCTATCCCTATGAGGATGAAGAAGAACGGGAATACCACACCGGTGGCCGCCAGAGCCGCGGTGCCTATGCTCGACACCCATATGGCGTCCACGAAGTTGTTCAGAGACTGCACGACCATGCCGATGGCTATCGGCACGACCATCGCTATCAGGGCCTTCCTCGGGTCCCCGAGGATGTTCCCTGTGCGGTTCTCGGTTTCGGTCATCCATACCGCCCTGTCGGGAAGGCACATAAACCTGACGGTCCCTTGAAGTCCCGTTAACTGTGGTCGGCCCCAGTAGGGCCGGGAGAATATGGTAAATGATTGGTCCGGCCCCGCCGCAGACGGGCGGGACCGGGTTCGATCAGTTGTTCTCGTCCTCCAGGTCCTTGGACAGCTCCGCCTGCTTGTCCACGAACCTCTTGGCCGCCCACTCCTGGTAGGCGGACATGGAGTCCTTGTCGAACTCGACGGGCTGGTTGACGACCACCTGCGGGAACGGGATGTTGATGCCGTACTCGTCGAACAGGAGCTTCAGCTCCCTGTTCATGGCCCTGGACACGGGGAAGTAGTCCTCCTCCTTGCAGTTGGACATGAACAGCAGGTCCACGCTCGAGGCGCCGAGGACGGTGACACCCTTGTAGAAGGGACCCTCGACGATCTGCGGGATGGCCGCCTTGATCCTGTCGATGTTGTCGCGGATGATGAGCTCCACCTTGGGCAGGGACTCCCCGTACTCGATGGAGATGGTGGTGGACACCACGGAGAGATGCTGGGTCTGGTTGACGACCGTCTTGATCTCGCTGTTGTTGATGATCTTGCTCACCACGCCCATGTTCAGCTCGATGCTGAATGTCAGACGGTTGGGGAGCTCGGAGACCGTGTTGGACACGGACACGCCGTCGGTCGTCACGGTCACCGTGACGGTGACGTTGACGAAGTCGGATACCACGGCGTTGCTGCCGCCCTTGTTCTGGGCATGATCGGTGATGGCACCGATGACGCCCATGTCCTTCTGCTCCTCGGCATTGACGTTGAGGTCGACGGTGGCGTTGTTCCCTGCGTCCTGGATCTCGTCCTTGAACACCTCCTCGAGGTTGTCGGGGACCACGTGCTTGTCACCGCTGACGGTGCTGTTCACGTTGGATTCGGGCAGCCTGATGTCGAGGTTGACATTGCCTAAGACGATGTCGATCCTCTTCGTCACGGTCTGGTCCTGGTACTTCACCTCTATGTTGTAGGTTCCGTAAGGCAGGTCTGTGAAGGTTATGTGTCCATTCGCATCGGTCCTGCCCTGGTCGACCTTCTTGTTGGCGTACAGGATGGTGACCTTGGCATGGTCGACCGGGGTGTTGTCCTCGTCTCCGACCGTGACCGTGATCGTTATGTCACCTGTCGGGTCGGGAAGCTCCTGGGTTCCATCGCCTCCTACGCCTCCGGTCGATCCACCGTTGCCACCGGCGCCTCCGTTGCCTCCGCTGCCTGCGGTACCTCCGGTGGATGTGGATCCTCCGGTTCCTCCGTTGCCGGCTGTGGAGTCTCCTGTGACCTCTCCGCCTCGGTGTCCTGGACGGATATAACCGCCAGGCTACCGATCAGAACAGCCACGACAGCAACCATAGCTATGGCTGTCTTGACTCTGTTCAAATGTAATCCTCCTTAATCCCCTCCTTCCCATCCAAAAAATGCCACGAAGGGGGGGGGGGCTTTTGTCTGGCACTTCATAATTCTCGGTATTATAAAAGGTTCTCGTAACGGCGTTTATATACTTCCTCGGAAGGCTCCGACAGTGCATAAAACGACACGTTTCCGTAACACAGATGGGATAACACTCTGTGCTTCTTGGTCCTGAAGGAATAGGATGCCATGGACAATACATCCAATCCAACCGCCCCTCCGGCTCAACACATTTTTAACATATGCCAGGATAGCCGACCTGACCGGGGAAAGAGAACCCCCGGGGTTTGAGGGAATGCGATGATAAAGCAGATCCGTGCCAATTATGACGCCAAGGCCATCGAGAAGGATGTCCAGGCATACTGGAGAGAGACCGACGCCTACCACAAGACGAAGGAGCACCGCGCCTCCGGCGAGAGGTTCTACTTCGTCGACGGGCCCCCGTACACCACCGGGGCCATCCACCTGGGGACGGCGATGAACAAGACCGTGAAGGACATCCTGCTCAGGTACTGGAGGATGTGCGGCTACAACGTCCGCGACCAGCCCGGGTACGACATGCACGGCCTCCCCATCGAGGTCAAGGTGGAGAAGAACATCGGCGTGCACTCCAAGAAGGACATCGAGGAGCTGGGCATAGACAAGTTCGTCACCACCTGCAAGGAGTTCGCCCAGGGCCTCCGCGCCGACATGACCGAGCAGTTCAAGCAGCTCGGCGTCTGGATGGAGTGGGACGACCCCTATCAGACGATCAAGCTCGACTATCTGGAGTCCGCATGGTGGACCATCCAGAAGGCCGAAGAGAAGGGTCTCCTCAAGGCGTCCAGCAGGGTCGTCACCTGGTGCCCCAGGTGCGAGACCGCCCTGGCCGAGGCCGAGATAGAGTACTGGGACGAGACCGACCCGTCCATCATGGTCAGGTTCCCCCTCAGGGACGGCACCGGCTCGCTCCTGATCTGGACCACCACCCCCTGGACCCTGGCCGCCAACATGGCCGTCGCCGTCCACCCCGACTTCGACTACGCCAGGGTCAGGATGTCCGGCGCCAAGGGCACCGAGGACGTGATCATCCTGGAGTCCCAGGCCGAGTACGTGATGCAGAAGGGCGGCTACGAGTCCTTCGAGGTCATCGAGAGGATGAAGGGGAAGGACCTGGAGGGCATGGACTACATGCCCCCGTTCGAGCTCGAGGCCGCCCCGTCCAGCGAGTGGGCCTGGAGGGTGCTGCTCGCCGACTACGTGGAGCAGGACAACACCGGACTGGTGCACACCGCCCCCGGGCACGGACCCGACGACTACGAGACGGGGAAGAGATACGGGATCGCCCCCTTCTGCCCCGTGGCGGAGAACGGCAGGTACACCGACGAGTTCCCCATGCTGGCCGGCAAGAAGGTCAAGACCGTGGCGGACGATGTGATAAAATACCTGGACGAGAGGAACCTGCTGTACAACACCAGCAAGATCAAGCACAGGTACGGGCACTGCTGGAGGTGCAAGTCACCCATCATCTACAGGAACACCAGGCAGTGGTTCGTCACCGTCCCGGACATCAAGGACAGGATGCTCCAGGAGATCGACCGCGTGAAATGGGTCCCCGACTGGGCCGGCTCCACCCGCGAGAGGAACTGGGTGGAGGGCGCCAGGGACTGGTGCGTCTCCAGGCAGAGGTACTGGGGCATCCCCATGCCCGTCTGGGAATGCGGGTGCGGCAACAGGAAGGTCGTCGGCCAGTACGAGGAGCTGAAGGACGGGGACGGCTACACCGAGGGCATGGACACCCACCGCCCCTGGATCGACGGCGTCACCTTCAAATGCGACAAGTGCGGCGGCACCATGCACAGGATACCCGACGTCCTGGACGTCTGGTTCGACTCCGGCGTCGCCGCCTGGGCCGACCTCGGGTACCCGAGGAGGAAGGACGAGTTCGACCTCTGGTGGCCCCCCAGGTTCATCGTGGAGGCCCACGACCAGACCCGCGGATGGTTCTACTCCCAGCTGGGAGCAGGCGTGA
>CALUHQ010000026.1 GCA_944320485.1 Candidatus Methanomethylophilaceae archaeon
GGCCGACAGGCTCAGGAAGGAGGCCGACGCCGCACAGGCGAAGTTCGTCGAGTGCAAGCAGGCCGCCGACGAGGAGCACAAGAAGCACATCGAGCAGATCAAGTCCGTCCACGAGATGGACAGGGACGCCTCCAGCTTCCGCAACAAGAAGAACTCGGTCCGCAAGAAGAAGTCGGACAACGAGGGCAAGAAGGAGGCCAAGGAGATCTTCGAGCGCTTCAAGGCCGGAGACAAGCTCTCCACCGAGGACCTCATGGCCCTCCAGAAGTCCGGGTACCTCTGAGACTAAACAGGGGAGGGTCAACCCCTCCCCATAACCTCTTAACGTCGAATCTAAACAATTTTAGCAATGAGCTTGATTTTTTGGAGAAATTATTTATAGCAACTCTTCATTGTTTGTTTGCTGGGAACGGCCGGACTGTAGAGTGCATCCCATCCCTTCTTATATTCTGGCCGATCCCCACACCTCTCCCATTCTCCGTGCGCCACTCCATCATCTTTATAATGCGCGCGCGTTTTATCCAGCCCGATACATCATGGTCTTGGAAGGATTGGGAAAATCCCTGAGGAACGTCCTGGGACGCATAGGAAGCGCGTCATCCGTGGACGAGGAGCTCATCAAGGACGTGTGCAAGGACCTCCAGAGGGCCCTCCTCGAGGCCGACGTCAACGTCAGGCTGGTCCTCGATGTCACCAACAAGGTCAAGGACCGCGCCCTCAACGAGCCCCCCGATGCAGGGAGGGGCATGAAGGACCATGTCACGCAGATCATCTACCAGGAGCTCGTTGCCCTGGTGAACAACGGCGAGGGCATCGCCCTGAAGCCGCAGACCATCATGATGGTCGGACTGTACGGTCAGGGTAAGACCACCACCACCGGCAAGCTGGCCCTGTACTTCTCCAAGAAGGGCCTGTCCGTCGGACTGATCGGGGCGGACGTCTACAGGCCCGCGGCCCTCGACCAGCTGAAGCAGCTGGGCGAGAAGGTGGGTGTCGAGGTCTACGGCGAGCCCGGTCAGACCGATGCGGCGCTCATCGTCAAGAACGGTCTCGAGCACTTCAAGGACAAGAAGATCGTGATCATCGACACGTCCGGAAGGCACGCCCTGGAGGACGACCTCATCGACGAGATCAAGAGGATCGCCGACGTGGCCAAGCCCGAGGAGAGGGTCCTGGTCCTGGATTCCCAGGTCGGTCAGCAGGCCGGTCCCCAGGCCGAGGCGTTCCACAACGCCGTCGGGGTCACCGGCGTCATCCTTACCAAGATGGACGGAACCGCCAAGGGAGGCGGCGCCATCTCGGCGATCGCCAAGACCAACGCCAGGATCGTGTTCCTGGGTACCGGCGAGCATATCCGCGACCTGGAGGCCTTCGACGCCAACAAGTTCATCTCCAGGCTCCTGGGCATGGGAGACCTGTCCAGCCTGATCCAGATCGCCGCCGAGGAGATCGACGATCAGAAGGGGATGGAGGCGGTCAGCCGCGCCATCATGACGGGCAAGTTCAACCTCAACGACATGTACTACCAGATGGCGGCCGTCGGGAAGATGGGCACCCTGGAGAAGCTGATGAGCATGCTGCCCGGCATGAGCAGCATGGAGGGCAAGATCGACTACGAGGCCTCCCAGAAGAAGCTCACTGTCTTCCGCACCATCATGGACTCCATGACCAACGAGGAGAAGGAGGACCCGTCCATCATCAAGGCCAAGCGCATCGAGAGGATCGCGGCCGGGGCGGGGGTGTCCACGCACGACGTGCGCGAGCTGCTCAGGCAGTACAATACCACCAAGAAGACCATGACCTCGTTCGGCAAGGACCGCAAGATGCGCAAGCAGATGATGAAGCAGATGCAGGGCGTGGACCTGGACAGTCTCAGGGAGCTGCAGGGATCCGGATGAGGTACTTCGTCATCACCGGACACAGGGCGGTGTCCACAGGGGACTTCAAGCTCGACGACATCGCCGGCGGCGCGGGCAGGCTGGACATACTCTGCAGGTGCGTCAACTCCGCCTTCTTCCTGAGCCACAACCTCCGCAAGGACGTGGAGATCTACCTCTGTCTGATGGGAGGGGACGACCCCCCGAAGACGGTCATATTCAAAGGGGACGAGCTGAGGTACCTCAACCCGGACGAGAGGAGCACAGCGTCCCTGATCCGCAACGCGCTGCTGAAGCCGGTGGGTGCGGACGAGGAGGTCAGGTCCTCGCCCGGGGTCTACGTGACCAGGATGCCGTTCTCCGAGGTCCTGAGGAAGCTGTCCGGCAAGGGCAGCTTCGTGTACCTCAAGGAGGACGGGACGGACTGCAGGGACTTCGAGTTCCCCGGCAACCCCATCTTCGTGCTGGGTGACAACAGGGACCTGACGCCGGAGGAGGAGGCCGACCTGCTGTCCTACTCCCCGGAGAAGATCCGCATCGGGCCGCTGAGCCTGCACGCGGACCATTGCATGATCATAGTTCACAACGAGGTCGACCGCAGGGAGGCATGAGCATGGCAGATAACGTTGAGAGGATCCCGCAGCACAGGCACTGCGTCAACTGCGGGAAGGCGTTCGTGGGCGAGGGCAGGTTCTGCTCCGCCGCATGCAAGGAGACGGCGAGCGACGAGGTCAAGGGCAAACTCAGGAAGTACATGCTGATCTGGGTGGCCATAGTGGCCGTGACCGTGGTCCTGCTCTTCGGTGTCATATGAGGACGGTAGCGGTCGCGGGGACGTTCGACGTCCTCCACGACGGTCACAGGGCCCTCCTGAGGAGGGCGTTCGAATCGGGGGACAGGGTGGTGGTCGGGATCACCACCGACCGCATGGCCTCCGAGGGCAGGGACTCCGTGGTCCCCATGAGGTTCAGGCGCGCCGAGCTGGAGGGGTTCATCTCCACGCTCGGGAGGGCAGAGGTCTTCGAGATAGACGACATGTACGGCCCCGACGCGATCATGGACGGGGTGGACGCCCTGGTGGTCTCCGAGGAGACCCTGGGCAACGGGCGCATCCTCAACGAGAGGAGGGTCTCCCGCGGGCTCCCCCCGATGGAGCTCCTGGTGGTCCCCCTGGTCAGGGGCGACGACGGCTCCAAGATCAGCGCCAGCGCGATACTGGAGGGCAGGTACGGGAGGTCCGGCCACAGTTCGGTGCCGGACATCGCCGTCGGGTCCCTCAACCCCGTGAAGGTTATGGCCGTCAGGTCCGTGATGGAGCGTGTGTACGGCGAGGTTAGGATAACCGCCGTGGATGTGGACAGCGGGGTTCCTCCGCAGCCCTTCGGCGACCAGACCCACCAGGGCTCCCTCAACAGGGCCAGGGCCGCCCTCGGCGACCACGACATGGCCGTCGGGATCGAGGCGGGGGTGTTCGAGATGCTGGACGGCCTCTACGACATACAGCACTGCTCCATAGTCAGCCGCGACGGCAGGGAGACCTACGGCCAGGGTTCCGGGTTCAGGTACCCCGACCGCATAGCCGAGCTGGTCAGAGGGGGCATGACCGTGGGGGACGCCGTCCACGAGGTCTACGGCGACAGCGACATCGGAAAGGGCCAGGGTGCCGTCGGCCTCCTGAGCAAGGGCCTCATAGACAGGAAGTCCCTGACCGAGCAGTCGGTCACGGCGGCGATGATCCCGCGGATCTGGGATGAGTGAGAGAGATGTTCTACAGGCAGAGGATCAGGAGCGATTCCAAGTACCTCACCGACGAGTCCAAGATGACCGGCAAGGGGGAGCATGTGATCATCCCCGTGGACGAGTCCGAGCTGAGGGAGGCCATGCGCATAAACAACTCCAAGGGGAACCCCGTGACGGTGAGCGCCATGCGCACCGGCGTCTGCGGGGGATGCGTCCCGCTGGAGGGCGACGTGATATCCCTTGAGAGGATGTCGGGCGTCATCGGGATAGGTAGGGACGACAGGGGCTACTTCGTCCGTGTCCTCCCGTGCACCACCATCGAGGAGATCAACAGGGTCCTTCGCACCGGGGACTTCTCTTCGCTCACCGATGTGACGGAAGGCGCCGGCGCCGCGCTGGCGGCCGAACCGGTCCCCTATTTCTATCCCGTCGACCCGACCGAGATGAACGGGTCTATCGGCGGGAACATAGCATGCAACGCCTCCGGCCCCAGGACCTACAGGTACGGGCCCACCCGCGACTGGGTGAGGAGGCTGATGGTCGTCATGCCCGACGGGCAGTTCGTCGACTTCAAGAGGGGCGACTACAGGGCCGAGGGGAGGCGCATGAGCTTCCCGGCGGGTCGCTCGTTCTACTCCTTCGAGATCCCGTCGTACGACTTCAACACCGATGTCAAGAACGCCGCGGGACCCATGTTCCACAGCGACATGGACCTCATAGACATGTTCGTCGGGTCCGAGGGGATCTTCGGGATAATAGCCGAGGCGGACGTCTACATCGCCCCCTGGCATCCGCTGGTCTCCAGCATACTCTACTTCCCCACCGACGGGGACTGCCTGGCGGCGGTCCGCGAGTTCAGGGGGGACGACCTCATCGACCCCGAGTTCCTGGAGTACATGGACGGGAGGTCCCTGGACCTGGTTCGCGGGGTGATGGCCTCGGACCCGGCGATGATCAGGGTCCCGCGGATACCCGACGATGCCGGTTCGGCGTTGTTCTTCGACATGGCCGTCACGGGCGACATGCGCGCCCGCTTCGAGAGGGTGGGCGAGATTGCGTCCCGCCACGGCTCGTCGCTGTCCGAATCGTGGTGCGCCGACGACGACCAGGGCCGCGCCAGGATGAGGGAGCTCAGGCATTCCATCCCGCGCTCGGTGTTCGAGTACGTCGCATCGCTGAAGGGAGAGATGCCCGGCATCCACAAGATGGGCACCGACATGTCCGTTCCCGACGATGCGGCCGACGAGATGATGGATTACTACAGGTCCGAGCTGGACTCCGCAGGGCTGGAGTACGTCGTGTTCGGCCACATCGGGAACAACCATCCGCACGTGGAGATCATCCTGAAGTCGATGGAGGACTTCGAGAAGGCGCAGGAGGTGTACGACCGGTTCGCCCGCAGGGCGGTGGATCTGGGCGGTTCCCCGAGCGCAGAGCACGGCATAGGAAAGATCAAGACCCGGTACATGGAGCTGATGTACGGAAGGGAGGGGGTGGAGCAGATCCGCAGGATCAAGGCCATCCTCGACCCCAAGGACATCCTCTGCCGCGGCAACATCACAGGGGGATCGAGATGAGGTACGTCGTCGCTGTCAAGCAGGTCCCCGACACGATGGAGATGTCGGTGGATGAGAACGGGTCCCTCGTCAGGGCGGGGGTCCCGTCGGTCCTCAACCCGTACGACGAGTACGCCCTCGTGAAGATAAGGGGTATCATGGACGATGGTGATGAGCTCGTGGTGTTCACCATGGGCCCCCCGCAGGCCGAGGCGGCCCTGAGACGCTGTCTCCAGCTGGGGGCGGACAGGGCCTACCTGCTGACCGACCCCGCCTTCGCAGGGGCGGACGTCTGGGCGACGGCGAGGGTTTTGACCGCGTTCATAGGGAAGTTCGAGCCGGGGGCGTCCCTCTACATCTTCGGCAGGCAGGCCATAGACGGCGACACCGGGCAGGTGCCGTACGAGGTCGCCGGGCTAATGGGGGTCAGGCAGTTCGCATATGTGGATTCCCTGGAATCGGACGATGACGGTATCTTGGCGGTCCAGGACTACGGGGACATGGTCAGGAGGGTCCGTGTACCCGAGGGCTCCGTCGTGTCGTTCGGATCGGTCGACCCTAACGGCGTCTTCCCGAGCATCCAGGACCGTCTGGATGCGGAGTCGAAGGAGATCGTGAGGCTCGACAGGGTCGCCCTGGGCCTCGGACTCTACTCGGTGGGTCTCAAGGGGTCGCTGACGAGGATCGTCTCGACGAGGACGGTCACCAGCGCCCGCAGGAACAGGAAGGTGGAGATCAGGGACCCCGCGAAGGGCGCCGGGTTCATCATCGACGAGCTGGAGGCGCTGAGATGAGCGGTTGCGAAGGCGGTTCTTGCTCCACATGTTCCACATGCGGGTCGGACGACCCGGACAGGCTCCCTCCCGGCATGCTGGCAGCGTACAACCTCAACCAGTCCACGGCGGACGGCATCCTGGTGTGGGTGGAGACCGTCCAAGGGCCGGACGGTCCGGAGGTCGCCGCCGTCAGCGCGGAGCTCCTCGGGGCCGCCAGGAAGCTCAGCGACGGCCGCGTGTTCGCGGTGGTGTTCGGCGGACTCGAGGTCAAGCCTCTGTATCCCCAGCTGTTCGGATACGGCGTCGACACCCTGTACCATGTCCGCGGCAAGGGGATGGAGACCTACCGTCCCGAGCCTTACGCCGATTGCATGGCATCGCTGGTCCGCAGGATCGAGCCAGCGACCATCCTCATGGGCGCCACGTCGCGCGGAAGGGAGCTCGCTCCGCGTCTGGCCGCCGTACTCGGCACCGGCCTGACCGCGGACTGCACGGGCCTGACCGCGGACAGGAGGAGGATGGTCATGACCCGTCCCGCCTTCGGGGGCAACCTCACCGCCGACATAGAGTGCTCCAAGTTCCCCCAGATGGCCACGGTGCGTCAGGGCACGTTCCCTAGACCTCCGGTCGAGGAGGGGGTCGGGACGGCGATCTACTGGCAGTACGAGCCCGACTGCGAATCCGGGATCCTTTCAGATGAAAAGGTGGCCGAGTCGTCGGAGGACATCCGCGACGCCCGCATCCTGATCTCCCTGGGCGACGGGATCCGCGATCGCTCGCTGATCGATGTGGCGGAGTCCGTCGCGTCCAAGGTCGGCGGCATGGTCTCATGTTCTAGATCTTTGGTCGAGAGGGGATGGATGCCCAGGTCCCGCCAGGTCGGCATGTCAGGCCGCAACGTGGCACCGGAGCTGTACATCGCGTTCGGGATATCAGGTGCGGTTCAGCACCGCACAGGGATGTCGGGGGCCAAGAGGGTGATCGCCGTGAACAGCGACCCGGATGCGCCCATCCACGGGTTCGCCGACCTCAGTCTCATAGCCGATGCCGGCGACGTGCTCCGCGAGATGGACAGGGCTCTCTCGAAGAAGGGGTGAGACGGGGCCGAGGCTCCGCCTGGTTCAGTCATAGGGGTTGGCCATCGAGGTCTCCACCATAGCGCGGACGTTCTCGATGGGTGTGCCGTTCGGTTCGGCGCATCCTGCTCCGAAGATGAAGCCGCCGCCCTCGCCGGCGTCGTCGAAGCACTTCTGCGCCACGCGCCTCACGTCATCGGGTCCGCCCCTCATCATGATGGACACGGGGTCGATGTTGCCCATGACCGCCATCCTGCCGGCGAACCTCTCCTTGGCCCTCCTCAGGTCCACGGCGTGGTCCAGGCTCATGGCGGCCGCGCCGGTGGCCGCCAGGTCGTCCAGCATCGGTTCGGTGTTCCCGCAGATGTGGAGCATCGTGGGCACCCCGTACCTCTCCTTCCAGTAGGTTATGTTGCGGTGCAGGAGGTCCCTGTTGAACGTCCTGAACATGTCGGCGTCGATCATGCTGGCGGATGACACCGGGTCGGTGTAGACCACGTAGTCGGCATCGAACTCCTCCAGCTCGGCGGACACGATGTCCCTGGAGAAGTCGGCTCCCCTGGCGATGACGCGCCTGGCCTCGTCTGGCTCCATCAGCATGAGCATCAGAAGGTCCTCGGCGCCTCTGAGGAAACCGGTCGTCGTGAGCACCCCTTCGCACCAGGCGGGTGTCATGACCTCCGGGCAGGCCTCGTGGGTGGCCTTGAGTGCGTCTATCACGTACCTGTGGAAGTTGGGGCACTCCGCCGGATCCAACGGGTCGTACAGGGGCTTGCTGTCGACGTCCTCGGCGGACCTGAAGTATGCGCCCTTCAGGGAGCCCTGGTCGTTCTCGGGGAGCTTGATCCTCACGTCCGGCAGGTCCATGAAGATCCCCTTGGTCTCGATCGGTCCGAAGAACAGGTCGGCGCCCGTGTCGGCGACCCACTTGGACATGACCTCCTTGATGACTTCGGTGCTCTCCCTGCATTCGTTGAGTGTGCGCCCGGTGTAACCGAGCATCGCGCCGTTGCCGAAGTCGCAGACGGGGGCCCTGTCGGGTACCTCGCCGTCGAACACCGCCAGACAGCGCTCCTTTGATTCGTATCTGATGGTCGTCGGATCACCATTGACGAATCGGATTGAGGGGTTATAAGGATGGACGGGGACCGATGAAAAAGGGGAAGGGGGCTTCCCGCCCCCATGCTCTCACTCCACCTTCTTGGCGTGGGAGAGGGCGCACTCTGTGACCTTGTCGGCATGGCCGGCCACCTTCACGTTGCGCCAGGCGCCCTCGACCCTCCCGTCCTTGCCGACGAGGAAGGTAGACCTGATGGTGCCCACCGTCTCCTTTCCGTACGAGACCTTGGTTCCCCAGGCTCCGACCTTCTCCATCAGGACGTGGTCAGGGTCGCTCAGCAGCTTGACCTTCAGCTGCTGCTTGTCGATGAACTTCCTGTGGGACTCGGTGGAGTCCTTGCTCACCCCGATGACGGGGACGTTGCGCATCATCAGCTTGGGCACGTTGGCGGTGAACTCCACCGCCTCCTTGGTGCAGCCGGGCGTGTTGTCCTTGGGGTAGAAGTAGATCACGTAGCGGATGCCCTGGAGCATCCTGCTGTCGAACTCCTCTCCGTTCTCATCCTTCAGAACGAAATCAGGGAATGTGTCTCCGACCTCCATGCCAACACCTCAGAACAGCGTGCCCCTCTTCTCGGCCATGATGGGCTCGAGGTCCAGCTCCATGAATATGATGGGGTGCGTGATCTCGTATCCGACCACGACCGCAGGGGACATCTCCCCGAAGATCCCGACCTCTTTGCCGTCGAACATGACCCTCGCGCCCCTGCCGGGGACGAAGGTGGGGATGTCGCAGGCATCGAGGGTGCAGTCGATGGCGATCTCCCTGAGCACGGACTCGGTGAGGGACTTGATCTCCGTGAACGACGTCTTGGACGCTGTCGCCATGGCGCAGAGGCGCGGCCTGGTGTGTCCGTCCCTGACGACGTATCCGACCTCGAATATCCTCTGGGGCAGGTCCCTGTGCTTGTTGTGCCTCAGGATCTTCACGAGGCTGGGCATCAGATAGGCTCTCAGACAGGTGTGGTCCTCGGTGATGGGGTTCAGCACCTTGACGACGTCTATCTCCGGGAGTCCGGAGATGACGAACTCGTCCTGCGGGTTGCTCAGGGTCAGGGTGGTGACCTCGGTGTACCCCAGGCCGATCATGATGTCCCTGAGGCTCTCCATGAAGACGGTCACGGGGAGGCTGGAACCGGCGGTCTGAACGAGGCTGTACGGGCCTCCGAACCTCTCGAACCCGTAGCCGGTGGCCACGTCCTCGTACAGGTCGACGTCGTGCATGATGTCGAGCCTGACGGAGGGGATCACGGCGGTGACCTCGTCGCCTTCCGCGGACGCGTCCATACCCATCCTGCGGAGGCACTCGACCATGCCCTCCGGCCCGAGCTCGGTGCCGAGGAACCTGTCGCAGGCGGATGCGGAGAACCTCCTGACGGAGGGTGTGAGGTCGGGCGACTCGAACGTCCTGTCGCCGTCGTGCATGGTGACGCTCTCGATCCTGCCGCCACGCTCCGCCAGTGCGGTGCAGACGATGTCCAGGGCGCCCTTGACGGCCTTGTAGTCGTTGCCGGTGACGTCGACGAACAGGTCGTGCCTGCCGACGGTGACGGTCGTCAGCACGCCGTTGATGATAGGGGGGAATGATAGCACGGACCCGTCCCTGTCCTGGATGACGGGGTATCCGGTGTAGCCGTCCAGGAGGTGCGCGTAGGCCCTGCCCTTCTCGTTCTTGGTCAGGATCTCCTCCAGGTCCATCTCCTCGTCCATGGCGAGGGGGACGAACCTGACGGAGTGCGGGTCGGCGAGCCTGTAGGTGAAAGGGGGTTCGACCTTGCTCAGGTCGTGTATGCCTATTGCCAGCTTGCTCCTCTTCCTCCCGATGGTGATGTGGAGCTTCTCCTGGAGCTCCATCAGCGACCTCAGGAACTCGTCGGTGACCTCGACGTCCCTGACGATCCCGCAGAGGAACCACGGCCTGACGGACTTGACGCTCTGGTCGACCGTGACCTCGACGCCGGACCTGCCGACATCGTACTTCCTCATCCCGGGCTCGATGTCCAGGAACGCGCGCATCGCCCTTGCCAACCCCTCCACGCTGTAGAGGTCCGGACGGTCCGGGAAGAACTCGACGCCCATGTCGTCGCACCCGGGCTCGGTGTCGTGCATGTCGGCACCGATCATGGGGATCCTCTCCACGAGGGTCTCCTGGGGGACCTTCTCACCCAGGAGGTCGCACAGGTCACTGTACTTGAAGTTGATCAAAGGCATGAAGCCCGAATCGGGGATTCCCTATAATAAACGCACGCGTGCGCGTGACTCCGCTGGGAATCGGATGTTACGCATCGGGACCCGGCATACATACGGTCCCGAGCTTGTCAGGGAAAGGACGGGGAAGTGCCAGCGGAGGGGGAGTGCCCCTCCCGGCTCATCTGCCGAGGGCCGCGTGTGCGCTGCCCAGCTGTCCTGCCGCCTGTGCGGCCAGCGTTGAGAGCTCCCCGGCCAGGACCGTGACCGCCACGATCTCGGCCAGCTTCCTGGCCTTACCCTCGCCGAGGCAGCCGATCATGGAGAGGGCCTCCCTCTGGCAGGGCAGCCTGGTCCCTCCGCCGACGGTTCCTACCTCGACGGTGGGCATCCTGACGGAGATGTACAGGTCGCCGCCGACGTCCTCGCAGGATGTGACCGACATGCTCCCTCCGACGACCTGTGCAGGGTCCTGTCCGGTGGCGATGTAGAGGGCGGCCACCATGTTCGCCGCGTGGGCGTTGGCCCCCAGGGTCCCGGCGAGCGAGCTCCCCATGAGGTTCTTCCTGTAGTTGGTCTCCTGGACGGCGGCGGATGTGGTGTGCAGCCTCTGCTCCACCACGTCCTTGGGGATCAGGGCCTCCGCCACGACGGTCTTCCCGCGGCCGTTGATCATGTTGATCGCCGCGGGCTTCTTGTCCGAGCACATGTTCCCGGAGACGGACACCATCACGGCTCCGGTCTCCTTCTCGATGAGCCTGCATACGGATTCCGACGCTATGGTCGCCATGTTCATGCCCATGGCGTCCCCCGTCTCGAAAGCGAACCTGAGGTACAGGCTCCTGCCGTCGGGGTACTTGTCGATCCTCACGAGCCTCCCGTGGCTGGTGGTCTCGGCCACCGCCTCGTCGATGGCGGCCTTGTTGGAGTCTATCCAGTCGATGACCCTCTTCGAGTGCTCGATGCCCTCCACGCGGAGGACGGGGGCGCGGGTCATGGCGTCGGCGCAGACCATGGTCCTGGCACCGCCGCCCGAGTTGATCACGGACATCCCGCGCGAGATGGATGCCACCAGGGCCCCCTCGGTGGTGGCGAGCGGGACCAGGAACTCCCCGTCGGCGTATTCGCCGGAGATCCTCACGGGCCCGGCGTATCCGAGGGGGATCTGGGTGGTACCGATCATGTTCTCGATGTTCTTAGAAGCGGTCTGGGGATCGAAACCGTATTTCGATACGGTCTCCAGCGAAGCGCCTGTGAACTCCTCGGCCGCCTTGCGACGGTCTTCGACGTCGGCCGCCGTGTATCCGCGGTTCTTCAGACCGCTGTGCTCTGCCATGCCGGGGCCATGGGGTTATCCAGATAATAAGATGGTGGGGAATCCGCCTAGATTGTGCTGTTCCCATGTGTCGCCCTTTTATCATATGGTCGCTTTAGACCACAACATGCGCAGGCGCTGGCTCTCCGAGAAGATGGAGGACATCAACGAGAAGGTGGATCAGGTCGCCGAGAGGCTGCCGCCCAAGAGGGACTCCATCAGGTCCGTCCCGGACAGGGACCAGCGCATCATCCGGGTGTTCCCGTACTTCATAGGGATGTGCCTGGTGATCTGGCTCATCGGCTACCTGTACGTCGGTGAGTTCACCTTCTCCAAGATGATTGAGCTTCTCTGCCTTGTCTTCGTGTCATGCTTCGCCATACTCGGGGTCCCTTGCCTGATAATGATGGATCGGGGGGTCTTCAACAACTGGGTCATGTTCGCTATCGCGGTCGTCATGACGAGCTTCATGTGGATCTCCGGGATCGTCATGGGGCAGGTGTACTACGCCGAGGCCATCTACGATATGGTGGAGGTGTTCGGCTTGCACCTCAACGACGTGCTGCAGTTCATCATCGGGTTCGGTGCCACCCTCGCCCTGGTCTACTTCACATCCATCGGCGTGCTCAGCGTGATATGCGCCTACATGCGCCAGTACGTGGCCCGCGTGTTCCTGACGATGCAGTCGAGGGTCGGCACGGGGGAGCGCGGCAAGGCCGAGAGGTTCTTCATGGTCCCGGACATCATAGACGTGGAGGATGTGGTCCTGGAGCCGGAGAGAGACCAGCACACGTTCCACTTCGCCTCAGCGTTCAGCCTCTGGGCGTACCTCTTCATCCTCGGTCTCCTCGTCTCGTCATACCTGTTCGTGAACCCGCTCCTGATAGAGGAGCTGGGAAGCTACACGATGCTCGCCGTCACGCTGATGCTGTCCATGTTCACGCCCGCACTGGTCATCCCGTGGATGGTGGTCAAGACGGTGGGTGCCAAGGTGAAGTCCAGGGCCCCGCGCGACTACTTCCTGTGGATAGGCGCCAGGAGGAGGCTGTTCACCACGTTCATGGCACTGGGTGTGTTCATGATGATGTTCGTCCTCTCAGTGTACCTGGGGACCAACGCCCTTGAGATTGTAAAGAACTACATTTCGTTCCTGGTGCCGCTTTTCGCCACGACAGCGGTGTACGCGGGCCTCTACGTCAACAATTTCGAGACACCGGTGTGCGAACAGGTATGTGAGAAGTTCAGAGAAGGCAAGAGCAGGGGAGTCTCCAGGTCCGACGATCTTGATTGTTAAGATTGGTAAAGGAGGAAAGATGGGTCGGCTACAAAGCCGGGACTTCCCTGCTGGAACCAGGGATTAACTTCTAGTATATAAACTAAACTGATACCTTTATCGTAATGTCGGAAATTATCTTGTATTAACCATTGAAAATGATGATATGGGAAGTTGTTTCCGCCCTCGTCAGGGGACGGGAAAAGGGGTCCCGAAGGGTTTACTGTCCTTCTTCCAGGAGCGCCAGGAAGAACCTCCTCTGCATCTCGTTGTTGAGGATGTGCGGCGGCTTGAGCTGCGACGACGCCGTCCCCTTGGAGATGGCCAGGTCCCTGTACAGGAGGTATGTCTCCGGCTGGACGTACTTGACGTCCAGTCTCCCGAATATGCCCTTCTCGAACTTGTATCCGTACTGGGGGTTCGTGTCGCAGAGGTTGCGGTTCAGCTCCTCGGCGATCTCCTCGCGGGTGAGCCCCTCGGGCATTCCGTCCGGCTCCAGGAGGTAGACGTACCTCAGTGGGTCGCCGGACGCGTCGGGGTAGGCGGAGAAGTCTATGACGTCGAAGCCCAGGCTCCTCTCGGTCCTCTCCAGGGCCTCCCTGAGGGCGACCTCGGTGGTCTTCTCCCCGGTCATGTCGAGGCACTGGTCGATCCTGTACTGGAACTCCATGAGCGGCGTGCTGTTGTGCATGCCGGTCACCTTGAGGGCGTCCCTCATCCTGTAACGGTAGAATCCCGAGAAGTTGGTGGCGACGATCTCGTAAAGCCTGCCGACCTCCAGCTTGTCCATGGTGACTATGTCGGCGGGGTCGCCCGTGTCCACGGGGATGAACTCGTAGAACATGCTGTCCGGCACCACGATGGCGTTGACGTCGTCCATCGCCAGGGGGTTGGTGAACAGCCCCTCGGAAGCGGTGACCCCAGGGAACAGGTACCTGAACCCTTCGCCCGCATACTTCTCCTTGAGTCTCCTGAGGTAGTCGGCGAATCCTCCCGTGGAGATTCCGACTATGATGACCATGTTCGGCCAGATCCTGGGCATGACGGGCTCGTCGAAGCCCTTCTCGAATATCGCCCTGAGCTCGGCGGCCCTCTCGGGCATGGGCTCGACCTTCGCCTCCAGGCTCCTCCTGACCTCGTCGGGCATCTTGATGCTCTCGTCGATGGTGCCCTCCTCGATGTCCCTGACAAGCATGCGCCACTCCTTCTCGATGTACTGCATGATCTCCAGGGTCAGGCTGATGTAGCTGCACACAACCATGGTGACGTCCCTGTTCATCAGGGCGAACCTCGCGTGCAGGTAGCGGGTGTTGGTCTTCGGGTCCGGGACCAGGGCCTCCTGGGGGGAGGTCATGAAGAGCTTCAGGTGCTCGCCCAGGGACAGGACGATCCTCCCGGAGATGGCCCCGTAGGTGGCCCCGTTCTTGAGGGTGGTCATGGGGGCCTCGATGAGGTTGATGACCGGCGGCTCGATCCATCCCAGCCCAAGGGCCTCGCATTGGATTGCCGTGCGGACCTGCTGGTTGTACCTGTCCAGTATGGCTACCGACTCGTCGGACACGGGGATCCTCTTCGGGTTCCCCATGGTGCCGGAGGACTTGGCGTAGTGCCCCACGTGGTACGAGGTGATGAGGTCTGTCTTCCCCTCCTCGGTCATCTGGTAGATGTACCCCGCGTAGTCGTCGTACATCGTTATGGGGACGCGCTTTTGGTACTCCTCGATGGAGTGGATGTCGGCGAAGCCGTACTTGCGTCCGTACTCGGTGTCCTTGTTGTCCCTGAGGATCTTCATCAGGACCTCGGTGTTGTACCTCATCGGGTCCTTCGTCATCTCCTCGAGCTTCTCGAGGACCGCCTTCCCCTCCATGTAGTTCTTCAGGTTCAGCTGTCCCATGGGGGTGAGCTTGGACGGGTCGATGTCCATCGGCGCACCTCACTCCATGGTTAGGACGTCGGTGAACCCGGTGGCCTCGAGGACCTCCATCACCATGTCCTGGACGTTCCTCACGGACATCCCGCCGCGGTTCACCATGAGCTTGTTCGCGGCCAGCAGGACCCTCAGGCCGGCGCTCGAGATGTACTCCAGCTCCGACAGGTCCAGGACGAGCCCGTCGGCGACCTGGTTCGACCTGATGTACGAGTCCAGATCCGGCGCGGTGGTGGTGTCGAGCCTCCCGACGATCCTGAGTACGGTCCTGTTTCCTTCCTTGCTCTCTATTATCTCCATAGGTCTCCCTCCTAAGCGTTCAGGGCGATGACATGCTGCGGTACATGTCCGCGTAGAGGCCGTCGAGCTCCATGAGCTGGTCGTGCGAGCCGACCTCCTTGATGTCCCCGTCCTTCATGAAAATGATTTTGTCGGCGTTGCGGATGGTGAACAGCCTGTGGGCGATGATGAACGTGGTCCTCCCCTCCATCATCCTCTCCATGGCCTTCGTCACCAGGGCCTCGGTCCTGGTGTCCATGTTGGACGTCGCCTCGTCCAGGATCAGTATCCGCGGGTCCGCCAGGACTGCGCGGGCGAGGATCAGGAGCTGCATCTCCCCGACGGAGAGCTGCGAGTTCTCCTCGCTTATGTAGGTGTCGTATCCGTCCGGCAGGACGTCTATGATGGAGTCGCATCCAACGGTTCTCGCCGCCTCCACGATCTCCTCGCGGGTGGCCCCCATCCTGCCGTAGGCTATGTTGTCGGCGATGGTCCCCTCGAAGACCCAGGAGTCCTGGAGCACCATGCCGAACGCCTTCCTGAGGGCGTCGCGGTTGATGCCGCGGGTGTCCGCGCCGTCGACGGAGATGGTGCCGCCGTATATCTCGTAGAACCTCATCAGCAGGTTGATGACCGTGGTCTTCCCGGCCCCGGAGGGTCCGACTATGGCCACGACGGAACCGGGCTCGACATCGAACGACACGTCCCTGAACAGGGTCCTCTCCGGGACGTACCCGAAGGTGACGTCGCGGAACGCCACTCCTCCCTCGACCTTCGAGACGTCCAATCCGGGGAGCCCGCTCTCGTCCGGTTCCTCGTCCTCGTCCAGTATCTCGAAAAGCCTCTCCACGGCGGCCATCCCCGACTGCACCTGGTTCATGTTTGACGAGGCCGACTGCAGCGGGCCGCTCAGCATCTGCCCGTAGAGCAGGAAGGCCGTGAAGCCTCCGAGGGTGAGCGTGCCCTCGATGATCATGTACGCACCGAAGATCGAGACGCAGATGTAGCCGATGTTGTTGATTATCAGGGTCAGCGGCATGATGAACCCGGATGCGAACTTCGATCTGACGTACGCCCTGTGGAACCTGCCGTTGATCTCCGAGAACCTCTCCTCGGACACGTCCTCCATGCCGTAGGCCTTCACCAGGGTGTGGTTGTTCAGGACGTCGCCCATGAACCCGTTCAGCTCCCCGACGGTGCTCTGCTGGAGCTTGAACCCCTTCTTCGTCTTCCTGGTGATGTACCGGATCATCAGGAACGAGACCGGCATCAGGACGATGTAGATGATAGCCAGCGCAGGGTTGACGATGAACATCATGATCAGGATCAGGACGATCAGGAGCACCTGTACGATCAGGGTGAGCAGGTCGCTCTCCAGCAGCGACTCCACCGTGGTGAGGTCGTTGGTCAGGCGCGAGGATATGTCCCCCGAGGGATGCGTGTCAAGGAACCTGATCGGGACGCGGTTCAGCTTGTTGTGCAGGTTGCGCCTCATCCTCTGGGTGGCGTTCCTCGACACGATGATCATGTTCCTGTTGGATACCATCGTGGCGCAGTAGCCGAACACGTACAGCCCGGCGATGACGGCGATCAGCGTCAGGAAGCCGTCGTCAAGGTGGGCGTACCCGCCGGTGACATACTCCGTAAGCATGTCGATCAGGTTCCCTGCCAGCTTGGGCGCGAAGGCCAGGGCCATGCTGCCGAGGACCATGACGACCACCGCGATGATGGCCAGCCTGCGGTCCTTCGCCATGTATCCGCCGAGCCTCCTGAGGGAGCCCCTCTTGCCGCGTGCCATCACTCCCCACCCCCTGCATAGGACTGGGTGGCGTGGATCTCGCGGTATATCTCGCAGGTCTCCAGCAGCTCCTCGTGGGTCCCCTGCTGGACTACGCGGCCCTTGTCCATGACCACGATGCTGTCCGCATCGCGTATGGTGCTGATCTTCTGCGCGACCATTATGACGGTCTTTCCCGCCAGGCGCTCGCGTATGTTCTCCCTGACGGTCCTCTCCGTCTTGGCGTCCAGGGCGGAGAAGCAGTCGTCGAAGACGTACACGTCCGCATCCCTGCAGATGGTTCTGGCCAGGGACAGCCTCTGCTTCTGGCCCCCGGAGACGTTCATGCCACCTCTGGCCATCACGGTGTCCAGACCGTCGGGCATCCTCTCCAGGACCTCGGAGAACATCGTGAGCCTGCAGGCCGCCTCCACGTCCTCCCTGGGCACGTCGGCCCCCATGGCCACGTTGGCGTACACGGTGTCCTCCAGGACCATGGTGCGCTGACTGGCGTAGGCTATCCTGGACCTCAGCTCCCCTATGTCCATGTCCCTGACGTCCACGCCTCCGAACAGCACCCTGCCGCCGGTGGGGTCGAAGAGCCTGGGCACCATCTGCACCAGCGTGCTCTTGCCGGAGCCGGTGGCGCCGATTATGGCCGTGGTGGTGCCCTTCCTTATCGTGATGTCCACGTCCGACACGGCGTCCTTCGCCGCCCCTGCGTACCCGTAGGACACGTCCTCGAAGACGATCGCCTCGTCGCAGTCCGCCGAGGGCGAGACGCCCTTGGGGTCGTTCACGACGGTGGGGTCGTAGTAGATGACCTCCTCCAGCCTGGCGGTGGAGACGACGGTCTTTGGCAGCGTGGTGACGATGAACGGGACGATCGCCAGGCAGCTGATGAAGTAGGTGACGTACTGGAAGAAGAGGATCATGTCCGATATCGTGATGAGCCTCTCCTGGAGCTCCACCGAGCCGAGGTAGTAGATCAGCAGCACGGCCAGGTTCATGACCATCAGCGCGATGGGCGTCAGGTAGCAGATCTTCAGGGCGGCTCTCGTGGAGTCCTTGCGGAACTCCTCGTTGAGGTCGTTGAACCTCTCGATCTCGTACTGCTGCCTCCCGAAGGCCCTGATGGTGCGTGCGCCCTCCGCCTTCTCCTTCACTAGAGTGTTCAACGTGTCCAGCTCCTCCTGGACCTCGTTGAACATCGGCATGCTCTGGCGGCTCTTCACGACCATCATGGAGATGGTCACCACGAATGCCACCACGAGGACCGCGCAGAGGGTCAGGTTGATCATGGCGGCGGCGATGACAAGGGCCACGATCACGATAGGCACCAGAAGGGCGTTCCTCAGGGCGTTGAGCATGAAGATTTGGATGCGTGTGGTGTCCGCGGTCAGGCGGGTCATCAGCGTGGACCCCCCGAACCTGCTGAAGTCCTTCTGCGAGAAGGTCATGATCCTCTTGAACAGGTCCCTGCGGACGTCGCATGTGACGCTGGCGCTGAGGTACGCGCTGAGGTACGACACCAGGACTATGGACAGTCCGTACACCAGCGTCATGAGGATCATCCTGACCCCCGCGTCCTTGATGAACCCCATATCCTGGTTGGCGACTCCTCCGTTGAGGATTGCATGGGTCTCCGAGAGGACCTGGAGCTGCAGGTACACCTGGAGCACCACGAACACGAGCAGGACCAGTATCTGCTTCCAGTACGGGACCACGTAGTCCTTCAGGAAACGCCTCACCCGCTGCCTTCCCCCATTCGTTTTCCCGCCGAGGCGGGGGCCGTCCCTGCGACGGAGGTCATATCAGGCCTTCCCTGTGGAGGATCTTCTTCGGCATGGAGAAGAAGCGCCGGACTAGCTCGTCGTCCCCCTCCTTCTGGGCCTTGAACACGTAGGATATCCCGGGGACGGAGTTGACCTCGCAGAGGTAGAACTCCCCCTCGTTCTCGCCGAACAGGTAGTCGATGCTCCCGGTCTTCAGGCCGAACGCGTCGGCGAGCCTGATGGACTGCTCCACCAGCTCCTGCGGGGGCTGGTAAGGCTCTATGTACCCTCCCTGGTGGAGGTTGGACTTGAAGTCCCCGTCGTTGTGCCTGACGAATGCGTACACCAGCTCGCCGGCCCCGACGACCACCCTCAGGTCCCTGCCCTTGGAGGACTGGATCGCCCTCTGCACGATGATCTGGTCGCCGAACGGCGCCGCCATGACCATGTCCAGGATGCTCTTCAGCTCACCCATGCCATTCACCAGGCACACGCCGCGGCCCTGGTAGCCGTGCATGATCTTCATCACCAGGGGGAACCCGATCCTCTCGGCGATGGAGTCCAGGCTGGTGTTCGGTCCGACGAGCATCGTGTCCGGGATCCTGATCCCGGGAACCGCCTGTTTCGCTATCTGGAAGGAGTAGAGCTTGTCGCCGGCCTTCTCCACGGCGTCGTAGGTGTTGACGCACACCACTCCGAGGGTCTCGAACATGCGGAGCACGGCCTTGAGCTGATAGGTCTCGCGCTCCTCGGTGGTCATTATGAACACGAAGTCCGGGCATTCGACCATCTCGCCGCGGATCCGGATCCGTCCGTCGAACGTGTCCATGGCCGTCACCTCGATGTCGTTGTAGTCGACGAAGTCCACGTCCAGCCCCTGGCTGGAGAACAGCGTCTTCGTCATCTCGAACTCCCTCATGAACTGGGAGTAGTCCCCTGTGATCATTATGCCCTTCATCCAGATTCCTCCTCGTCCAACATCCAATCGTCATCGGGCGGGTTCATTATCCTTGTGTCCAGTTTGACCTGCGAGCGCGGGGCCCCCTCGGACTCGCGCCTGTCGTAGAGGCTCTCCTGCCATCCGCTTCTCATCAGGTGGATGGCGGGACCGTTGAGGGAACCGAGCTTGCGGTTCCTGTCGTAGAGTTCGAACGACCTCCTGAGCGCCGAGTCCAGGACCGAGGACCATTCCGTGGTGTCCACAGGGCCGTGGCCGGGCTCCGATTCGACGTAGACGTCGTAGCGCTGCGCCGGGGCGTTCTCGTAGATCTGAACCTGCCTGGCGGTCAGCCCCATCGAGCCTGCGGTGGAGATCACCTGGTCGAGGACCCTGGGGGCCGGCAGCTTCTCCTGTGCGATGTTCAGGATCTCCCTGGACTTCGTGACGAACTCTATGTCCGGTGTGTCCCCCACGAAGCCCCTGACCTTCACGATGTCGTGGATCATGTAGCGGTAGAGGCCTCCGTAGTTGGTGAGGAGGAGCTCGTACTCTCCGCCCTCCTCGAGCTGGTCGGCGGTCAGCACGTCGCCTCCGCCGACGGGTATGAACTCGTAGAACACGGACATCGTGGCCAGCGTGCCGTAGCCGCATTCTGGGCGGTGGGGGATGTTGACCTTGGCCTCGCTGGCGCCGTATCCGATGTCGTAGTAGACCGTCCCCTCCGGGAGCAGGGGCCTGACCTTGGCCACGTTGACCCCCACGGACCCGGACAGCCAGAACCTGGCGGAGACCAGGTTCGGCCAATAGGTCCTGGGCGTGAAGTTCTCCCTGTCGGTGTCCAGTATGGCCTGCAGCTGCGCTGCCCTCTCGGGATGCGGGGACATGTGTCCCTCGGCGGTCCTGCGCTCAGATTCGCTGAGGGCGAGGTCCGACCTGATGGTGCCGTCCCTCATGTCGCGGATGATCTCCTCCGCGTGCTCCTGCGCGTAGATTATCCTGGCGTACAGACGGGCGGCGTTGTTGGAGGTGACAACCATCACATCGTCGTGCATCAGCGCGAACAGCATCGTGAGGTACATCGTGGCCTCCCCGTCGGCCAGGCCCATGAACTCGCTGGGATACGCCAGGCCCTTGGAGAACGGGGATGACTCGAACGTCTTGCCCGATGCGAAGCCGACGCCTATCCCGCCGGCGGTCCTCCTGTCGGGTATCGCGGAGGTCACCGAGTAGTAGTGGAACGTGTTGGCGAAATCCCTGGGCGTGGACATCCTGGGGTCCAGGCCCTTCGACCTCAGCATCCCCATGACGGACTCCGACCCGGTCATGACCCGGATCAGGTCCCCGGTCATGTACGCGTTCCTGATCTTGTTCACCGCGTTCTTGGCGTTCCTACTGACTTCTCCCTCAGGGATGAGCTTGGCCTTCCCGGTGGTACCGGATGTTGATATGAAGTACTCTGTCGGGCCGTGGAAGAGCACGTCCCCCTCACCGTCGGCCATGCGGTCTATGTAGGGGGCCAGGTCCTCGAACTCGTTGATCGGCACCGCTCTGCGGAACTCCTCCATCGTGCCGATCCCGGAGAATCCGTGCTCCCGCCCGTAGGCGCTGTCGGCCGCCGCCGCGAGTATCCCCTTCAGGACTTCCTCCTGCGTCCCTCTGCAGTCGGTGCACATGGCCTCCCAGCGGGCAAGGGCCTCCCTGTCGCCCAGCGACAGTATCTCGTCGTGCGGCCTCAACGGACCAACTCCAGGAGCCTGTTCATCCCGTCCAGGTAGCGCTTGGACACGTCTCCCCTCGTGCTGTCCATCAGATAGGGCAGCCCGACCGACGAGTTGGCCTCGCAGAGGTAGAACTCCCCCTCGTTCTCGCCGAACAGGAAGTCGACGCTACCCATCACCATGCCGATCGCCTCGGCGAAACGGACGGCGGCGTCCTTCAGCTCCTGCGGGGGATCGAACTCCTCGACATGTCCGCCCTGGTGGACGTTGGAGGTGAAGCTGCCCGGGTTCACGCGCACCAAAGCGTCGACGACTTGTCCGCCGAGGACGATGAGGCGCAGGTCCCTGCCCTTAGAGGACATGATGGCCTCCTGGGCGATGATCTGGTCCCCGAACGGGGCTCCGTTGACAAGCTTCAGCAGGTTCTTGAGTTCGGCCTCCGACTCGGCCAGGACGATCCCGGCGCCCCCCTCCCCGTGGAGGACCTTCAGGACGACCGGGTATCCGATTCCTTCCCCGATGGTCCTCGGGTCCATGCCGGGGGTCACGAGCATCGTCCTCGGTATCCTCACGTCGGGGATGACCCTGCTTGCGACCTGGAACGTCAGCAGCTTGTCTGAGGTTATGTCCTTGCATGTTGCGGGGTTGATACACAGCACCCCTCTCCCCTCCAGCATGCGGAGGACGGATTTCAGGCGGTAGGACTCGTTCGCGTCCAGTCCGAAGGCCCTGACGGACACGAAGTCGGGGAGCGGTACGCGCTTTCCGTCGGCGAGGAGCATCGTATCATCGTCATTATCGCCGACTGTCGTGACTATGTCCTCGAAGAACATCGACTCCACGTCTATGCCCAGGAGGGACCTCATGACGCCGACCTCCTTGTCCACGTCTGTCCTCCTCCTGTTGACCAGATAGATTCCCTTGACCATCCCACGCCTCCTCCTTCGACACCGAATCGGTCCGTACGCCTTGTCCGACCTCATGCATCTTCGGGAATCGATTCGTTCCTAACCCGTATGCCGTAAGGCGGACGGCCCGTCTTCCGACGTCAGAACCGTCTTCCGAGTCGTATCGGTATACGAAATAAAAAGCGCACAGTGAGCGGGGAGGGTGTCCCTCCTACGTCGGAACGATCGAGGGCTCACTTCTTCCCCGTCTTCTTCCGTTTGCGGATCTCGAGGGTCTTGCCGATGATCAGGACTATCGCTAGCGTGGCCAGAGGGATGAAGGCGTCGGTGACGTCGCCGAGCAGCCAGTACGCGACCACCAGCCCTACTATGCCGAATATGCCGAACTTTTTCAGTATCCCTCCTGCCCCCAGCAGCAGCATGAAGCCTATGATTATGAGCCACGTCAGTAGGTTGACTATAACGTCGGAGGACAGCATCAGGAAGGACCTGTCCCCGATCAGACCCTCCAGGTACCCCGTGGCATACTGGTCCACGAAGACCGGCACCAGGACCACCAGGACGATGGTCAGGACAAGGCCCCCGAGGAAGGATTTGGCGGCATCCCTGCATCCCATGCCTGTGGAATCCGCGCCTGAGTATTTATCCTGGACGCATCGGCGGAAGGTTCCCGCCCATCCCCTAAATATCTTGATTCACTTGCGGGGTTCATGACTGACGCGGCTTACGAGGCCATGAGCAAGGCCAAGAGGCAGGCGGAGAGTGGCAACCCCCAGGGGGCGGTGGACACGCTGGAGGCGTATCTCGCCACGGACCCCCACAACACGAAGCCGAGGCTCCTACTCGCCGACATCATCATCCACAAGCTCGAGGACATGAAGTACGGTATGATGCAGCTCGATATCATCCTGGACCTGGAGCCGGACAACACCGACGCCCTCAAGGCCCTGATCACCGTCCTCTCCAAGGACAAGAAGAACAACAAGGAGACGGACGAGAGGTTCAGACAGCTCATCGAGGCGGACCCCTCCGCACTGGTCTATAACGAGTACGCCAAGTTCCTCCGCCACCAGATGACGGACTTCAAGAAGGCTCAGGAGTACTACGAGAAGGCCATCGCCATGGACCCCTCCAAATACGAGTACCATCTCAACTACTCGGTACTGCTGCTCAACGACATCAAGGACTACCCCAAGGCCAAGGAGGAGCTGGAGATCCTGCTGGGGATGAAGCCCAACGATGCCCTCGTCAAGAAGAACTACGACAAGCTCATGAGGGAGAAGTTCGACAAGGACGGCAATCCCAAGAAGACCCTGTCCGGGATCTTCAAGAGGAAATGAGGGCCCCGCCAGGGGGATTATTCCCCGGCATCGGATATTTAAATCGATGTTAGGCCTTGTTAAAAAATAACAGCGTTAACAATGTTTTTATAATGGGTGACCCTCACTTACAATAGAGGTTACGACATGGAACTCAAAGGATCCAAAACGGAAGCCAACCTGCAGACCGCCTTCGCCGGAGAGTCGATGGCCAGGAACAAGTACTGGTACTACGCATCCCAGGCCAAGAAAGAGGGATACGAGCAGATTGCCGACATCTTCATGGAGACCGCTGAGAACGAGAAGGAGCACGCCAAGCTCTGGTTCAAGGCCCTCCACGACGGAAAGGTCCCCAAGACCGTAGAGAACCTGAAGGATGCCGCCGACGGGGAGAACTACGAGCACACCACCATGTATGCCGACTTCGCCAAGGAGGCGGAGGCCGAGGGATTCACCGAGATCGCCAAGCTGTTCACCATGGTCGGCGAGATCGAGGCCCACCACGAGGAGAGGTACAGAGCACTCCTGAAGAACATCGAGGACGGAATCGTCTTCAAGAAGGACAAGGTCGTCATGTGGAAGTGCCGCAACTGCGGATACATCCACATCGGAGAGGAGGCCCCCGCGGTCTGCCCCGTGTGCAAGCACGCCCAGTCCTTCTTCGAGCTCAGGGCCACCAACTGGTGATTATCAAACTCCAGCCGCCCTTCGGGGCGGCCCATTTTCAAACGCTTTAGTTATAAGCAGACCAGTCGATTCATATTCCAGCGACATGCGTCGCGGGTTGATACGATGGACAGCAGAATAAAACTGGCTACTCTCGCTCTCGCCCTCGTGCTCTCGGCGTCCCTGATCGCCGTCAGCGCCTCGGACGATGCGGAGGCCGCAGACGGTGTCCCGGCCACCGGAGACCTGACCCTTCAGGGCGACATGGGAGGTATCGGTGCCCACACCTTCGAAGCAGGCGATACTCTCACAATAACCAACCAGTTCAGCATCGAGAATTTCGAGTTCGTGTTCGAGGAAGGATCCGTCATCTCCATTATGGACATGCCCCAGGAGATCGTCGGCAGCGTCACCATCTCCTCGGACGGCGCCCTCTCCGTGAACATCGGGGAGACCATAAGCATAACATCCGGGACGCTGGATATCACCGCCGACACCCAGTCGATGTCGATCTCAGGACTGGATGTCACCGGATCACTCAGCAACGGAATGCAGCTCCAGGCCGGCATAGCATCGATCAGTATCGATTCCGGCACCAGCACCACGGTCGCATCCGACATCCACATGACCTTCGGTTACACCATTTCCCAGTCCTCCGAGGGAAGCATCCAGGCATTCCTGGACGGCCCTCATATCGACATAGGTGGCGTGGAAGTCCGGGACGGAACGACCACCATACTGTCCGCCAGCGCCATCTCCCTCGACATCGAGATGAATCAGGCGACCACCACCCAGACGGCCATCGTGTCCGCGTCGGTCGGCAGCCTCCAGATCGGCGGTACCACCGGATCCATCTCCGTGAGGGACGTCTCCGCGGAATTCAACCTCTCCGTCGAGGGCGATATGTCCGGCATAACGACCGGCACGTTCGTCGGATCCATGCACATCGACGCCAGGGTCGCCGTCGGAGATTTCGAGTACGACGTCATATCGGGCAACGAAACGTCATCTCTCAACATCAATGACATAGAGGCGTCAGGAAGCTTCGACGCCGACGTGTCCGAGACCAGCATCACGCTGACCTCTGACGGGGCGACATCCATCAGGGTCGGAGGTGCCACATTCGACAGTACCCAGGGTAAGATGGAGCTCTCGAACGCGAACCTGTCCGTGAGCGTCACTATGACCTCGCCCATGCAGTCCACTCAGCCGGTCCTGACGGCCCAGACGAACAGCCTCAAGGCATCCGTCGACGGTACCATCAGCAGCTTCTACTTCAACACCGACGGAGGAAGCATCACCATGAGGGATGTGGAACTCGACATCGGTCTGGACTCCGATTCGGCACAGTCCACAAGCGGTAGCATCGGCGCAAGGATATTCCAGTCGGACAACACCGATGGCGAGGGAACCAAGTGGATGATGGAGAACTTCATCGCGGACATCGACAACAACACGGTCAGTGCGGACAGGGGTATCAAGACCCTTGCGAACGGAACGAACGAGTACTACACCCAGGTCCATGAGGATCCGCAGACGGGTGAATTCACCGGAACGCCCTCAGACCCCTTCGAGATCGATGCCGACGGCGGAGGGGACGACAACACCATCCTCTACATCGCGATCGTCGTGGTCGTGATCGTCATCATCGCAGTGATTGCTGTGATGGTCAGCAGGCGCAAGAAGAGCGTCTGATGAAAACAGACGGCCCGGATGGACGGGCCGTCGCCTTTCCCTCATCCGTTTCATCGGATGGAGGGACGGTCCCGCGGTTGCCCGCGGGAAGGGGGCTCATCTGAGCCTTATGGTCTCGAGGTTCAGGGGGGCCTTGGTCTCGATGCCGTACTTCTTGTAGATGGAAGAGGCCAGGTCGGTGCACTTCCTGTCCTCCCCGTGGCCGATGATGATCTTGTCCGGCTTGGGCTCGAGGGACGAGATGTACCTCATGAGCTGCTTCCTGTCGGAGTGACCGGAGAATCCGTCCACGGTCTCCCTCTGCATCTTGATCTTGAGGGTGATGGGCTTGCCGCGCATGTTCATGGTGATCTCGGACCTTCCCCTCTGGATGGTCCTCCCTATGCTGCCCTCGGACTGGTATCCCACGAAGAGGAGCCAGTTCTTCTCGTCGTCCGCCCACTCGCGGAAGTACTCCATGACAGGTCCTCCGGACATCATACCGCTGGTGGCGAGCACGATGCACGGGTCGGGTGAGTGGCAGATCTCCTCCCTCATGTCGGCGGTCTCGACCCTCTTGAAGATGGGGGACAGGAACGGGTTCTCGTTCTGCTGGAATATCTGGGTCCTGAGCTGGCTGTTGAGGTACTCGGGGTACGCGGTGTGGATGGCGGTGGCCTCCCAGATCATACCGTCGAGGTAGACGGGCATCTTGGGGATGCGGCCGTTGCGCATGAGCTCCTCTATGACGAGCATGACCTCCTGGGACCTCCCAACGGCGAAGACGGGGATCAGCACCTTGCCGCCGTGCTCGGAGGCCTGCACCAGGTACTGTCCGAGCTGCTCGGACGCATCGGCCCTGGAGGGCTGGACGTCGTTGTGGCCGCCGTACGTGGACTCGATGACGAGGGTCTCGAGCCTGGGGAACCTGTTGGTGGCGGGGTTGAAGAGCCAGGTCTTCTCGTACTTGGTGTCACCGGAGAAGGCGACGTTGTGGAGGCCGTCGCCGATGTGGAAGTGGGCGATGGCGGACCCCAGGATGTGCCCGGCGTTGTGGAACGTGAGCCTCACATCGGGGGCGATGTCCGTGGTCTCGTTGTACTTCAGGGTGATCGTGTGGAGGATCTCCTGCCTGACGTGCTGGGCCTCGTAGGGGGTCTTCTTGTTCTCGCCGAACCCCAGCTTGATGTTGTCCAGCTGGAGCAGGGCCATCAGGTCCCTGGTGGGCGGGGTGCAGTAGACCGGTCCCTTGTAGCCGTACTTGAAGAGGGCGGGGAGGGTGCCGCAGTGGTCCAGGTGGGCGTGGGTGATGACCACGGCGTCGATGTCGGTCAGGGGCTGTATCTCCGGTATGGCGAAGTACGGGGTGGCGTCGGAGCTGGGGTCCAGACCGCAGTCGATCAGGATCTTGCTCTCCCTGGTGGTGAGCAGGGATGCGGACCTGCCGACCTGCCTGAACCCGCCCATGGCGGTCACCCTGACCCACTGCTCGCCCTCGAGCTTGGGCCTGGCGATCCTCCTGGCGACGTAGGTGAGCATCTCCTGGCGCTCGTCGTGGTTGGCCCTCAGGTACCCCCTGACGTCGGAGACAGTCTTGGAGGGTATGGGCGGGGCGCGGATGACCTTGACGTTCCATCCGGACTCCTTCCTCAGGTCGGCAAGGAGCTGTCCCTCCTTCCCGACGACCTCGTTGGGGTTGACGGCCTCGATCAGGGCCTCCCCGGTCTCCTCGATGAAGTTGATGTCGAATATCTCGGCGGACTCGGGGATCATCGAGCGGATCTTCTCCTCCACCTTCGCGATGTCCTCCAGGTTGGACGGGTCGGGGCGGATGTCCACCCTGCGGTGGATGTTCTGCGCCAGGGTCCTTGGGATGGAGTCGTTCGCGGATACCTTGTCGTAGTCGTCGGTGTAGACTACCACCAGCGGCCCCTCGAACTTGATCTCCTTGATCTTTATGTCCGGGGGCATGTGCCTCTTGACCTCTTCCGTGAGGTTCTCGAACAGTCTGTCGACATTCATTGAAATCCCGCTTTGATTTAGGTCTGAACAGATTCAGAAGGGAAGTGGTTTGGAAGCGGTTTGGGAGCCTTCCGGCTCAGTTGGGGAATGCGAACCCGAGGGCTTCGCATCTTGACTTGATCTCCTCGGCTGGGAGCGACTCGTAGCCGTCCGGGCCGATGTACGAGACGAGCATGCCGTCGCCGGTGCAGTTGTCCCTCCTCCTGGCGGAGTTCAGGGCGGTGATGGCGGCGTTGATGCCCTCCTCCTTGGTCATGTCCTTCTTGAAGGTGGCCTCCAGGGAACCGAGGGCGAAGTCGGAACCGGATCCGACGGAGCAGTAGTTGTCCTCGATGTATCCTCCGGCGCCGTCTATGCTGAACACGTGACCGCCGGTCTTGTCGTATCCGCCGACGATGAGTCCAAGGTAGAATCCCTGGCGGATGACGCTGGCGACGAGGGTCGCGGCGGTGCTGACGGACATGGGTGCACCCTTCTTCATTGCGTAGATGGAGATCTCGCTCTGCATGTAGCGGACCATGAGCTGGGCATCCCCCACCACTCCCGCGATGGTCATGCCTATGTTGTCCGACAGCTGGTAGACCTTCTGGACGTGGCTGTGGGCGATGATGTTGCCCATCGTGGCCCTCTGGTCGGAGGCAAGGATAACCCCGTCCTTGAGCTTTATTCCGATTGTGGTCGTACCGGTTTTAAGAGTCTCCTCGGCTGTCATTGGTCAATCTCCTAGTGAATGGAAAAAGGCACCGTCCTCGACCGTGCTGAACTCCATAAGACACGGGGTTCTATATTAAGATGTTCCAAACGTGTTTCGATGCCGTCTTTATTTTGGAAGGACGGCCGTCGCACCGTACTTTGAGCACCTTCAATTCCTTTATAAATCGAAGGGTGGATTCGATCCCGGTGACGGGATGCGTTCGGACACTGACGGAAGGTCCCTGGCACTGATCGTGCTGTGGGTCGTGGGGATAGCAGTGATGCTGATGCCGCTGTTCATGGACTGGGTGTCCGTGGATGCGGTGCTGGTGGACGGGGACGCCGTGTCCTCGATGTCCGGCCTGGACGCGATGATGGGCAGAGGTGCCGAGGCGGTGCCTGGAGGGTTCATGGCCATGGTGATCGTCTGGTCCGCGCTGTCGTCCGCGGTCATGGCCGTAGTGACATGGTTCGACGTCCGGATTGGCTTCATCGGCGTCCAGATGACCTTCGCGGTCCTCACGGTGATCATGCTGACCGGGATCAGCTCGGGATGCGTGTCGTTCATCGTCGACACCGGGATCCAGAGCGGGTCTCTGATCGGCGAGTCCGTGACGGACCTGGTGCCCGCATGGGTCCAGGGGATGTTCGGCTCCGAGGTTGTCTCGGCCCTCGTGACGTACAACATCTGGAACTACCTCGGTGCGGCCGGGCTCCTGGTGAGCTGGATGGCCTCGTACCTCATGATGCGCCGGAGTGCGTCAGCTTGAAGGCCGATGCGCCCATCCAAGGGAGCATGAGAGCAGTCGTCTACGTGGAGAACGGGAGGTTCGAGGTCAGGGAGAGGTCGAAGCCGGAGGTTGTCGACCCCGGCGACGCGGTGGTGCGCGTGACCACTGCCTCGATATGCACCAGCGACCTCCACATCAGGGCCGGGGCGGTCCCCAGGGCGGTCCCGGGGATTACAGTCGGCCACGAGTTCGTGGGCGTCGTCGAGAGCGTCGGATCCGGTGTGGAGCGTTTCTTACCCGGTGACCGCGTGGCCGTCAACGTGGAGACGTTCTGCGGGCACTGCTTCTTCTGCCGGCGCGGATGGGTCAACAACTGCACCGATCCCTCCGGAGGATGGGCGATGGGATGCAGGATCGACGGGGGGCAGGCCGGGTACGTCCGCGTCCCCTACGCCGACAACGGTCTGACCCACATCCCCGACTATGTCTCCGACGAGCAGGCGCTCTTCACCGGGGACCTGCTGTCCACCGGATACTGGGCGGCCGACATCGGGGAGGTCTCCGAAGGGGACACCGTGGCCATCATAGGCGCGGGCCCCACCGGGCTCTGCACGGCGATGTGCGTCCGTGCGAAGAACCCCGCCAGGATCGTCATGGTCGACGTGCTGGAGGAGCGTCTGGACTTCGCCAGGGCCCACGGCCTCGCAGACGACACCGTCCTGGTGCCCGATCAGGACCCAGTAGAGTTCATCCGGTCCGTCACCGACGGACGCGGCGCGGACGTGGTGATGGAGGTGGCCGGCGGCAAGGACACGTTCCAGACTGCCTGGAGGATAGCCAGGCCCAACGCGATCGTGGTGGTCGTCGCGATGTACGGGGAGCCGCAGATGCTTCCCCTGCCCGACATGTACGGGAAGAACCTGGTCTTCAAGACCGGCGGCGTGGACGCCTCCCACTGCCAGGACATCATGGACCTGATCTCAGACGGCTCCATCGACCCGTCGGTGCTGGTTACCCACAGGTTCGACTTCGACCACATCATGGATGCCTACGAGCTCTTCGCTGAGCACCGCGACGGCGTCATGAAGGTGGCCGTCAGGATATCCGACCCCTGACATCGTCACATGCAATCAGACCTGGGTATCGCAGGGGGCCGTTTCGTTCCATTCAATGTATTGAATTATACATCAATGAACAATATATTGAAATAGTGCCTGATGATAATCAGTACCGACTGATATGACGGGAGACGACGGCAGATACGGCGAATACGGCGGACAGTACGTCCCGGAGACGCTGATGAACGCGGTGATCGAGCTGGACGAGGCCTACCACAGGTACATCAGGGACCCCGAGTTCCTGAAGGACCTGGACGACCTCAACCGCAGGTACACTGGCAGGCCGTCGATGCTCTACTACGCCGACAGGATGACCAGGGACCTAGGCGGCGCCAAGGTGTACCTGAAGAGGGAGGACCTGAACCACACCGGGGCCCACAAGATCAACAACGTCATCGGCCAGTGCCTCCTCGCCAAGAGGATGGGCAAGACCCGCGTGATAGCGGAGACCGGTGCCGGTCAGCACGGTGTCGCCACCGCCACCCTAGCGGCCTACCTCGGCCTAGAGTGCGAGGTCTTCATGGGTGCCCACGACGTGGAGAGGCAGGCCCTGAACGTCTACAGGATGGAGCTCCTGGGTGCCAAGGTGCATCCGGTGACCTCCGGGACCGGCGTCCTCAAGGACGCGGTCAACGAGACCCTCAGGGAGTGGACCAACCGCGTCTCCGACACCCACTACGTCATCGGCACCGTCATGGGCCCGGCCCCGTTCCCCGAGATGGTCTGCGAGTTCCAGTGCGTCATCGGGAGGGAGGTCAGGAGGCAGATCATGGAGGCGGAGGGCCGCCTCCCGGACTGCCTGGTCGCCTGCGTCGGGGGAGGCAGCAACGCCATCGGGCTCTTCCACGAGTTCATCGACGACCCCGGCGTCAGGATGGTGGGGTGCGAGGCAGGTGGCAAGGGCGTCGACACGGACATGCACGCCGCCACCATGACCAAGGGGTCCACGGGGATCTTCCACGGGATGAAGTCCCTCTTCTGCCAGAACGAGTACGGGCAGATCGCGCCGGTGTACTCGATATCGGCCGGTCTCGACTACCCCGGGATCGGCCCGGAGCACGCGTACCTGAAGGCGATGGACAGGGCGGAGTACGTCGCCGTGACCGACGACCAGGCCGTTGACGCCTTCGAGTACCTTTCCAGGACCGAGGGCATCATCCCCGCCATAGAGAGCGCCCACGCGGTCGCATACGCCAGGGAGCTGGCGCCGACCATGTCGAAGGACGACATCATAGTGGTGAACCTATCCGGCCGCGGTGACAAGGACGTCGCCGCGATAGCGAGGTACAGGGGGAGGGACATACATGACTGACCACTCCCTCGATCTCGAGAGGGTTTTCTCCCGCAGGGCGTTCATACCATTCGTCACCTGCGGAGACCCGGACATAGAGACCACCGAGAGACTGGTGCGCGCCATGGCGGAGGCCGGTGCCGAACTGATAGAGCTGGGGATCCCGTTCTCGGACCCGATAGCCGAGGGCCCAGTCATCCAGGCAGCAGACGTCAGGGCGCTGTCCTCCGGAGTCACCACCGACGACATATTCGACATGGCGGAGCGCGTCAGGGCCGATTCGGACGTCCCGATGCTGGTGATGACCTACATCAACCCGGTGTTCGTCTACGGTCCCGGGAGGTTCATGGAGCGCTGCCGCAGGGCGGGGATCTGCGCGGTCATCGTCCCGGACATGCCCTACGAGCAGAAGCAGGACCTCCAGCCCTACTGCACGGAGTACGGGGTGAAGCTGATCTCCATGATCGCGCCAACGTCCGAGGACAGGATATCCATGATCGCTTCAGAGGCGGAGGGGTTCGTGTACATAGTGTCGTCTATGGGCGTCACAGGTGTGCGCACATCGTTCAGCTCCAACCTGGAGGACATGGTCGCCTCCGTGAGGAGGGCGACGGACATCCCCTGCGCCATCGGCTTCGGCATCTCCACGCCGGAGCAGGCCCGTCGCATGACGGACTTCGCCGACGGTGCCATAGTAGGCTCGGCGATCGTCAGGATCGTCGCCGAGCACGGGAGGGACTCGGTCCCGTACGTGGCCGAGTACGTCAGGCGGATGAGGGAGGAGCTGGACAGGGCGCGATCGCTGTCTGTCCCCATCTAAGCATCACAAGAAAGGGCGCCGCCAGTCGAAGCTGTCATCGGTATTCATTCAGAATGTCCAGAATGTGTTGTTCTCGGACAGGCAATGTATTCCAGGCTTATCTTCGAGGCTGATTTTAAGAATGTTCTGAAGCATCTTTCAGTGAACCTCACATATTCTGAGAGTTTCTCTGTTTAATTCAGTGATTAGTCTCCACTCTTTATTCTGTCAGGGATTCGTTGGAAATTTCTACTCAGTATGATGTCATTGGATTGCAATACAGCAATTTTCACTACAGATTCCGATGTTTTTTGAAGAAATCCTCTACAGATTCCAGGATTCTTGATCGAGGATCCCGGTGCACGCACCGATGTTCAGGCGCGGCGGACCGCTTCTATGAAGGCGGCCATCTTGGCCGGATCCTTCCTCCCGTCGGTCTCGACCCCTGAGCTCACGTCCACGCCGAACGGGCGGTACCTGCCCACAGCCTCGGAGATGTTGCCGGGATCGAGCCCTCCGGACAGGATGTAGTCCCTCTCCATCCCCTCCAGAAGCGACCAGTCGAACGTCCTCCCGGACCCCATCCCTGCATCGAGGAGGACCATGTCGGCCTCGCACCTATTGGCGGCCTCGATGTCCGATCCGTCCCTCACGATGAAGGTCTTGATCACTGGCGCATCGATCAGTCTCTCCAGTCCGCGGATGTATGCCCCGTCCTCCACGCCGTGGAGCTGCACCGTGTCGATGGCCCCGCATCCCACCAGCTCTGAGATCACCAGGGGATCCTCGTCGACGAAGACCCCCACCCTGCGGATGGAGGGGTCCAGCATCGACCCGAGCTCCATGGCCCCCTCCCTTGTGACGCATCTCCTGCTGGGGCGGTGGAACACGAACCCGACCATGTCCGGCCTCAAGCGGTTGGCGGCCTCGATGTCCTCGGGGCGGGTCATCCCGCAGACCTTCACGATGGTCATGGCCTCATCGCCTCCAGGAGCCCCCTCCTGTCCGGGCTGCGCATGAACGCCTCGCCGATGAGGACGGCGTCGAACCCCGCCTCGGTGAGCCTGCGGATGTCGTCGGCGGTCGAGATCCCGCTCTCGGACACGCAGACGACGTCATCCGGTATCGAGTCCCTCAGGCGGATGCTGTTCCCCAGGTCCACCTCGAAGGTCCCCAGGTCGCGGTTGTTGATGCCGATGACTGACGCACCGGAGGACACCGCCCTCTCCACCTCGTCGCGGGTGTGGGCCTCCACCAGCGCGGACATCCCCAGGGACTCGGATAGCTCGCGGTAGTCGGCCAGCTGCCTGTCGTTGAGGATGGTTGCTATGAGGAGCACAGCCGAGGCGCCGATCTCCCTCGCCCTGTAGATCTGGTACTCGTCGATGACGAAGTCCTTCCTGAGCACCGGTGTGCGGACGGTGTCGGCGATCTCCTCCAGGAACCTGTCCTCCCCGCGGAAGTGTCTGGGCTCCGTGAGGACCGATATGGCCGAGGCGCCCATGGACTCGTACTCCATGGCGATGTCCAGGTAGGGGAAGTCCTCGCTGATCTCGCCCTTGGACGGGGACGCCCTCTTGACCTCGCAGATGAACGACATCCCATCCGCCTGGAGGTTCCTCTCGAATGGGAACCCGGTCCTCCTCGGACGGACAAGGCATCCCTCCCTGACCTCGTCCAGGGGCCTCACGGTGCGTTCGAAGTTGACGCGCAGGCGTGTGTCGGACACGATCTCGTCCAGTATTGTGGCCATCAGGATGCCCCCGTGAGAGCGACGTACCTGTCCAGCGTCCTGAGGGCATCCCCGGAGTCTATGGCCTGAGCGGCCATCTCCATGCCGTCGCGTATCGACTTGACCTTCCCGACTGTGTACAGTCCCGCGCCGGCGTTGACCAGGACGGCGTCCCTCTTTGCCCCCTTCTTTCCGGAGAGCACGGCACGGGTTATCGCTGCGTTCTCGGTCGGGCCTCCGCCCAGGAGGTCGTCGTGGGGATGGCGCTTGATGCCGAAGTCCTCCGGGGACAGGACGTAGTCCTGCAGGGCTCCGTTCCTGACCTCGGTGCAGAGGGTGATGTTGGACACGGAGATCTCGTCAAGGCCGTCCACGCCGTAGACGACAAGGGCGTTCCTGACCCCCATCCTGGCCAGCACGCGGGCCATCGGCGTGATCATCGACTTGGAGTAGACGCCGGACAGCTGGCTCCCGGCCGCCGCGGGGTTGGTCAGTGGGCCGAGGATGTTGAACACGGTCCTGAACCCCAGCTCCTTCCTGACCGGGGCGACGTACCTCATGGAGTCGTGGTACCTCTGGGCGAACATGAACCCGAAGTTGCAGTCCCGGAGGATCTCCTGGGTCCGCTCCGGCGGGAGGTCTATCCTGGCGCCGAGAGCCTCCAGAACGTCGGCCGCCCCGCATCTGCTGCTGGCCGCCCTGTTGCCGTGCTTGGCGACGGGGACCCCGCAGGAGGCAACGACGAAGGCGGATGTGGTGGATATGTTGAACGAACCCGACCTGTCCCCTCCGGTGCCCACGATTTCGAGCGCATCGGAGTGGTCCCCCGGGAGCTTCAGCCCGTGAGACCTCATCTCGGTGGCCGAGGCTGCTATCTCATCCACGGTCTCCCCCTTCACCGCCAGCGCGGTCAGGTAGGAGGCGATCAGCGTCGGGGAGCATCCCCCGCTCATGATGCAGTCCATGACGTCCCTGGCCTCGTCGAACGTGAGGTCCTCCCTGCGGGACAGCTTAAGGAGGGCGTCGGTTACGCAGCTCACATCCTCACCCCCATGAAGTTGGCGACCATCCTCTGGCCGCAGGGGGTCAGTATGGATTCGGGATGGAACTGGAGTCCGAAGACCTTCCTGCGACGGTCCTCGACCGCCATGACCTCCCTGTCCGCCGTCACAGCCGTGACGGACAGGTCGGCGGGCAGGGTGTCAGGGTCCACGGCCAGTGAATGGTACCTGCCGACGGTGGTCCTGTCCAGGAGTCCCGAGAAGATCTCGGAATCCGTGTCGACGGAAGCCTCCGACGGCTTTCCGTGCATGAGCCTCGGTGCGTAGGTCACCGTGGCCCCGTATGCCACGCATATTGCCTGGTGCCCCAGGCACACGCCCAGGATGGGGACCTCGCCCCTCAGCTCCCTCACGGTGTCGACGCATATCCCAGCGTTCTCCGGCCTGCCGGGTCCGGGGGAGAGCACGATCCGGTCAGGGTCCAGCCTCCTGAGGCCGTCGACGGTGACCCCGTCGTTCCTCACCACGACGACGTCGGGGTCGATGGCCCCCACGGCCTGGTAGAGGTTGTAGGAGAAGCTGTCGTAGTTGTCCACGATGACAGTCGTCATTCCACTCCCTCCGATGCGGTGCGGATGGCCTCGACCACGGCCCTGGCCTTGTTGATGCACTCCTCGAATTCCCTTTCGGGGACGCTGTCGGCCACGATCCCGGCGCCGGACCTCACGAAGACCTTATCGTCCTTCCTGTAGGCCAGCCTGATGCCGATGCACACGTCCATGTTGCCGGAGAGGTCGATGTATCCGAACGCCCCTCCGTATATCCCGCGCTTGCATCCCTCCAGCCTGTCGATTATCCTGCAGGCCTCGATCTTCGGCGCCCCGGAGAGGGTCCCGGCCGGCAGCACGGAGCCGATGGCGTCGATCGCGTCCATGTCCCCGCGGATCCTGCCGTGTACGGTGGAGCCCAGATGCATGACGTGGGAGAACCTCTCGACCTCCAGGTACCTGTCCACGGTGACGCTCCCGAACTCCGAGACCCTGCCGATGTCGTTGCGGCCAAGGTCCACCAGCATGTTGTGCTCCGCGAGCTCCTTCTCGTCCGAGAGCAGCTCCGACTCGAGGGCCCTGTCCTCCTCTTCCGTCCTCCCGCGGGGCCTGGTCCCGGCGAGGGGGAAGGTCACAAGGTCCGTCCCGGTCAGCTTCACGAGGGTCTCGGGCGATGCCCCTGCGACCTCGATGTCGCTGCCCTTGAAGTAGAACATGTAAGGGGAGGGGTTCGTGGTCCTCAGGACCCTGTAGGCGTCCAGCAGGCTGCCCTCCATATCCGCCTCCAGGCGGTTTGACAGTACGACCTGGAACACGTCCCCCTCGCGGATGTGGTCCTTGACGGTCTCCACCATCCCGCAGAAGCGTCCCTTGTCGAACCTGGGCCTGAAGTCGGATCCGAGGGTCAGGCGCTGGTGCTCCCCTCCGGCACCTCTCCTTATGATGTCCATCACGGACTCGATCTCGTCGCAGGCCTCCTGGTACGTCCTCCTGCCCCGTATCACGTTGACTATGACTGATAGGGTCTGCCTGAAGTTGTCGAAGGCGATGATCTTGTCGAACAGCATGAGGTCCAGGTCCTCGAACCCCTCGTCGTCACTGGCATCCAGGGTCAGGCTGGGCTCCGCGTACTTGATGAAGTCGTAGGAGAAGTACCCGACGAGCCCCCCGGTGAACGGGGGCATGCCTTCGACGCGGGGGCTCCTGTAGTTTCCGAGGACGGACCTCATCGCATCACGAGGGTCCCCTTCGACTGCCTCGTCGATGCCGTCCCTCACGATGCGGGTCCTCCCGTCCCTGCATACTATATCTAACATGGGGTCGAAGCCGAGGAACGTGTACCTGCCCCAGTGCTGCCTGTCCTCCGCACTCTCCAGTATGAAGCAGTGCCTGTCGTTCTCCATGAGGGCCCTCAGGACCTCGATCGGCGTCCTGACGTCAGACAGCATCTGGCGGGAGACGGGTATCGCACCGAATCCCTGGGCGGACAGCTCGTCCGCATATTCCTTCGTGGGGCTGTACATTTATGTCGCCTCTTGTATTTTATGAATCATTGATGTGGTATATAATGAATTTTATTGGTAGTTAATGTACTAAAATATTCAATACAATCTTTCATTGGTCCATGAAGGATGATTACGATTGTCGCCGGGATCCGTTGACGAACGGGGCCGAATCCGGAACTGACGGAACAATATGCCCCGATCTCGAATTATTTTAGCTGAGGTCTTATTGATTCGTACGCGACCCCAGCATTTTTATTGAATAATAATGTTATTGGATGTATAATCCAACTAATTCAATTAATAGGTCGAGAAGATACGGAACTGATTCGACAGAACGGAGAACGGGGGAGTAGAATTGCAGATAGAGGAATGGTTAGGCGCTGACAATCAGTTGGGAATCGACATCTGGACGAAGAAGTACTGCCACGACAACGAGACGTTCGATCAGTGGCTGGACCGCATCAGCGACGGGGACGCTGACATCAGGCGCATGATCGCCCAGAAGAAGTTCCTCTTCGGGGGCAGGATCCTCGCCAACAGGGGGCTCTACAAGAGCGGCCTCAAGGTGACCTACTCCAACTGCTACGTCCTCAACCCTCCCGAGGACTCCATCGAGTCCATCTTCGAGACCGCGGGAAGGCTGGCCCGCACCTTCAGCTACGGCGGCGGCGCCGGCATCGACATCTCCAAGCTCGCCCCCAGGGGGGCCAAGATCAACAACACGGCCTCCGAGACCTCCGGTGCGGTGTCCTTCCCCGATCTCTTCTCGATGGTCACCGGGCTCATCGGCCAGCACGGACGCCGCGGCGCCCTGATGCTCACGATGTCCTGCGAGCACCCCGACCTGGAGGAGTTCATGGCCGTGAAGACCGACCTCGAGAGGGTCACCAAGGCCAACATGTCCATCAGGGTCAGCGACGAGTTCATGGAGTGCGTCAGGGACAGGAGGACCTTCGTCCAGAAGTTCGACCGCCCCGAGAGCAACCAGAAGATCAGGAAGGACCTCAACGCCGCCGAGTTCTTCGAGAAGCTCTGCCACAACAACTGGGACTACGGCGAGCCCGGATGCCTCTACTGGGACAGGATCTCCACCTGGAACCTCCTCAGCGAGTTCCCCGACTACAGCTACGCAGGCACCAACCCCTGCGCCGAGGAGCCTCTCCCCGCGGGCGGAAGCTGCCTGCTGGGAAGCATAAACCTCGCCGCCTTCGTGAGCGACGGCAAGTTCCAGAAGGACGAGTTCACGGAGGCCGTCAGGATTTGCGTCCGCGGCCTGAACGACGTCCTGGAGGAGGGCCTCCCCCTGCACCCCCTCGAGGAGCAGAAGATCTCTGTCAGCGACTGGAGGCAGATCGGCCTGGGGATCATGGGACTGGCAGACATGTTGATCATGCTGGGATACAAGTATGGCACACCCGAGTCCGTGGACTTCTGCGACAAGCTCGGAAGGCTGATGATGGACACCGCCCTGAACGAGTCCGCCCTTCTGGCGAAGGAGAGGGGGATGTTCACCAAGTGCGTCCCCCAGCAGATCGTGGACTCGCCGTTCTTCAAGGAGAACGCCTCCGACGAGACCAGGGAGCTGGTGCTCCAGTACGGTCTCAGGAACTCCCAGCTCCTCACGATCGCGCCCACCGGCACCCTGTCCACGATGATCGGGATCTCCGGAGGCATCGAGCCCATATTCGCGATCTCCTACGAGAGGAGGACTACATCGCTCTCCGACCACGACGACTACTACAAGGTGTACACCCCGATCGTCCAGAGCTACATGGACCAGCACCCCGACGTGAAGTCGGAGTCGCAGCTGCCTGACTACTTCGTCACCTCGAAGACCCTGGACTACAGGCAGAGGATCGACATGCAGGCTACCTGGCAGAAGCACATCGACGCCTCCATCAGCTCCACCGTCAACCTCCCGGAGGACTTCCCCGAGTCGGACGTCTACAATATCTACATGTACGCCTGGGAGTCCGGATGCAAGGGCGTCACCGTCTTCCGCGACGGATGCAAGCGCCTCGGTATCCTCTCCACCAAGGAGAAGGAGAAGCCCGCCAAGCCCGCACCGGTCAAGGAGGAGGAGAAGCCCGAGAAGCGCGGAATCGTCGAGAACGTGGGAGACAACGTCATCGGCAAGAAGCGCAAGCTGATGACCGGATGCGGAAGCCTCCACTGCACGGCGTTCTTCGACCCCGTCACCGGGGAGCTCATGGAGGCCTACCTCAACAAGGGATCCACCGGAGGATGCAACAACTTCATGGTCGGGCTGTCCAGGATGATCTCCCTGGCCGCCAGGTCGGGATGCGGCATCGACGCCATCGTCGACCAGCTCAAGTCCACCGGATCCTGCCCCTCGTACGTGGTCAGGACCCACACCAAGAGGGACACCAGCCAGGGCTCCTGCTGCCCGATGGCCGTCGGATGGGCCCTCACGGACATGTACAAGGAGATGCAGACCCAGATCCACGGCATCAACCAGGAGGAGGCCGAGGAGAAGCCCAGGGAGATCAAGAACCCCTGTCCCAAGTGCGGGGCGGAGCTCGAGTTCCAGGGCGGCTGCAACGTGTGCAAGTCCTGCGGATGGACCAAGTGCGACTGAGCCCTCACAACACTAATAAACCCCTTCCCAATCCCTTTTCACGAGGTAGGGTAGACAGTAAGTCCCGTTCCGCGTTGCACCACTATCAAGAGCCGTGCACCTCAAATTGAATATATGGACGGGCCGTCGCCAGGTTGAATCGCCTGCCCTCCTCACCCTAGCGTTCAACCATCGGCGTCATCTGCGATGTCGCGGCAGAGGTACCAGCAGAGCAGAACGGAGATGCCGATCCCCGCGCAAACCCCGGATGCGATGCGCAGTCCGGGCATGTCCCCAACCATCCCCTCGCAGAGCCACTCCACCACCGTGACGCAGACCAGAGCAGCCCCGAGCAGCGCCCAGCGGAGGGACATGGCTCTCGGACGGACGGCGACGCATGCGGAGAATCCGAGGAGAAGTCCGATCAGTATGCCCGTGTCCCTGATGCACATGGGCATCTGCGAGCCGTTCAGGATGAACGACCTGGACATCTCCTGATGGCAGACCACGTCGCCGATCAGGTACGCGACGCCGGCGGGACCGTGACCCAGCCATCCGTTGTCGATGACCGTGGGGGTCCCGTCCAGGTCCCCGAAGGTCCCTGACGGGGCGAGGAACGGCGCGGCCACCATCAGGGCCAGCAGTGCGCCTGACACGACGGCCGCCAACAAGAGGATGTCCCTGACTCTCACGACCTCTAATCCGGAGGAGGGCAGATAATGCTACCGTCGGACCCCAAGCGACGAGCAGACGGTGAAGATCGTCAGTGCGACGGGCGTCATGAGGCAGAACCTCCAAAGGGCCGTGGAGGCACCATGCCCGCTCCCCAGGTTGCAGGTGAGCACCGATATCAGGCCGCACAGCTCGACCAGGTAGACCGAGAGGATCAGGCCGGAACCATCCATGGGCACGTATCCGGGTATGTCCGACAGGGGTTCAAGCATGGAGACGCTCATGCCGAGGACCATCGGTGCGAACAGGACCGCGGTGCCGACCATCATGTCGGTCATGCTCTTCAGCCTGAGGTCGAGGCTCCTACGTATCGAGTCGCTGTTGTGGAACTGGCGGCCAAGCGCTATGGCGAGACGTCCTGCGTTGTCGTTGTCCTCCTCGGAGCATGCCGATATGTCCCTGAACGCCCTGGAGACCTCACGGGAGGTCCCGCCTATCGCCGCCTCTATGGCGGAGCCGATGTCCCCACGGCAGAGTGCCAGCTCCCTGCGGAGGCCCTCACGCACATGCGAGCATTCCGGTCTCCCTCCGAGCGATTCCAGGCAGACGGTCTCGAAGCTCCCTCCTGACAGCATCCTGTTGCCCATCTCGAACACCGAATCCCTCAATCCCTGTTCGCAACCGCGGCGCCGGACATCCTCCCGATGGTCGTGATAGGCGAGGATCGCCGTGACGGCCGCCGCCGGTCCCACGGAAAGGAGGAGGGCGACATCCGGCGCGCTGCCCATCCAGATCTGCAGCATCGCCAGGGGTACCGCGAGGAGGAGGGGCGCCGCCGTCAGGGCTCCCATCCCCTTCGAGGATTCGCCCAGGAACGGGTTCCTCCTGCGGATCCCGATCGCCAGTGCCAGTATGATGGCGGGTATCATCACGAGCGTCACCAGGGACACCAGGCGGCCGTCGATGGCGGCCGTTCCGAAGACGCCGCCGATCCCCAGCATGGGCAGGAGGGACATCAGGACCATCGGGAGCATTATCCCGAGTCCGAATATCGTCATGCACGGGACTGTCAGCGAGTTGCTGTACGACTCCCCCATGGCCCTGACCGAATCCAGGGCTATGTCGGAAGCCTCTCCCAGGAGCCTGAGCCTCTCCGTGCCCTCGGACTCGGAGGCCGTTATGCAGAGCAGGAGGGCGTGCTTATACCCGGACACCGAGGACGGGAGCCTGCCGACCGCCTCACTCAACCCTTCCCGTATGCCGCTGCAATCCCTGGTGTCGGCCAGACGGACGACCTTCTCGAACATCCCTGACGTGAGCGGTGGCCCCTCCCCGGCGATGGACCTCACCGCCGTGTCCAGGGACCCTCCAGATTCCAGGGACGTGGTCAGCATGCCAACGACCGTCGGCCCTTCGGCGACGAGGCGCTTGCGGTCGATGCTCATGCATCCGCCCCCGTCCTCTTCCTGAACACCCTCAGGGCATCCTCGGCGGAGTATCCGCGCGGCATCCCGGCCAGGACGTCGTTGGCGGCGAGTATCCATTCAGGTCCCAGGAAGCGCTCGTCCGACACGCCGAGCTCGGCGAGGTGGGACCTCATCATTGACCTTGCGCGGATCTCCTTGGCGATCTCCCTCCTCCCACTCTGGGACGTCTGCATCGCCCTGCGGATGACGGGAGAATCGAGCAGATGCTCCGTCTCCGAGATGTCCATGAACTCGCCGGGTCTTCCGCAGGTTGCCACCATCTCGCTGACCCTGCGTATAGTGTGCCCGGTCCTGCGGTCCCTCACCGTGCCGAGCGTGACCAGCACGTCGGTGGCCATGAACGCCTCGGGGGATATCCCCATGTCGAAGACGACCCTGTTGTAGACGGATTCGGCCGAATCGCCGTGGATCGTCCCGAGGATCGAGCTGCCGGCCCTTCCCGCCCTCATGCTCTGGTACAGGGTCCTGGCCTCCTCGCCCCTTACCTCCCCCAGCACGATGGCCGACTCGCCCAGCCTGAGCGATACCCTGAGGGCCTCCTCGGAGCGGGAGAGGTGGTCCCCGCGGATGCGTTCGTCTACCACCAGGGTCTGCACCTTGTACCCCATCCTCCGCATGACCTCCCCCGGGAGCTCTATGGTGTCCTCGATGGTCAGTATCCTTTGGCTGAGTGGGAACTCGAACATCAGCGCGGACAGCAGGGAGCTCTTCCCGGCACCCCTGGCCCCGCAGACCAGGAACGTCGCGCGGCTGTTCACGAGGTACGAGAGGATCCCCGCGGTGCGCGGGTCCACCGTTCCGTTGGAGATCAGCCTGCTGAGGGTCCAGGGTCTGGCGGAGCGCTTCCTTATGGCTACCGCGTTCCCGTTCGGGCTCATCGGGTGTCCGACGACCGTCACCCTGGCATCGAAGTCCCTGAAGTCCGTCTCCAGGACCGGGCTGGATGCGCAGAACCTCAATCCGCTCTCGCGCCTCAGTATGTTGATCAGGTTGTCAACCTCCCTGTCCTCCACCATGAGGTTGGTCCTGCACCTGATGTGCGAGTTCAGCCCCTCGATGCCGTTCAGGGTCACGTGAACCCTGTTCCTGGAGCAGGGGGCGTCGATGTAGACGTCCTCGATGTGCGGGTCGGACAGCAGCACCTCGAACACCCCCGCTCCGACGGTGTGCCTGTAGGCGATGGAGCAGACGTCCTCCACTACCCGGTCGATTTCCTGCGTCCCCACGGCGTCTTTGATGTCTGCGGAGCGGTCCATGAGGATCTCGCGTGCCATCCCCATGACGCTGTCCCTGTCGAGGGCGCCGCCGTCCTTCCTGTAACGGTCCCTTATCCCGTCCACGACATCCATCACGACAGAGTTGAGACCGTCCGGGTAGGCGTACTCCCGCAGGGTGAGGTTGTACTCGGTCTCCCCGTCGCGTTCGGAGATCCCGATGAGGACGCTGCCGTCCTCTGTCACATACGATGTCAGCGGCTCGAGCTCACAGGACTCGCTGATCATCCAGCAGTCCGTGTAGGACGGCTTCGTGCGCACGTCGCCGGAAGGCAGCCGGGCGAACAGTGCCGGGAGGCCTCCGTCCCGGTTGCGGGCGGGAACCGGAGCCTTGTCCCGAACATCGTCGACCGCCGTCGTCCCGGTCACGTCCCCTGCGGGGACATCCGTGGGGGTCCGCGGTACCGGCCTGAGTATGATCCCCACCGGAGGGAGCCTCAGCCTCATGGTCCACCCGTCCCGGACGGCGACGAAACCTCCGTCACGACCCTGTCCAATCCCGCCTCCACCTGGTCGAGGGCCGCAGAGGTCCGCGCCATACACTCCGGGCATCCGCTGCGGTCGGGTCCGCCCTCCGACAGCAGTCCCCTGCCCGCGGCGACGGGGTCCAGAGGGAACGCTTCCCAGACAGCGTCCATGACGGCGCGTCTGGACACGGCACACCTCCCGCATGCCCGTCTCGTCCTTTCCTGAGGGTAGCTCCATCTCCTGACGGATGCCAGGTCCCTCAGGGCCCTGGCCGCCAACCCGGACACCTCGGTGTCCCTGCCGGTGCGGAGGATAACCCTCTCCGTTCCCCCGAGCTCGCACAGCGCGAAGACCATGCACCGGATGCATTCGGGTGAGTGGACGACGGGTACCAGCCTGCACGACCTGCAGTCGAGGACCACGGACTCCCCGTCCCTGGTCCACCTGGTTTTCTCGTCACCGCCGCGCGATGCGCCCATCTTCTCCAGGATGTTATTCATGACCGGGCCTCCCCCTGCGGGCTTATCAACGGTCGGTGTGCATCCACGCTGCACCGGGGCACCGCCCCTTCAGAAGAACCTTTAATACCCCCACCCATGGGGTCTCGTGGAGATACTATCGCCTGCAGGGAACCCGGACGGTCTCGCGGCCGCCGTCAAGGGAGGATGTGACGCAGTCTATCTGGCCGGTAAGGATTTCGGGGCCCGTGCGTTCGCCGGGAACTTCACGGACCGTCAGCTGGAGGGTGCCGTGGGATACGCCCATGACCACGGGGTCAGGGTCCATGTGACGGTCAACACGTCGCTCAGGAACCAGGAGATGTCCGAGGCGGTGTCGTTCGTCAGGTTCCTCAGGGACATCGATGCGGACGCCGTGCTGATACAGGACCTGGGCCTCCTGAGGGCCGTGCAGGGCATAGACATCCCCAAGCACGCGTCCACGCAGATGCAGATACACTCCGCAGAGGGTCTGCGCTGGTGCGCGGAGAACGGCCTGGACCGTGCGGTCCTCGCCCGCGAGCTCACGATGGAGGAGCTGGAATCGATCGTCCCGGACTCCCCGGTGGAGACGGAGGTGTTCGTCCAGGGGGCGCTGTGCTACTGCATGTCCGGCGGATGCCTGATGTCGAGCTTCATGGGCGGCCGCAGCGGGAACCGCGGGTCCTGCGCGCAGCCCTGCAGGAAGAGGTACGCCTCCGAGGAAAGCTCGGGATACCTCCTGAGCTGCGCCGACCTCTTCGGCGTCGGCCACATCGAGGACCTCCGCAGGATAGGCGTGGATTCCCTGAAGATCGAGGGGCGCATGAGGTCGCCGGCTTACGCCTACCTGTCCGCCAAGGTCTACTCCATGGCCGAGGACGGTGACTTCTCCGATGAGTACGAGGATGCGCTGAAGCTCCTGAGGACCGTGTTCAACAGGGGCACATGCGACGGTTACCTGGGCGGCGTCGTCTCGCCGGTGCAGTCGCTGTACCCGGACAACAGGGGCTTCCTGCTGGGTGAGGTGAGCGTTAGGGACCGCTGCTTCAGATGGGACGGGGACGAGCCCATCGGTGTGAAGGACGGCCTGTCGCTGTTCCAGGGGGACGAGAAGGTCGGCGGCTTCAAGGTCGTCGAGACGGACCCCTTCAGGATACCGTTCAAGATCGCGGACGGCAAGTATCAGCTGTACCGCACGTACGACCCGCGCATCGACGTGGTGAAGAACCTGATCGGACAGACGCCGAAGCTGGACGGGAAGACTGTCAGGCAGCCGGAGGACGCCCGTCTCCCCAAGCTGCCCCACAGGAAGGTCAGGCCGGACATCTCCGCCTACGTGAGCACCCTGAAGACCCTGGACGCCGTCCTGCCTTACGCCGACCGCGTGTACTTCGAGCGCGGGGACAGGAGCGACGAGGCCAGGGAGATGTGCTCCCAGAAGGGCGTCGAGTTCGTGGACCTGCTGCCGAGGTTCGATTCCGGGGACGAGTTCGTGTCCGACGGCCCCGTGATGGTCAACGGACCGGGGCAGCTGAGGGCGTGCAGGGATTCCCCCAGGATATACGCCAGCAGCGTGTTCAACTGCTACAACTCATGGTTCCCTTCGGAGATCTACCAGGCCACCCTCTCCGTCGAGCTCTCCAGGAACGACGTCTCCGACCTGATCGCCCACCGTCCCGGCAGGGCGGAGGTCATGGCGTTCGGGAGGACGGAGCTGATGTACACCCGCGACCCGGCAATGGAGTCGTGCTCGCTGACCGATGAGACCGGGGCGTCATTCCCCGTGTACAAGGACAAGCGCGGATTCTCCCACATCCTGAACTCGGTGGACCTGTTCCTCCTGGACAGCATGGACGAGCTGGCCGGTTCGGGGGTGAGCTCCGTCGGGATCGACCTGAGGAAGCGCCCACCCGCGCTCGCGAAGGCGGTCGGGGAGTACTGCAGACGTCCCGACCAGAAGCTGAAGGCCAAGATCGAGCAGATGTGCGGCGGATTCACCACCGGGCTGTACCGCAAGGGCGTGCAGTGAGGTTGCACGCCCATCGCTTTTAAACTGACGAGCCGACACCCCCTCCATGCGGTCCGACCGTAGGGGTGAGATGGGCTTCATGGAGGCCATGGTCGCGTTCATGGCCGTCACAGTGGTCCTCACAGGGTACCTTGGGGCGATGGCGGGCATGGCCGCCGTCCCCATGGACCCGACGGATTCCATCGACCCTGACGAGTTCACGGGATCGATAGCCGGCGGTGTGTTCGAGTCGTCCTACCTGGACTACATGGGCACGTTCCTGGACGCGACCGGCTGCAGCGGGATGGCCGTGGAGGTCAGGATCCCGGGAGGGTTCTGCGAGGAGCAGGGGCCGACGGTCATCGGCGACATGGACGGCCACCGGTTCTCCAGGGTCTTCGTTTCCACGGTGTCCGACGACCAGGGGAGGACCGTGCCCGCCGTGTTCGAGGTGACCGTATGCGCATGAGCCGTGACGGGATGCTGGCCATGATGGACGCCGCGATATTCATGATGGTCCTGATGGCGGCCATCGCCGTGACGCTGCAGGCATCCGTTCCCGATGGGACGCACGATGGGGATGCAGGCGACCTCCTGGACGGCCTCCTGTCGTCCAAGGTCAGGATGTCCGACCTCTCGGAGGAGGGGGACGGCTCCCTGGTCAGGATGTCCGACATGATCGCGCTCTACCTGGTCACCGGCGATGATGGCGTCGGGGACTACCTGTCCGACCTCCTGGATTCGATGTCCAGGGGGAGAGGGTACTTTCTGGAGATGAGCTTCGGGGAGCACGGGAAGACCATGGGATCACCTGACGGGACGATGTCGGCAAGTGCCGAGAGGACGGTGCCGGTGACCACCGGCGGGGAGCTCGTCGCGGTCCTGACGCTCTACCGATCACGATCCGAACTTCTCGGTGCGGTTCGCCAGGTCCATGGCTATCGGGACGATGTCGTTTCCGCGTATCCTGCCGACCATGCCCCTGCTGCATCCTATCTCGCTGAACTCGCAGGCGTCGTCGCGGATGATCCCATCGGTGTAGAAGGCGATCGGGACAGGGTCCGCGCTGTGGTCCATCAGCGAGCAGGGCGTGCAGTGGTCCGATGTCAGCACGACCACGATGTCCTTGGGCAGCTCCTGCCTCATGTAGCCTGCCATGTCGTCCAGCTTCCTGACGGTCTCGCACTTCAGCTTCGCATCCCCGTCGTGCCCTGCGATGTCGGGGGCCTTGCAGTTCATCAGGACGAAGTCGTACTCCTTGAGGGCCTCGATGGCGCACTGGGCCTTGATGATGTAGTCTGATTCCAGGGAGCCGTCGCAGTCGTCCGGCAGAGGGTAGACGTCGAGGCCGCAGGCCTTGCAGATCCCCTTGATCATGCCGACGCCTGCAACGCAGGTGGCGGATATCCCATGAACCTCCGGGAACGGGTCGATGTGCGGGAAGCTCCCGGCGCCCCTAGGCACCAGGATGTTGGCGGGCGGCAGTCCCGCGGCGACGCGCTTCCTGTTGGTAGGATGGTTCCTCAGACGCTGATGGCACTCCTCCATGAACAGGTTCACGACGTCCGCGGTGAGCTGGGCCTCCTCGACGAGCGGTTCCGCCATGCGGAGATGGGTGTCGCCTCCGGGATCGGGGTCCGTGATGCGGGGGTCCAGGTCATCCCCCCTCAGGAGGAGCACGGCGCGGTGCTCGGTGCTCTCCTTGACATAGCATTCGATCCCTTCGAACTCGATCCCGTCCAGTGCCTCCACGAGCTCGGTCGTCTCAGGCTCCCTGATCCTGCCCGCCCTGCGGTCGACGATCTCCAGCGAGTCGTCCACCGTGGCGAAGTTGCATCTGAGGGCGACGTCGCCGGGCTGTATGTCCATGCCGACGCCCAGCGCCTCGAAGGGCCCCCTCCCGGTGTAGACCTCGTTCACGTCGTATCCGAGTATGGACAGATGGGCGGTGTCGCTGCCGGGGCGGATCCCGGGGGATATGGGGTCGCAGAGGCCTCCCTGACCATGTGCGACGAACCAGTCCAGGTTGGGCGTGCGCATGAACTGGAGGGGTGTCATGCCCCTCAGCCCGGGGCAGACGCGGTCCCCCAGGCCGTCCATGACTATGATCAGGATCTTCTTCTGTGGGGCTGACATGTTATCCGTCCCCTGTATGGGCATGGACCTTTAAGGGATGTCGGGAGCCCGGGTCGCTGGGTTTAAGGACCGCACGGACCTTCGACAACCATGTTCGCGGATCTGAACGGAGCAAGGCTGCACTACGAGGTATCGGGGACAGGCGAACCTATCATCCTCATAGGCGGGTTCGGGACCAACGCGGCCTTCTGGGAACATGCGAGGACCCTGCTCGACGGATACCGCGTGGTCACCTACGACAACCGCGGTGTCGGTCAGACATCATGCGCGGACGGTTACTCGGAGAGGGACATGGCCGAGGACGCCATCGCGCTGATGGACCATCTGGGGATGGAGAAGGCTCATGTTCTGGGATGGTCAATGGGTTCGCATCTCGGGCAGATCATCGGTGCCGAGCATCCGGACCGCGTGAGGTCGCTCACGCTAGTCTCGACCTATCTCAGGCTGCCGTCCAGGTCGTTGTACATCCTAGAGGGGCTGACGTCGATGGCGGTGCGCGAGGAGGCCCCCACGGGGTGCCTGGCGATGGCCGTTAACGCGTTCTGCTATCCAGAGTCACTGTTCCGCAGGTTCGCCGACGAGGGGAGGGACATACCTATCCCGGAGAAGCTGGAGGACCCCGGGGGTCTGATGGGCCAGCTTCGTGCGATGAGGGGTTCGGACACCACGGACGTGGCCACGATGGTGCGCGTGCCGACCCTGATAGTACACGGTTCCAAGGACATAATGGTGGAGCAGGAGGAGGGCAGTAGGGTGGCCGATGCGATCCCCGGATGCAGGTTCGTGCGCATCGAGGACGTCGGCCACGACATCCCGTTCGACTCCTATCTTGACGTTTTCAGGGGTTTCGTCGATTTGCACCGACGGCTCACATCGGGACGACGTCGGCGCGGGCGGCCTCTATCCTCTCGCGGATGTCCGCCTTGATGACGCGGGTGCAGGGCCAGTCGTCGTCCATGTACGAGATCAGGTCCATGATGTCCGCGTCCGGGTTGGTCAGGGCGAGGTAGACCCTCGACATGAACATGGACACGGCGTACGGGAAGTCGTCGCAGATCTGGGGGCGGTTGCTCCATATCCTGCAGCGGTTGTCCGGGCCGAGGAACGCGCACGGGTTGGTCTTCTTGAACAGGAACCTGCCGTCCGACGTCTGCACGAGGTAGTTCCTCATGAAGTCGTAGAGGGGGATGTCAGCCGCGGAGGAGATCCTGTCGATCTCTTCGGGCCTCACGACTATGTGTGGCTGGTGGCAGCACCTCCCGCACATCTCGCAGGGGAAGCCGTCGCGGTAGGACATGCATATCCCGTACGCGATGTCCAGGTTGTGCTCCATCTCGGGGCTGATGGTGCCCAGCCCCTCCAGTATGTACTTCCCGCGGTATACTGCCATCAGAACACTCCGGCGATGGCGGCGAACCCGAGGATGAACCCGAACACGCTCAGCACGACGCCCGCGGTGGCGAGGCCCATGCACACGCTCTTGTTGTCGGGGTTCAGGTACCTGGGGAGGTTGACCGAGTAGCTTCCCAGTATGAGTCCGACGGCTCCGACGCCTATCGCGCCGTACTCGGCGCCGTCGACGAAGATCAGGATCGCCGACACCAGTCCGACGACCAGGGCCAACACGGCGAACGCCAGCGGGTTGCGCTTCTTGGTCTTCGGGGTGGCTCCGACGGGCAGGTCCAGCCTCCAGTCGCACTCCTCGCAGAAGAGCGCCTCCGGGGGATTGTCATGGCCGCATTTGGGGCATTGCATGTATGACGATAAGGGGGTCGGTAGTTAAGGGTTGGCATACCGGCATTCACGGTCGCAGCGGCTTCCGCAGCAGGCATTCGGCCCTGGACCTCAGCGTCCCGAAGCGGGTCGGCTCGTCCACCCTCCTGGCGTACTCCATCTCCATGCCCTGGAAGTGCCTGAGGATGCCGTCGGGGTTGCGGTGCACGTACAGTATCCCCTCCCCCTGCCTCTTGCCGGACCTCATGTCCGAGGGGGTGAACGACCTGACGAAGAGCCAGGCCCCCGGACGCATGACCCTGAGGATCTCCGAGGCGGCGCGGGGCATGTCCGACTCCTCCACATGCTCCAGGACATGGACAGCGGTGACATAGTCGAAGGACGAGTCCTCGAAGGGCAGCTCCAGGATGTCGGCCACCTCGAAGCGCCCGGAGTCGAAACCGTCCCTGCACATCGACACGGCCTCCTCCGAGAAGTCGACCCCGGTCACGTCGTAGCCGAGGTCCAGGAGCGACGACACGGTCTTCCCGTTGCCGCATCCCAGGTCGAGAGCGCTCCCCCTGCCCCCCAGCGGGTCGGGTATCCTGGAGTTCCCCCTCCAAGCCACGCCGTTCACCCTGTAGAAGCCGTTCCAGAGGTCCACCTGTTCCATGGGCTGTGGAAGGGCGTCCCATCTAATAACGGATGCGCGGACGCGCGCGTCCCCTTCATGTTATTATAGGGGGAGGGCCTAGGCCGTGGCATAAGCCAAGGGGATGACCATGTACTGGAACCCGAAGATCGAATGCATGCCCAAGGAGGACCTCAAGGCCCTCCAGTACCGCGAGCTCAAGCAGCTCGTCAACAACCTCTACTCCTTCAACAAGTTCTACCACGACAGGATGGTCGAGCACAAGGTGCACCCGGACGACATCACCTGCCTGAAGGACATCGCCAAGCTGCCGTTCATGTACAAGCAGGACCTGAGGGACAACTACCCGACGAAGATGTTCACCGTCCCCAACAACGAGATCGTCAGGTACCACGTGTCCTCCGGAACCACCGGCAAGCCCACGCTGGTCGGGTACACCCAGAACGACCTGGACTACTGGACCGAGGCCCTCGCCAGGTCCTTCACCTCCATCGGGATCGGTCCCGACGACACCATGCAGGTGTCCTACGGGTACGGACTCTTCACCGGCGGACTCGGTGCCCACTACGGTGCCGAGAAGGTCGGCGCCACCGTCCTGCCCGCCAGCACCGGGAACACAGAGAGGCAGGTGGAGCTCATCCAGGACCTGGGAGTCACAGCCATCGCCTGCACGCCCTCGTACATGATCCACCTCCTGGACACCGCCAAGAAGATGGGCGTCGACATCCAGAGGGACACCAAGCTGAGAAAGGCGGTCCTCGGCGCCGAGCCCTGGTCCGAGAGCATGAGGGAGCACATCGAGAGCTACGGCGTCAGGGCCTACGACATCTACGGCACCTCCGAGCAGGCCGGGCCCATGTTCACCGAGTGCGAGGAGCGCAACGGCATCCACATCTGCGGCGACATCATGTACGTCGAGATCATCGACCCCGAATCCGGCGAGCCCCTCGAGGAGGGCGAGAAGGGCGAGATGGTCGTCACCATGCTGAAGAAGGAGGCCATGCCCATGATCAGGTACAGGATCAAGGACATCACGATGCTGATGGAAGGGGAGTGCGCCTGCGGCAGGACCTCCCCCAGGATCGCCAGGATCTCCGGAAGGACCGACGACATGCTCATCGTGCGCGGAATCAACGTGTTCCCCTCGCAGATCGAGTACACGCTGCTCCAGATCCCGGAGGTCGGGGACCAGTACATGATCTACGTCTCCAGGGAGGGTGCCCTGGACGAGATGACGATCCAGGTGGAGCTCAGGCCCGAGGCCTTCACCGACAAGCTGGAGGACATGCTGGCCCTCCGCGGACGCATCGAGGCCGCGCTTAAGAAATATCTCAACATCTATGTCAAGGTGGAACTCAAGGCGCCCGGAGAGCTCCCCAGGTTCACCGGAAAGGCCAAGAGGGTCGTCGACACGAGGGTGATCTGATGGATGACAACATTATCACACAGCTTTCGATTTTCGTCAACAACGAGCCCGGACGTCTGGCTCACATCGCATCCGTCCTCAAGGAGTGCGACATCAACATGAGGGCCTTCAACCTCGCCGAGTCCACGGAGTTCGGTATCCTGAGGGCCATCGTCGAGGACCCCGAGGCGGCCTTCGAGAAGCTCAAGTCGACCGGCATCATCGTGAAGAAGACGGATGTCATCGGTGTCGTCATCGAGGACACCCCCGGCTCCCTGTTCCAGGCCGCCGACATCATGGGCAAGGCCGGCATCAACATCGAGTACGGCTACGCATACACCGGCAGGAAGGCCGCCGCGTTCTTCATCAGGGTCGACGACCCCGAGAAGGCGGTGGAGGTCCTCAAGGGCGCCGGCATCAGGCTCATCCTCGATTCGGAGATCTGAACATGGGCAATCTGAACATAGCGGTCCTGGGGGCAAAGGACTACGCCGGCAAGATCGGCAAGAAGGGCACCGTCACCGACATGACCTTCTACGACCACAAGGCCGGCACCGATTCCTTCACCCTGATCGAGCCCTCCAAGTACCCGGAGAAGCTGTCCTCGCTGTTCTACTCGGTGGCGATGTCCGAGTTCGCCATCCTCGTGGTGGACAAGATCGACTCCTTCCTCGGCGAGACCATCGTCATGACCGACGCCCTCGGGATCGACAGGGGATGGATCATCCTCCAGAACTACATCCAGCCCGAGCAGCTCAAGCCGCTCCTGGCCGGGACGTCCCTCGAGGGATACGAGTACAGGGAGGACGACCCCATCAAGCTGCGCGAGGAGCTCATCGCCCTGGCCAAGGCCGAGGGCAAGAAGGCAGGGGAGGGCACCTGTGGGTCGTGCCCGGTGGACAGTCACTTCAACGTCAAGGGCGTGGGCACCGTCATCCTGGGGTCCGTCATCGACGGGTACTTCAGGAAGCACGACAAGATGACCGTATTCCCGATCAAGAGGGAGGTCATCCTCAAGTCGATCCAGAAGCACGACCTGGACGCCGACGACGGCGTCAAGGGCGACCACGTCGGTCTCGCCCTCCGCGGCATCGAGTCCGACGAGCTGGACAGGGGCTACGTGGTCACCACGGACCCGTCCGTCAAGATGTCCAGGAAGGTGGAGGGGAAGGTGTCCCTGGTCAAGTACTGGCCCTCGCCCCTCAAGGAGGGCATGGTCCTCCACATCGGTCACTGGATGCAGATGGTGCCCTGCAGGGTCACCGCGGTGGACGACGGCTCCGACTTCAGGTCCGCCACCGTCACCTTCGAACTCGAGTCCGACATGATCCACAAGCCCGGCGACAGGGCCATCATCATGTACCTCGAGGGCGGCAAGCTCAGGGTCGCCGGATCGATCGTCCTGAATTGAAACTCCAAAGGGGGTCAACCCCCCTATTCTCATCATTCACTAACGCAGACGAGCTCCGTCATGTCGAACCGCTCAAGATGTTGTCTCGGGCGGAGTCAGGGTCAGCTGGTAGCTTCCGGAGTAGACGATTTCCTCGACGCCCAGATTGGCATTCTTCTCGAAGACGGCCTCCACGCCGATGTCGATGGTCCCGGTGCCGTTTATGACATGGAAGAACTGGCCGATCTCGCCGATGGACGGAGGGTCGTGCCCTATCCCGCTGCGGTCCGGGACCTCCCATCTGACGCTGTAAGCGTTCCTCCCGAAATCGGAGCCGTCGATCGCATCGATGTACACCGAGGTATCTCCCGGAGGATGGTATATGCTGGTGGTCGGGCTGTACCTCAGGAGCTTCATGCCCTCGTCCCCGGTCACATCGAGGCGGAACGACTTCAGGGAGTAGCCGTCGGTCGGCACCGGGTCGAAAACGTAGCTGATGTACGCATAGGGCTGGTTGTTCTCCCAGTCCACATCCATGAGGAGGCGGCTGTCCGAGCCCGTGCCCTCGGCACGAATGACGTACATCCCCTCGGAGAGGTCAACGGTCTCCAGGTCCCCGAACCCATCGTGGCGGGTCTCGGTGAACGAGTCCGCGCAGTACAGGACGGCGGAGATCGCCAGGGCGGAGACCACGATGACAGCGAAGAAGGTACGACGGTCCATCATGCATCATCGTATTGTCACCGTCATGGACAGTATTTAAATGGGATGGACAGCCAGCACGTGGAGAGGACCATGTCCTATCCGGGCGTGGGTGGGCTCCGGTTCTTCCGTTTCGTAGTACTCTTTCGGACGTCGTAACCTACATGTAACCTACATCTGTAGGTTATTGTAGGTTACAGCTCTCTCCACCATTTGTCGTTATGAAAATGAGACGGGATTGCAGGGTGCACAGGGTGTATCCCGCCATTCATAGATTATAAATACAATCCCGTCTAAACCGATTCAATACCGTGCTACTTGATAGCACGAATCAATGTGGTGTTCAAGATGGCGTTCTGGAACAAAGAGATCGAGACGATGCCCCGCGAGGAGCTCGAGAAGATGCAGCTCAGCCTGCTGAGGGCGAAGGTCCGCGAGATGTACGATGCATCCCCTTTCTTCCACGATAGGATGAGGGCCGTCAATCTCCTTCCGGAGGACATCGACAGCTTCGAGAAGTTCCGCCAGGTCCCCTTCATGAAGAAGACCGACCTGAGGGACAACTACCCGGACAAGCTGTTCGTAAGGCCATACGACGACATAGTCAGGGTTCATGTCTCCTCCGGGACCACCGGGAGGCCCACGGTGGTCGGGTACACCCAGGGCGACATCGACAACTGGACCGAGTCCCTGGCCAGGGGCATGACGTCCTTCGGCATGACCAGGAAGGACATGCTCCAGAACTTCCACGGATACGGCCTCTTCACCGGGGGCCTCGGCGTGCACTACGGTGCGGAGAGGATCGGCGCCACGGTCCTCCCCATCGGAACCGGAAACACCGCAAGGCAGATCCAGCTGATGCAGGACCTCCCCGTGACGGCATGGGCCGGGACGCCGTCCTACATGTTCCACATCGCCGACGTCTGCGACCAGATGGGCATAGACATCCGCAGGGACACCAAGGTCAGGCTGGCAATCGCAGGAGGGGAGCCCTGGTCCGAGAGCATGAGGCAGAAGCTCCAGGAGAGGACCGGCGTCCGCGTCCACAACTGCTACGGGGCGAGCGAGTTCTACGGCCCCATGTTCCTGGAGTGCGAGAAGCAGCAGGGCCTGCACATCTGGGCCGACCTCTGCTACATGGAGGTCCTCGATGAGAACGGCGACCCCTGCGCCGAGGGCGAGAGGGGCGAGATCGTCGTCACAATGCTCAAGAAGGAGGCGTTCCCGCTGATCCGCTACAGGATCGGGGATGTCTCATCCATCACATGGGAGAAGTGCGAGTGCGGAAGGACCCACCCGAGGCTCATGAGGATCTCCGGGAGGACCGACGACATGCTCGTGGTCCGCGGTGTCAACGTGTTCCCGTCGCAGATCGAGAGCGTCATCGGCGAGATGCCGTTCCTGTCCCCGTTCTACCACATCACGCTCACCAACGAGAACTACATGGACAACATGGTTGTCGAGGTGGAGCTGGACGAGGCCCATCTCACGGAGGACATGGTCGAGCTCACCCGCATGACCCACGCCCTCAGCTCCAGGATGAAGGAGGTCCTCAACATCAAGTCCGATGTCAGGCTCGTCCTGCCCGGCACGCTCCAGAGGTTCGAGGGCAAGGCCAACCACGTGACGGACAACAGGAGCTACGACTGATCACCAGCGGATCTCCCCGCCGGTGACGTCCTCCCGTCCGGCCTCGGAGTAGGCGAAGGCATCGCCGCCCACCGAGGCCTCCAGCTCGCAGAGCCCGCGGGCCAGGACGATCCCTAGCGGGGTCAGGTCCACCATGTTCCTGGGACGCTCCAGGGTCCCCTCGCGGACCACGGATATGTATCCCTCCTCCTCGAGGAACGCCAGCTTCTGCGGCATGCGGGGGTTGGTGGATATGCTGTTGTAGATCTCGGTCTTCGACTTGCGGCCGGTCAGGTACAGCAGCAGGATGATCTTGTTGTAATGGCAGTCCCCCATCAGACGGCCTATCTTGCCGAATCTCATGGATGTTCCGAGGCCTGCATGTATAAAGCCTCATATGTGATATATTACGATAATATAATCTTAGAATGGAACGTGGCCCGCCCGAAGGCGGGCCTTTTGGCGTCACTGGGTGACGGGAGCGACGGGTGTGTCGTCGTCGAAGGTGTTGTTGCCGGACATCATGTCCTCGTACAGCAGGAAGAGCTCCCTGTCGCTGAGGCTGCGGTGCATCATGACGGATGCCTTCCTGACCATGCCGAGGAGCTGCTCGCCCTCGTCCCTGCTGAGCTCGATGCCCATCTTCGCCATCGCGGCGACGATGGTGTTCCTGACGGAGTGCTTGCCGATGACGAGGGTCCTCTCCATGCCGACCTCGGCCGGATCGTAGGGCTCCGTGCACTCGGGGATGTTGAGGATGCCGTCCTCCTGCGCGAAGCACTTGCTGCCGATGATGGGCTTGGTGGGCCAGATGAGGAACCCGGACGCGGTGGACACGGACTCGGCGACACCGCGGAGCTTGGTGGTGTCGATACCCGTGTCGATACCGAGCATGTGCTTGCTGGCCATGGCGACCTCCTCCAGCGGGGCGCATCCGGCCCTGGGGCCGAGACCCATGGCGGTGGTCCTGGCGAACCTGGCTCCGGCCTTGATTGCGGCCACGGTGTTGGCGGTGGCCATGCCGAAGTCGTTGTGGGTGATGATCTCCACGTCGAAGCCGGAGATCTGCTTGATCATCTTGATCTTCTCGTAGCAGTTGAAGGGGTCGTCCAGGCCGAGGGTGTCGCTGTATCCGAAGCGGTCGGCACCAGCCTCCTTGGCCTCCTTCGCGAAGTCGATGAGGTATCCGAGGTCCGCGCGGCTGGCGTCCTCCGCGACGACGGAGATGTACAGTCCGTGCTCGGCGGCGTAGGCGGTCGACTCGTAAATCTTGTCCAGGACCCACTGCTTGTCCTTCTTCAGCATGTTCTCGATCTGGATGGACGACGAAGGGAGGGCGATGGTGACGGAATCCACATCGCAGTCCAGGCTGGCGTTGACGTCGCCGATGTCGGCCCTGTTCCAGGCCATGACGGAGGCGTCCAGGCCCATGTGGGCGACATGCCTGACCGCTTTCTTCTCCTCCTCCCCGAGGATGGGGTTGCCGGCCTCGATCTGCCTGACGCCCGCCTCGTTCAGGAGCTGTGCGATCCTGTACTTTTCGATGTTCGAGAAAACCGCTCCCGCTGCCTGCTCTCCGGACCCGAGGGTGGAGTCGCAAATGCAGAGAGGAGCGCTGAGACAGCTGACCACTTCGTTCTTGCTCTTCATTGTCATCCCTTACCGCTCCGTCGAACCGATGGTGATGCGGAGCCGTGTGCGTGGGACCCTATGTTTCACGGCTATTTAAGAATTAGATTTAAGGGGGCTGAACGGCCTATGCCCGTGGTTCAGGGGGCCGCGGGGATGCCGGGCGCGGAGTACGGAGAATACGCCCCGATGTACCGATACGTAGAATCCTGCGCATATGCAGTCCACCAGCGGCCATATAGAATCATTCGGACAGGTAGATAACCCTCCGCTGGATGGATGGACAAACGGTTTCCATCCACACGGATCCGAAGATCCGCGGAGCGTTATAATCATGAGGGACATACAGACAATGGCCGTGTTCTGCATGGTCGCGGTCGTGCTCTCGGTCTGCGCAGTCACCGTTGCCAGCGACGGAACTGATGCCGCATCCGGGAACACGGTTTACATAGACCAGGACGGCGGATGCGACGGCGACGAGGAATACGGCGACCCGGTCCAGAACCTGGAGTACGCCATCGATGTCGCGGGGAAGAACGGGACGATAGTGATCGTCAACTCGCCCGTTCTCCTGCCCGAGACCGAGGGAGACAGGGAGACCTACAAGGCCGACAGCATAACATTCCAGAGGGGCGAGGGCCTTAGCGGCCCGCTCTTCGTGACCAACGGGGGAGACGGGTCCTCCGTCGTTTTCAAGAAGTGCGAGATCGACAACGGCGGTTCATCGGACCCCGTGTTCGAGATGCACAGCAACTCCATAGAGCTGGACGACACCAGCATCGTGAACAGCAACGGCCATGCGATTGTGGCCGACGGCTCCTCGGTGGTCGAGGTCGGAGGCGACGTGTCCATAGAGGGAGGGGTGCTCATCGGGGACATGCCCGAGGCGCTCTTCCTGGTCAACGACGATTTGGACGGTGAGACCATTGACATATCCGTCGAAGAGGGCGCGAATGCCAATGCCCTCGTCGAGTACGACGACGGCGACTACGAGGAGGACGACTTTTCCTCTGAGGACGTCGAGCTTCTGGAGCTCGACGGAAACATCGTCAAGAAGGCCGATGCCGACTACGTCTATCTGGACGGCGTGAACGGAGACGACGGCAACACCGGCTACTCCGAGGATCAGGGAGTCGCATCTCTCCAGAAGGCCGTGGAGCTCTCCCAAGGATGGCTCGACATCGTCGTCCTTAGCGCCACCTACGTCAACGGCGACTACACCCTGAGGGATGCCACCATCCTCCGCGGCGAGTCCTGCACCGGTAACATGCTGATCGTCAACGACACCCTTGATCTCTACAACGTCACCGTGGACGGGCTCGGCATACTCACTGACCGTGAGTCCGACGTCACCACCAGGCCCGACGGGGCCTACCTGCTGATGGCCTACGGTGGAACCGGTACCGTCAACATCCACGAGGGCACCGTCATCAAAGGGAACACCGACACCGCCGTTTATGGGATGCAGTCCGGGACCTCCGTGAACGTCATGGGAGGGACAATCGAAGGCGGGGACAGCTACGCGATCTACGCCTACCGCGGCTCCTCCGTAACCGTCTCGGGCGGAACCGTCTCCAGCGACGGCTACGCCATATGCGCCTATGGCTCCTCTGTCGAGGTCACCGGCGGCTCGATCGAAGGAAGCTACGGCATCTGGGCGAAGTCCTTCGACAGCTCCGGGTTCGAATTCCCCGCACCCGTAACCGTCTCCGGAGGATCCATCTCCGGAACAGCGACAGCAATCGTCTCGGAAGGGTCCGACGTCACAGTCGGAAACGCCGAGATATCTGGATCCGTCGGATTCGAAATCGGAGTCTCCGACAGCTGGGAATACGAGCCCGAGCTGCGCCTCTGCGAAGGCGTGGCGCTCACCGGAAGTATATCCCTCGACTACAAAACCGACACAAACGGCCCCGTGATCGTCATGGACGGATTCGAGCCAGAGTCCCCGATCGTCATCGAATTCAGCCTCATCCCCAAGGTGCCATTCGCGAAGAACGCTGCGCTCGACATGTTTGCCACGGACTACATCATCTACGAGACCACCCAAGGTCTCATGGTCTCCGAGGAGGAGCCTGCGGAGCAGATCTATCTCGATCCTGTCGAGGGCAGTGACGACAACGACGGACTCACCGCCGACACGCCAGTCCAGACCCTGGAGAGGGCAAAGAGCCTTGCCTACGGCATGCCCATCATTGTCAGCGGGACCATATCCGTCGGAAACGACGAGACCCTCGTGGTGGAGGATGTGACACTCCAGCGCGCCCAGGGGTTCGACGGGCGTCTGATTCTGGTGGGCATGTACGGCGAGGTCACCGTCAGGGATGCGACCATAGACGGCATGGGCATCGATACTGGATACTCGCTGATCCACACTCAGGGTGGGACCATCAACATCGGGGACGGCGCCATTATTTGCAACAATGGGTACACGGCCGTCACTGTCGTCAACAACGGAGATTTCGTGATGACCGGGGGCGAGATCTACGGCAACTTCTCCGAGGACGACGGAGGGGCTGTCTACATCCGCAAAGCCAACGCAGACATCAGCGGGGGCTCTATCCACGACAACCAGACGGAGAAGAGCGGCGGCGCCATCGCCCTAAACAGTGGCAGACTGACCGTCGGCGCTGTGGAAATCTACGGCAATGTCGCCAACGGGACGCACTTCGGGTTCTCCGATGAAAACACGTCTATGGTCGGCGGCGGGGCGGCGATATACGCCGAGTCCAACAAGCAGACCGACGCCACTCTCGCCGTGAACGGTGCTGTCATCCACCACAACGAGGCCAAAGGTCCTGGCGGTGCCATCTGCATTGTCGACTGCCACAGAAACAAAGACATAGATGTCTCTCTCACGGATGTCGAGATCCGCGACAACACAGCCTTACACGGTTCGGCCCTCTACATAGGCACATACGACGCTACCTACGGGTACCCGTCCGTGAGCCTCGCGGGATCCAACTCCATAGAGGGCGACATCTCCATATATCTGGCTGCTGAGACCGACGGCCCGGTTCTTGAAGTCGCTGAGGGCTACTCCAACTCAGAGCGCGTGAAGGTCATCTTCACCGACGCGCTCCCATCCGTCATGTTCGTCAGCTATGCTGGGGAGCCGGATGTCAACGACTTCATGGTCGACGGTCATCTGGTCCAGGCCACTGATGGCGGGCTTGTCATCGGGGCTGAGTTTGACGCAATCTACCTGGACCCCGCAGGGGGAAGCGACGACAACAGCGGCACATCCAGGGACCAGGCTGTGAAGACACTCGACAAGGCCAAGGAGTTGGCGGGGGACATGCCCGTCGTCGTCTGCGGCACCATCGAAGTGGGCAACAGCAAGGACGTCGTCATCGAGGACGTCACGCTCCAGCGCGCCGACGGATTTACCGGATACCTCATCCAGGTGTACGTCGGAGGCGAGGTCACAATCAGGAACGCAACCATAGACGGAATGAACCGGGAAGCCGAGAACTCCCTGGTACATGCCGGACAGGGAACAGTCAACATCGAGGACGGAGCCGTCCTCAGGAACAACGGCTACTCCGCGGTGACGATCACGAACGGCGGAGGAGAGCTGTTCATGACCGGAGGGGAAATCTACGGGAACAACGCGACCCGCGACGGAGGTGCCATATATGTGCGCCACGCCGAGGCAACCATCACCGGAGGATCCATCCACGACAACACCGCCGCCATGAGCGGAGGCGCAATCGCCGGAATCAATGCCAAGATCCATATCGGAGATGTCGAGATTTACGGGAACCGCGCCAGCGGAACCCACTCATCCAGTGCGTACTATGGACAGGACTCCTACATCGGAGGAGGCGGAGCCATCTACATCGAGGCCTCCAGCCAGTCTACCGATCCGGTCCTCGACATCGAGGGAGCAAACATCCATGACAACACCTCTTCCGGATTCGGAGGTGCGGTCTGCATCTACGACAGCAACGACTACGAGTCCTTCGCCGGCATTACCATCGGAACCTGTCACATCGCCGGTAATACAGCCGCCAGAGGTGCTGCCATCTACGCCGGATTCGACGACTCCTCGGACGAGAGGGCCGTCATCGCCATGGGCGGAAGTCCGGAGGTCTCCGGAGACGTGTACATCGACGACTGCAGTGGAGATGATGGAATCACCATCTCCGTGGCAGAGGGATTCCAGCCCGCTGCCCCCGTCCTCATCTCATTCTCCGAGGTCCCTGGATACGCCATCATAACCGGGGCCCCCGAGGCATCGGACTTCTCCGCTGGAGAGGGGTACGCCCTCGTCCCGACCGATGGCGGCCTCTGGGTCGGAACCGTCGGAGAGGACGGGTCCGTGACCATAAAGGAGACGGTCGCCGATGAGAGCGGGAACGTGACCACCACGACCGTCATGGACTCCCAGGGCAACATGACACAAATCACCACAGAGAAGGACGACATGTCCGTCACCACGGACTTCTCCTCCGGATCCGCCGTCACCAAGGTTTCCGGAGAGGATGTGGACGAGGGGATCTCCATCGCCGTCGATCAGATGTCCTCCTTCGATGGGGAGAAGACCGTAGTCGTCACAGGAGAGGCTACTTTGTCCAAGGATTCCATCAAGGCCCTCGCCGACGCAGGAGCTTCTCTCGAGTTCGTGAGCGGAGGATACTCCGTGGAGATCGGCCCGGAGACCTTCTCGACCGTCACCGAAGAGATGGTGTTCACAGTCAGCGAGTCCCCCGAGCTTACCGAGCAGCAGATCTCCGCCATCGGTGGCGCCCACTGCTTCGACATCACCCTGGGAACCGCGTTCGTAGGAACCGTCTCCGTCGAGGTGCCCTACACCCTGCCCTCCGGAATGGATCCCGCATCCGTCACGGTCTCCTACGTCGCTGAGAACGGAGGTGTCGAGGAGATCCCGGGAGCCGAATACTCCGACGGAAAGGTGTCTTTCGAGACCACCCACTTCTCCGTGTACATGATTGAGGCGGAGCCGGTTCAGACCCCGGTCGATCCCGATGACCCCTCGATCCCCGGCTCCCCCGACAACCCGGACATACCGGTCATCCCCGGAGGAGGAGACGAGGAGGGAGTCGTGGTCCCGCCGACCGTCGTCATCGAAGACGGCGGAGACGACGGTCTCAGCACCACCGAGACCGCCATCGTCATCGTGCTGGGAGTCCTGACGGCCATCGCGGCAGTCATGCTGATTGTGGCGTCCAGAAGAAGCTGAAACCTCTGAAAACCCTGCCGGGGGAAGGCCGCGATAGCCTCCCCGGCTCATACCTTACATCATCAGGAACTGTTCGGAGCCCGGTCCGTTCCGGATCGGTTCTGACCGAACGGCCTCTCAGTCCATCCTGTACCTCAGGATGGCCCCCATCCCACCGAGGGATGCCAGCTCCCTTCCGCCGTCGTGCTGCCCGGAGACCACGATCACATTCCCCTTCTGCGATTCGACGGCGCGGACCACGTTGTCCAGGTCCTGCTCCCTAACCTTGGAGTCCAGGACCAGCAGGGTCTCCACCGCCCCCGAAAGGGCCGCGTCCCTGACCTGCTGGGTGCCGTATGTCCCGAGGCCGTTCCTGGCTATCTCGGTCATGAGCCTCTCGACGGCTTCCATCTCCGCGCCCACGGAGGATTCCCTGAGGACCTCCGCGCCCATGCCGGTCTTGATGAGCTCGTTGACCCCGGCCATGCCGCACTGCCCGGTGTGGTACACGTGCAGCTTGGAGAACAGGTCGGGGCGGGCCCTCTTCAGGTCGTCGGCCAGGGACTCCTTCTCGAACCCCGGGCCCAGGAGGACCACCGGCATGTTGGGCTCCACCAGGGGCACCATCTTCGAAAGTATCTCGTCGTGGTACCCGTCGGCCTGCGGTTTCTCGGCGTACTGCTTGCCGGACCTGCCGGAGCGGACGGTCACGATCTCCTTGAGACCGAACTGCCTGAGGACGGCGACGGTGGCCTCGTCCTGGTCCAGGGACACGAACAGTATCCTGGGCTTCTTGGAGTCGTCTACAGCGCGCTTCAGGCGCTCCAACTGGGTCTCCCTCCAGTGCCTCTTCGTGATCAGCAGCGAGTCGCCGGTCTCCAGGATCAGGGTGTGGTGCTGCCCGATGTCCTGGGGCCCAGTCTCTATGGTTCCCAGGAGCTTCAGTCTGAGGTCGTCCTCGGAGAACTCCATCTTCTCAATGCGCACGCCGAGCGTCATCCTCTTCTTCTCCGCGCGTTCGGCCCTGAGCTTGTCCGCGGCCTTCTCCTCACGGCGGGTGGTGGAGGCTGTGACCAGGTCCCCGACCTCTACCACGTTGTAGAGGTGCCAAATGTCCTCGTCCGTCTCTATCTGGACCCTGACTCCGTCGCCGGACGGGTCCTGTCCCAGTATGCGCATGGCCCGAGGTATGCCGGTTCCGTATAGAACGCTTCTGCCGGTCCCGCATCGGCACCGCATATCTTCGGAGACAGGTCCCCGACCCGTCCTTCCACTGTAGCCGGGCAGGGGTTTTGTCCATTATCCGACAACCTCAGATTTTCACTGTCCGCGAGAATGCGGAGACATTATATACAGAACGAAAATGTGAGAATTCTCCGATGGTAAAAGGATACTTGGTCCTGGAGGACGGGACCGTTTTTGAAGGGGAGCTGTTCGGCGCCGAGTGCGAGACGAACGGAGAGGTTGTTTTCACCACCGGAATGTGCGGATACCAGGAGAGCCTGACCGATCCGTCGTTCAAGGGACAGATCCTGGTCATGACCTACCCGCTCATCGGGAACTACGGTGTGACCGAGGAATACTACCAGTCAAGGTCGATCCACGTCAGGGGACTCGTCGTGAGGGAGTACTGCAAGGAGCCCTCGCCGATGTACGGCGGCAGGACGATCGACGATTTCCTGAAGACGTTCGGCATTCCCGGCATATCCGGAATCGACACCCGCGACCTCGTGATCAAGATACGCACCGGCGGAACCGTCAAGGGGGCCATCACCTCTGACGCCGAGGGCATAGAGGACCTGATCAAGAAGCTGAGGGACATGCCCGCGCCCTCCGAGAGCAACCTGGTGGGAGAGGTCTCCTGCAAGGAGATATCCAGCAGGGACAACGGCAAGGAGCTCACCGTCGGGCTCATCGACTGCGGCACCAAGTCTGGGATCCAGAGGGACCTGAACGCCAGGTTCAACGTTGTCACCTTCCCTTACGACACGCCGGCGGACGTAATCGTGGAGTCCGGCGTGCAGGGAGTCCTCATATCCAACGGACCGGGGGACCCGGCCCATCCCGCCATCGCCAAGACAACGGTCAGGACGGTCTCCGACCTGTCCACGCAGCTCCCCCTCTTCGGGATCTGCTTCGGCAGCCAGCTCATCGGGATAGCCATGGGAGGCTCCACTTACAAGCTCAAGTTCGGCCACAGGGGATGCAACCAGCCCGTCAAGAACGGGAACCGCGTGTACATCACATCCCAGAACCACGGGTTCGCCGTGGACGAGCACAGCCTGGACGGTACCGGGCTGGAGGTCAACCAGGTCAACGTCAACGACGGCTCAGTGGAGGGCGTCGTCCACAGGGACCTGCCCATATTCACATCGCAGTACCACCCCGAGGCATCGCCCGGGCCCTGCGACACATCGTATCTCTTCGATTGGTTCGGAAAGATGGTCAGGGAGGGGAGACTTTGAGGAAGGATTACAAGAAGCTCATGGTCATCGGGTCCGGTCCGATCGTCATCGGACAGGCCGCGGAGTTCGACTTCTCCGGAACGCAGGCGTGCCGCTCCCTCAGGGAGGAGGGCTACAAGACCGTCCTGGTCAACTCCAACCCCGCCACCATCCAGACCGACCCCGACACAGCGGACAGCGTCTACATCGAGCCCCTGGTGGCATCCAACGTCGCCAAGATCATCGAGAAGGAGGGCGTCGACGGCGTCCTGTCCGGTATGGGAGGGCAGACCGCCCTCAACATCTGCTCCGAGCTGGCCGACTCCGGCGAGCTGGAGAGGCTCCACTGCTCCCTCGTGGGGACGCAGCCCGACGCCATCGCCATGTCCGAGGACAGGGAGCTGTTCAAGGAGACCATGGAGAGGATCGGGGAGCCCGTTCCGGTGTCCAGGTCCGTCAACTCCATCGAGGAGGCCAAGGAGGCAGTCAAGGTCATCGGAAGGTACCCCGTCCTCATCCGTCCCGCCTACACGCTGGGAGGGACCGGTGGAGGAATCGCCTACGACGAGGAGGAGCTGGAGGAGATCTGCGCCCGCGGACTCGCATACTCCAGGATCCACCAGGTCCTGATCGAGGAGTCCGTCCTCGGATGGAAGGAGTACGAGTACGAGGTCATGAGGGACTCCAACGACAACTGCATCATCATATGCAACATGGAGAACCTGGACGCCATGGGTATCCACACCGGCGAGTCCATCGTCTGCGCCCCCTGCCTCACTCTGTCCGATTCCGACCACCAGCGCCTCAGGACCGCCGCGCTGAAGGTCATCCGCGCCCTCAACATCGAGGGAGGCTGCAACGTCCAGTTCGCGTTCAACCCCGCCAACGGGGACTACCGTCTGATCGAGGTCAACCCCCGTGTGTCCAGGTCGTCCGCCCTGGCCTCTAAGGCCACCGGGTACCCCATCGCCAGGGTCTCCACCAAGATTGCCGTCGGATACACGCTGGACGAGATCCCCAACAGGATCACCGGCACCACCTGCGCCGCGTTCGAGCCCTCTGTGGATTACGTGGTCATCAAGATCCCCCGCTGGCCCTTCGACAAGTTCAGGACCGTGGACCGCCACCTGGGCACCCAGATGAAGTCCACCGGGGAGGTCATGTCCATCGGGAGGACCTTCGAGGAGGCCCTGCTGAAGGGACTCAGGTCCCTGGAGATCGGCGTCAAGGGACTGGACCGCGTGGAGGTCACCGACGACGAGATCAGGGAGGAGCTGGTCAACGCCACCGACAAGCGCATCTTCGTCATGGCCGAGGCCCTCAGGAGGGGATGGTCCGAGGAGGAGGTCGCCGACCTCGCCAAATGGGACATCTTCTTCGTCAGGAAGCTCAGCAACATCATCGCCATGGAGAACAGGATCAAGGAGGGACTCACCCCCGAGCTCCTCAGGAAGGCCAAGGAGATGGGATTCAGCGACGAGACCATCGCGGACCTCGTCGGTTCCAAGCCCCTGGACGTCCGCGCCATGAGGAAGGAGAACGGCATCGTCCCCGTGTACAAGATGGTGGACACCTGCGCCGCCGAGTTCGAGGCGGGAACCCCGTACTTCTACTCCACCTACGGCAGGAGCACCGAGTACCGCGGGGAGGACGGGAAGAAGAGGGTCGTCATCGTCGGAGGCGGACCCATCAGGATCGGACAGGGTATCGAGTTCGACTACTGCTGCGTCCACGGTGTCATGGCGCTCCAGGAGGAGGGCGTCGACGCCATCATCATCAACAACAACCCGGAGACCGTGTCCACCGACTACGACATCTCCGACAGGCTGTACTTCGAGCCTCTGACCCTCGGCGATGTGCTCAACGTCATAGACGCCGAGGACGCCGACGGCGTGATCTGCCAGTACGGAGGACAGACATCGGTCAACTTGGCCATGGACATCGAGGCCGCCACCAAGGGCACCAAGACCAAGGTCCTGGGCACTAGCCCGGACATGATGGACGTGGCCGAGGACAGGCGCAGGTTCTCCAAGCTGATGGACGAGCTGGGCATCAAGCAGCCCCGCTCCGGCACTGGGTACTCCTTCGAGGAGGCCAAGGCCATCGCCGAGGACATCGGGTACCCTGTTCTGGTGAGGCCGTCCTACGTCCTCGGAGGGAGGGCGATGGAGATCGTCTACTCCGCCGAGGAGCTGAAGACCTATGTGGACACGGCAGTCAAGGTGTCCAGGAACCACCCCATCCTGATCGACAAGTACCTGACCGAGGCCGTCGAGATCGACGTGGACTGCGTCTGCGACGGGACCGACGTCTACGTCGGCGGCATTATGGAGCACGTGGAGTACGCCGGATGCCACTCCGGAGACGCAACAATGGTGCTGCCCCCGTTCACCCTGAAGCAGGAGACCATCGACGAGATCGTGGAGATCACCGAGAAGGTCGCCCTGGCCCTACAGATCCACGGACTGATGAACCTGCAGCTCGCCGTGAAGGACGGCCAGGTCTACATGATCGAGGCCAACCCCAGGGCGTCCAGGACCGTGCCGTTCATCTCCAAGGCCACCGGCGTCCCGCTGGCCAAGATCGGTACCAAGATCATGCTGGGCAAGACCCTGAAGGACTTCGGCCTGAAGGGCTACAGGCCCATCGACCACTTCGCCGTCAAGGCGTCGGTGTTCCCGTTCCTGAAGCTCCCCGGAGTGGACTCGATCCTCACGCCCGAGATGAAGTCCACCGGAGAGGTCATGGGCATCGACGAGGACTTCTACACCGCCTGCTACAAGGCGCTGATCGCGGCCGGGAACAAGCTGCCCACCGAGGGCGGCGTGTACATCACCGTCAACGACCAGGACAAGCCCAGGATCGTGGAGCCCGCCAGGCAGCTGAAGGAGATGGGATTCACCATCTACGCCACCAAGGGCACCTCCACCTACCTGAGGGAGCACGGCGTGGAGACCACGTCGGTGTTCAGGCTGGACGAGCGCCAGAACCCCAACGCCATCGGCCTGATGAGGGACGGGAAGATCAACCTGATCATCAACACCCCCTCCCAGAAGTCCGGTGCCGTGCGCGACGGGTACACCATGCGCAGGCTGGCCGTCGAGCTGGAGATCCCCTTCATGACCACCGTCCAGGGAGCGGAGATCGCCGTCGGGTCCATCAAGGTGGCCCGCAGCGAGAAGCTGGGCGTCAGGAGCATGAAGGAGTTCCACGGGCTAGTCTGAGTCGAAACAATAATATCAGGCGGGGGTAAGCCCCCGTCCTCTTTTCACACACCACATCGAAGAGATCCCTCAGGCAGGGATGCCTGGTCGGACCCCATCGCCATCGAGTCTCCGTGTCCCAGCTGAGTCGGGATCCGACGATTCCGGAACGATGTTCCAGAATCCCATCGCATCATCCATTCGGGTCGACCCCGTGGATCGTCACCGTCGATACGATGGATGCATCACGGTCACATCCGCACATCGATCGAACCGTCAAGCTATCACGACACCCGACCTCGGAACATTCATGGATGGTGATCGACCGGATCCAGAGAGGTCCGCGGATCGGGTCCAGGTCGACTCCGGTGCCGAATCATCCGAAGCATTCACGTTCATCCCATATGGATGCCGCCGGCGGCGATGGGGGTCACGGCGGTGGAACGCGGGGGAGCACCAGGGGGATGTCCGGACCGTACCGCCGAACATAAGGGGCAGGAACGTCATGATGATTAGACAGATGTCTAAAGTGGGTCGATCCGTTTGACAGATGGAATGTCTTCACAAAACGGATAATCATAGATATATCAAGGAAAAATCCCAGAAGGATGAAACATATAAACAATAATCAAACCAGATAGTAACGATTATCTTTAATATGGATTGCGTGATTAGCGACCACTGAGATGGCGGTATGGACCGCCACCAAGGTGATATCGCATGGCAATCACTAACGAGTATCTGAAGACCGTCTTCGACGGCCTCAAGCAGCGCAACGCAGACCAGCCCGAGTTCCTCCAGGCAGTCGAGGAGGTCCTCGAGTCCCTCCAGCCCGTGGTCCAGGCCAGGCCCGAGCTCGAGAAGGCCGGGATCATCGAGAGGCTCGTGGAGCCCGAGAGGGTCATCATGTTCCGCGTCCCCTGGATGGACGACTCCGGAAAGGTCCAGGTCAACCGCGGATACCGCGTACAGTTCAACTCCGCCATCGGTCCCTACAAGGGCGGACTCAGGTTCCACCCCTCCGTCAACCTGTCCATCCTGAAGTTCCTCGGATTCGAGCAGATCTTCAAGAACAGCCTCACCACCCTCCCCATCGGAGGAGGAAAGGGAGGATCCGACTTCGACCCCAAGG
>CALUHQ010000027.1 GCA_944320485.1 Candidatus Methanomethylophilaceae archaeon
CTGAGGTGAGCTGAATGGTCGACACAGACAGCATCCCCTCGGAGGTTGTCGAGATCATCGGAAGGACCGGGATGACCGGAGAGGCCACCCAGGTCAAGGTCCGTGTGCTCGACGGCCGCGACAAAGGAAGAATCATCACGAGGAACATCATGGGCCCCGTCAGGATGGGAGACATCCTGATGCTCAGGGAGACATCCAGAGAGGCCCGCAAGCTCGGCATGAGGTGATTCGAATGGTAGACACTACTAGGAAATGCTCCTTCTGCGGCGCCTCCATCGAGCCTGGAACCGGCAAGATGTACGTCAAGAAGGACGGCACCATCCTGTTCTTCGACACCAACAAGTGCTACAAGAACATGATCGAGCTCAAGAGGGTCGCCAGGACCACCGAGTGGACCGAGAAGGCCGCCATCGAGAAGGCCGCCAGGCTCAAGGCCGCCGAGAAGAAAGAGGAATGAGCATGGCCATGGAGCAGACTTACCTCATGGTCAAGCCCGACGGGGTCCAGCGCGGACTCTGCGGCGAGATCCTCTCCCGCTTCGAGAAGAAAGGCCTCAAGATCGTCGCCATGAAGATGATGGTCATCTCCAAGGAGACTGCTGAGAACCACTACGGCGAGCACAAGGGAAAGCCCTTCTTCCCCTCCCTCATCTCCTACATCACCTCCGGCCCCGTCATGGCCATGGTGCTCGAGGGGGAGAACGCAGTATCCATCTGCAGGGGAATGATGGGCAAGACCAACCCCGCCGAGTCCGCTCCCGGCACCATCCGCGGCGACTACGCCATGGTCACCGGCATGAACATCATCCACGGATCCGATTCCGTCGAGTCCGCCAAGAGGGAGATCTCCATCTTCTTCAGGCCCGAGGAGCTCGTCTCCTACGACAGGACCGCCGACAAGTGGATCTACGAGTGATCGTGACCTAAACAATTTTCATACCAAACCCCTTTGTTTGATATTATAGGGTGGCGGACATGGCGATTAGACAGCCGGTTGTCAGTGTTCTGGGACATGTTGACCATGGGAAGACCAAGCTCCTCGACCGCATCAGGGGGACATCGGTCCAGGCCCGCGAGGCAGGGGCGATCACCCAGCACATCGGTGCCACCGAGGTCCCGATCGAGCACATCTACAAGGTGTGCAAGCAGCTGATCGGCAACAAGAAGTTCGACGTCCCGGGTCTGCTCTTCATCGACACCCCCGGCCATCACTCCTTCACCACCCTGAGGGCCAGGGGAGGCTCCCTGGCCGACATAGCCGTCCTGGTCATCGACATCAGGGAGGGGCTGATGCCCCAGACCATCGAGTCCATCCGCATCCTCAGGCAGTACAAGACCCCGTTCGTCATCGCCCTCAACAAGGTGGACACAATACAGGGCTGGATAAGCGAGGAGGGCAGGCCCTTCATCCTGGCCGAGAAGGTCCAGCAGGACCACACCCTCGCCGCGTTCAACGACAAGCTCTACACGGTCATCGCCCAGCTGGCGGACCAGGGGATATCCGCGGACAGGTACGACCGCATCGACGACTTCACCAAGGCCGTCGCACTGGTCCCGATCAGCGCGAAGGAGGGCGAGGGGATACCCGACCTGCTCCTGGTGCTCATCGGACTGGCCCAGCGCTTCCTGGAGTCCCAGCTCGAGAAGGGGGAGGGACCCGGCAAGGGGACCATCCTGGAGATCAAGGAGGAGCGCGGACTCGGGAAGACCCTGGACATGATCCTCTACTCAGGGACCCTGAAGAAGGGGGACACGGTTGCCATGGGCACCCGCGGGGCACCCGTGGTCACGAAGATAAAGGCCATCCTCAAGCCCAAGCCCCTGGACGAGATCCGCGACCCGAGGGACAGGTTCGACTCCGTGAAGGAGCTCCACGCCGCCGCCGGTGTGAAGATATCGTGCCAGAACTGCGAGGGAGTCATCGCCGGAGCGCCGATCATCGTGGTGAAGGGCCCCAACGACCCCGCCATCAAGGCCCTGGCGGAGGAGACCAGCATCAAGATCGAGACCCAGGAGAAGGGGATCACGATCAAGGCCGACGCCATCGGGTCCCTGGAGGCCCTGGCCTACGAGGCCAAGGAGCACGACATCCCCATCCGCAAGTACGGAGTGGGCGAGATCACTCGCAGGGACATCGTCGAGGCCGCCTACGGGGACAAGAAGAACTGCGTCATACTCGGTTTCAACGTGACCATGTCCAAGGACGCCGAGGCGGAGCTCGCCAACCACGAGGACATGAAGGTCATGACCAACCAGATCGTCTACCAGCTGATAGACGACTACATCGAGTGGGTGGAGGACAGCAAGAAGAAGACCGACACCGACAAGCGCTCCGAGTTCTCGTTCCCTGCCAAGTTCAAGATACTCCCCAACTGCGTCTTCCGCGCCAGCAAGCCCGCCATCGTGGGCGTCAGGGTCCTGGCGGGCAGGATCAGGCCTGGGGAGAACCTCATCATCCCCGACGGACGCGACGCCGGCAGGATCAAGAGCATCCACACCGGCGAGGACGCCCTGAAGGAGGCGAAGCAGGGTGAGGAGATCGCCGTGGCCATAGACGGCGTCACAGTCGGCAGGCAGATCAACGAGGACGACATCATCTACGTCGACCTGATCGAGTCCGCCTACAAGCAGCTCCTCAACCTCGAGCTGAACGACGACGAGAGGCTCGCCATGGACGAGACCGTCGCCATCAAGCGCAAGGAAGACCCGTTCTGGGGAATGTGAAGTCCCGACATGACGTACCTCACGAGGCCGTTCTTCGACTTCCTGTTCGCGGTGGCACCGTACGGGCTGCCGCTGCTGGTCATCGACCTGCTGGCTCTCTACCTGATGATATTCAAGGAGCGCTTCGAGCCCCGGACGCTCATATTCTGGGTCGCGATAGTGATCGTGGTGCCCTTCCTGGGCTTCGCGCTGTACATGGTGTTCGGCAACACCCTGTTCGCCGGACGCACGTTCGAGCGGAAGTCCGCGGACGACCGCAGGTTCATGGACGCCGACGGTCACGGGGAAGGTCCGGAGGATGCGAAGGTCATGCGCTCCGCCGGTGCCGACGTGTGCACCGGGGGCAACTCCGTCAGGCTCTACTGGAACCGCGACTGGATGGAGCCGGATGCGCTGGAGGACCTGGAGTCGGCCGAGAGGTTCATCCATCTGATGTTCCGCAGGATGCCCCGTGACAGCGACCTCCTGGTCCCGATTCTGATCAGGAAGGCGTCGGAGGGTATCGACGTCCGCCTGATGACGTCGTCGCTGGGATTCGGGAGGACCCGCGGGGTCCGCGAGCTGAAGCGGGCCGGAGTCAGGTTCTGCACGTTCCACAACCCCCTCTACTCGCTGCTGTCCGTCCGTCCGGCGTACCGCAACATGCGCTCACTCGTGGTCGTGGACGACAGGGTGGCCTATCAGGGCAGGGGCGCGATCTCCAGGGTGGAGGGACCCGCCGCCGCCAGGCTGGAGCTGCGCTTCAGGGCCGACTGGCTCCACGGGTCCGGGGAGGACATGGGGACTGAGGTCCGCGTGCAGCACGGTGAGGGTGGCGGCGAGTGGGCGCAGGTCGTCTCGGCGGGTCCCGACTGCGATGGGTCCCCGATGGCGTCGTGCTACACGGAGATCGTCACCGGGGCCAGGAGGATACTTCGCATATCGATGCCGTACCTCATGCCCAACGACGAGATCTACTCGGCCATCAAGCTGGCCGTCCTGTCCGGAGTGGAGGTCATCATGCTCCTGCCCAGGCGCGGCAGGCACTGGTACCAGTCCTGGAACTCCCTGGCGGCGTCGAACCCGCTGATGATGGCCGGTGTGAGGGTCTACTTCGCGGACAAGTCCCTCAGCAAATGCACCCTCTCCGCCGACGGGAGGGTGTGCTGCATAGGGTCCGGCAACTACTGCGGCAGGGCGCTCCGCAACGATTTCAACACGGGCGTCGTGGTGCATTCGGAGGATGTCGCAGGCGCGATGGACGGGTGCTTCGACAGGGAGCTCGAGGACGCCGTCGAGTGCCTGCCCGAGGAGTACGTCCGCAGGTCGTTCGCCGACAGGGTCCGCATCGTCGTGGCCAGGTTCCTGATGTTCCTCAACTGAACCTGCCAAAAAGGTTTATAAACGAGTCCCTGATAGCCAGCCTCACAGGTGTTCAAATGGTAGAATTCAAAGCCATTGTCAACGACGTCAAGACTGGAAAGTCCTACAACGTCGCAGTGTCTGGTCACCACGCGAACTCTCTGATTGGTATCAACATCGGAGAGGTCGTGGATGGGATTTTCGTCGGCCTCCCCGGCTACAAGCTCAAGATCACCGGCGGCTCCGACGGCAACGGTACCCCCATGAGGAGGGACCTGCCCGGCAACAAGAGGGTCAAGCTCCTGCTGTCCGACAGCCTGGGATTCCACGAGAAGTACCCCGGCCAGAGGAAGAGAGTCGCCATCCGCGGATCTGCGATCTCCGCCGAGATCGTCCAGATCAACATGGCCGTTGCCGAGTACGGACCCAAGTCCATCGAGGAGTGCCTCAACCCCCAGCCCGAGGGCGAGGCCGCGGAGAACTGATGAAAGTACCTCAGCAGCCCGAGATCAACATCGGGATGATCGGTCACGTCGACCACGGCAAGACGACGCTCACCAAGGCGCTCTCCGGCGAGTGGACCGACCGTCATTCCGAGGAGCTGAAGAGAGGCATCTCTATCCGTCTCGGGTACGCGGATGTGGCTTTCTACAAGTGCCCCCAATGCCAGGGGCCCGCCGCATACGGCACCACCAAGAAGTGCAAGAACTGCGGCGCGGACACAGAGTTCCTCAGAGCCGTCTCCTTTGTCGACGCTCCGGGACACGAGACCCTGATGGCCACCATGCTGTCGGGAGCCGCCCTCATGGACGGAGCCCTGCTCCTGGTAGCTGCCAACGAGAAGTGCCCCCAGCCCCAGACCAAGGAGCATCTGATGGCCCTCTCCATCATCGGCATCGACAAGATCATCATCGTCCAGAACAAGATCGACATCGTCAGCCGCGAGCAGGCCGTGGAGAACTACAGGCAGATAAAGGAGTTCGTCAAGGGCACCATCGCCGAGAACGCCCCGATCATCCCCATCTCCGCCAACCGCGGCGTCAACATCGACATGCTGATCGAGGCCATCGAGGAGCACATCGTCTCCAAGGTGGTCAGGGACACGGATGCGCCCCCGCTGATGCATGTGGCCCGTTCCTTCGACATCAACTCCCCCGGCACCAAGCCGGAGGACCTGAAGGGAGGCGTGCTCGGAGGGTCCCTGATGCAGGGTACCCTGAGCGTCGGCGACGAGATCGAGATCGCCCCCGGAAGGAAGACCGAGGTCGCGGGGAAGACGGTGTACGAGAGGATCACAGCGAAGATCACGTCCCTGGAGGCAGGCGGCAGGAGCGTCGACAAGGTGCTCCCCGGAGGCCTCATAGCGATAGGGACAGGTCTGGACGCGTCCATAACGAAGTCGGACGGACTCACCGGAAGGGTCATAGGACGCCCCGGCGAGCTGCCCAGGGTGGCCCACGACTTCAGCATGAAGACCGTCCTGCTCGACCGTGTCGTAGGTTCGTCCGCCGAGCTCTCAGTCGATGAGATCAAGAGCAACGAGCCCCTGATGCTCAGCGTCGGCACCGCCACAACCGTCGGCGTCGTCAAGAGTGCCAGGAGCGACTCCGCGGAGGTCGCTCTCAAGATTCCGGTATGCATACTGCCCGGACAGAGGGTCGCCATCTCCAGGAGGATCTCCAACAAGTGGAGGCTCATCGGCTACGGCATCGTAGAGTGAGGACCATGCAGACCGTGGTCCTCGACACAAACGCCTTACTCATGCCTTTTGAGATCAAGATGAACCTCGACCTCGCCCTCAGGGAGCTCCTGGGCGAGGCGAGGATCGTCGTCCCCGGCCCGCTGGTCGGGGAGCTGAAGCACCTCGACCACAAGTTCGCCGGGGCCGCCCTGTCCCTTGCCAGGAAGTACGAGATCATTCCCACGGTCACGACCGGGGACAACTCAGTCATGGAGCTCGCGAAGAAGACCGGCGGCTACGTCCTGACCAACGACAAGGAGCTCAGGCGCAGGCTCAGGAGGGAGAAGATCCCGATAATATTCCTGAGGTCCGGGACCCACCTCGCCATCGACACCTACATGGGCGAGTGAGTCTGCAATCATCCAGAATATTTTGAAATGGTTTGATGAGGGGACGTCGCGTCCCCTCCGCCATCACTCGATGACCTCGGCCTTGACGATCTTGACGTCGGTCAGGGGCTTGTCGTTCCTGTCGGTCTCGACGTGCCCGATCTTGTCGACCACGTCCATGCCGGACTCGACGGTCCCGAAGACGGGGTGGGCGTAGGGGGTCCTGGGGTCCTCCTTGTCGAGGTACGTGTTGTCGACGGTGTTGATGAAGAACTGGCTCCCGCCGGTGTTGGGCCTGCCGGTGTTGGCCATGGAGATGGTACCCCTGACGTTGGAGTGTCCCTTGCCGAACTCGTCCTGGATGTTGTAGCCGGGTCCGCCCATGCCGGTGCCGGTGGGGTCCCCTCCCTGGATCATGAACCCGTCGATCACCCTGTGGAAGATGACCCCGTCGTAGAAGCCCTCCTTGGCGAGCTTCACGAAGTTGCCGGTGGTGATGGGCATGTCCTCGTGCATCCTGATGCAGATGTCACCCATGGTCGTGTGCAGGATAACTTTGGTCATGCCGGATGCAATCCCGATGAACGATTTAGATTCTCCGCAGCGGTGTCACGCGTCGTCGACCTTGTCGAGGTATCCGAGGAAGCGCATCGATGCGTTCGACATGCGGTCCCTGCTGCGCATGGCCACGCAGATGTCCCTGTGGGCCGGCACGTCCAGGGGCAGAGTCACGATCCTGTACGGGGCCCTCCTGAGGATGAGCTCCGGCAGTATGCTGATGCCGAGACCGTTCTCCACCATCGACATGATGGCGTAGTCGTCCCATGTGGTCAAGCTCACCTGCGGCGTCACTCCGTTCCTCTCGAAGACCTCCGAGATCTCCGCCCTGCCGCCCTTCTCGAGCAGCATGAACGGCTCCCTGGAGAACTCCTCCAGCGGGAACTCCTCCCTGTCGGCCATCGGATGGTCAACGGGGATGACGGCCATGAGGCGGTCCCTCATCACGAACCTGGTGTCCAGGTCCAGGCCGTCCCTCATGGGCAGGAACCCGAAGTCGACGCGGCCGTCCCTTATCCATGCCTCTATCTCGGAGTAGTCGCCCATCAGTATCTCGTAGTCCACCCCGGGGTGGTCGTTCTTGAACATCCTGATGAGACGGGGCAGCCAGTGGGTGGCGATGCTGGAGAACGTCCCGATCCTTATGTGCCCGATGTCGAGGCCGTTGATCTCCTCCACCCTGCTCCTCAGGCTGTCGTAGCTCCCGCAGAGGTCGGACGCGTATCCGAACAGGTCCCTGCCCTCCGGGGTCAGCTCGATGCCGTTCCTGCCGCGTTCCATGAGCTTGACGTTCCAGTCGTGCTCGAGGTCCGCGACCATCCTGCTCACGCCGGATTGCGAGCAGCCGAGGGTCTCCGCAGCCTTCGTGAAGCTGCCGTGCCTCACCGATTCCACGAATGCCATGTACTTCAGAATGTTGGTCTCCATTTCCAGGACCTCGGGATGCCGTCATCATACGGGCCAAGGTATGAAAACATTCGTTTTCCTCATTCAATATATGCGAAGGCTCTGGAATCCGTATGTTCCGTGTCGCATGGAACATGATACGATGACTATATCGCGATTGATTTCCGTTAGATTATAATGGTTTAAACATGATAAAAATGAATTTTTTCAGAATCATCAATTATCGATTTGTAATGATAATGCATCCAATGAATGCTATTAAATCGGTATCTATTTATAATGTTGGCTGTCACGATAATCTGTATTTAAATAGATTGAAATTTTTAATAACGTTGATTTTGAGGGTCTTTACACATTTTTAAATACGCCGAATCTCAGTATTTCCATCGGTAAGGAGGAAAGGGGGCCCGCGTGGAAAGAACGTAACCTTCCGCATCGCTGAGCCATGAAAGACCAAGAGGGGTAACACGGAACTGGACGATCTAGTAGCGAAGATGAAGAGCGACCGCGCCAGATGGGGATTCATCTGGATCACAATCGCATCCATCCTCTGGGGCATCAGCTATGTCCCTAAAGAGGCGATATGGCTGATAGAGCCGATGGAGACGCTCTGGGAGAACGGGGGTGCCGACCTCATCGAGGGTACGGTGGCCATCTCGGCTATCCAGGCTCTGTTTTTTGCAGTGATACTTTTCCTTCTCTGGTCATGTGTGAACGGCAAGCCGAGGGAGGTCTGCCGCAATTTCGTGCATTGGCCGATCAGCAAGTGGTTCCTGGTATCGGCGTTCTTCGGCGGACTCATGGCCATGTTCGGCTCGACGCTGGCCACGGCCTTCGTCGGTGCGGACTACGCTTCCGCGATAGCCCTTCTCAGCGCGTTGACGGGCGCCATATACGGGAGGATCCTGTTCAAGGAGAAGGTGACGCACCTGGCGATCATCGGACTCGTCATCCTGACGATAGGGGGCGTGCTGGTACTGGACCCGATAGACATGGTCCATGAGGTGATGAACCCCGAGAGCAAGGACGGCGTATGGCTGGGATACGTCGGAGGCATCCTATCCGCCATCGGCTGGGGGATAGAGAGCTGCTACAACGTCCGCGGGCTCGACGTCGCCGACAACGAGGCCTCGACACCGATAAGGTACGGATGGGAGTGCATCATCTGGTTCGCCATACTGATGCCCGTGACCGGGGCCATAGTGGGCTTCGACACGTTCTACAGCATATTCGCCGAATGCATACTCTCGCCGGACGTCTTCGTCCTGATGATCTTCACCGCACTGAGCCTGGGGATCGCGGATTCGCTCCTGCACAAGGGCTACTCCCAGATGGGAGCGGGTCGCGGCCTGGCGATCAACTCGATCTACGTGCCCGTGTCGCTGGTGGCGCTGTGGGTGTTCCTGAAGGACTACGAGATAAGCATGTGGCTGATAGTCGGGACCATCGTGTGCATCATCGGAACGGTGGTGATGTACTGGGAGAAGGACGAGATCCAGGATTCCGTCAGGGATGTCGACCTGGGCTGATGCCCGGAGGGCGACATCTCGATTCACAAACCGCCTCGTCGGAACGGGATCCGACGGGGCGACTTTTCTTACCATTGATTCGATAAATGCGTATAACTCTTACATCAATCTACAATTGATGTTGCAAGGCGATTGGGCGTCTCTGCATTTTATTTATATATTTATCCTGCGATTTTGCAATAATGACTATGACGGTCTCTTTTGATTCCACTATGACGCGTGATGTGAAGGCACTTGCAGCCAAAAGCGGCATGACTGCTGCAGAATATGTCACAAAGGTGGTAGCCGAGGCCATCGAGGATGCCTATGATTATGAGAGGTGTGCCGCGGTCATAGATGAGTATGAGAGAAATCCAATATCTTGTAGTCACGACGAGGTCATGAGGGAGTTCGGATTGCGTTGACGTACAAAGTCGACTATACCATGGACGCTGAAGGCCCTTCGTAAGATGGATCCGAGCATCAGAACCACGATTCTCGAATGGATTGACAAGAATCTTGAGGGTTGTGAGAATCCACGTATACACGGGAAACCACTCAAAGGTGACAAAAAAGGTGTTTGGAGGTACCGTGTCGGAGATTATCGCGTATTCGCGCAAATCAAGGACAATACCCTATTGATATTGATCCTCGAAGTAGGACACAGGAGCGTCGTGTACAATCGTTGATTCTGTATTCACAATACGTTATGACCTCGTTCAACACTTATCCGAGTTGCTTGCGAATGCTAGACGCCTGGAAAGTCCGACTGCTAGGAAAAATCGATAGAAATCTCTTCGAGGTGTCTGGATAAACAAGTGGCGGGCCTGAAGGGACCTGCACCCATTCCATCCAGATTCCCCCTTTCCGATTCTATGGAACTCTCTTCCCTGGCGATAGAGAGTGTCTAATGCCGGCGTAAATTCTATTGATTCCAGCCGCAGGCAGCCGTGAGGCTGCAGGGTCTGACAGCCCCTCCGGGAGGCGCCTCAGATGAGCGTCTTCGACAGGGGAAACCGCAGGCAGCTCCAGGAGGACATCCTCTCCGGAAAGGTCGATGCGGATACTCTCCTCCCGGATCTGGTGGAGTACGTCGACGCGGAGTACTACAACCTCTTCGCGAACCTCGAGACCGGGGAGCACTCCGCCAGCCCGGTGTCCCGCAGGGGCAATCCCCAGTACGCCTTCAGGCAGTCGATCAAGAGGGGCAGGCTGAACAAGATCCTCAGAAAGTCGAGCATCTCCTATCAGACAACGGACGGCATCTACTCGCATCTGTTCTTCCTGACCCTCACGATAGATCACAAGGTGATGTCCCGTGACGAGGCTAACTTCTACATAACGTCCAGAGGCAGGGGGATTGCCAACTTCTTCGCCCGTCTGGAGAAGACGCTGACCGACGGCTACTCCAAGGTCATCGTCAAGGAGTCCACCGTCTCCGGCTATCCAGCGGTCCACATCATCCTCCATCTGGACAGGCCGCTGAAGATCAAGTACCACAGGAAGAGCAGGTCGTTCCGTCCGGATCCGACGGATCCCTACACGCGCACCATCCTGTCCAGGTTCAAGAACCTCAGCGACTGGAACTCTCCGAGTCCGATCTGGGATGTCGGGTTCATCGACATCTACGCCTTCACCCAGGAGGACATGGGGATCAAGGGCTACGCCACTCCGATCAACTACATCTCGAAGTACATCACGAAGTCCCTGGACCTCGACCACGTGGAGGAGTTCAGGAAGTGCAGGAGGGTGTCGGAGCTGCCGATGAAGTACCGGACGGCGGTGTGGACGATCCTCAACAACCTGATCTGGAACTCCCACACATGGGTGATCTCCAAGGCCTTCAAGGACGACATGCAGAAGCTGGATGAGGAGGCCGAGAAGAGGAAGGGGAGCTGGATGTGGGTGGACACGGTCCACCGCAGTAATCCCCGGCTCTACGAGTGGATGGGATACGACTGCACAAAACTCGATCCAAACCTGTTCTCGAACGATCCGCCAGATCCTTCGTGATTCTCAACAACTGCTTGTTTTCTTAACAGATCAGCGACAGCTAGGTCTGTTTCTCTCATTCTATTATCATATTCGCAGACAGGCCTGGTCTTATCCAAGTCGTCGGCGGGCGGGGCGCACCCACAGCCGTCAGGCAGGGGGCGCCCGCACGCCTATTCGGACGCCGCGTAGCGGCGGACGAGGGGCCGTAGCGGAGCGGAGGCCTATTAGACTCGAACCAGATAACCAAAGTTGAAACCCTAATGTCTATTCTCAAATAGTAGAAAAAGCGATGCGATACCATGGGAAAACTCAAGGACTCTCCTGAAAATGAATTTTGGTTTCATGTTTCTAATCAAAATGAAATTCCAATTGCTGGAGAATCCATCGCAGTTTTCGATTTCCCATCTCTTCGTGACATTGTTTCTAAACTTCCTCAAGATGATGACGAAGCTCGTCGTTTCTTGGTACAAAAGGTTCTTGCTGATCCAGAAATCATCAAGACTCTCCGTAGTTTTGTAGGGGTAACCGATAAGCGTCTTTATCTGGAACTTAGTTATAGATGTGGGAAACAGTTTCTTCCTGGAACCAAGACCACCGTAAGTGGTGACTCGGTTTATGATGTTGTTCGTCACCCGTTGAGTTTTTTCATAGGACAAATCGAAGTTGGAAGCGATGTATCAGATAGTATGGCAGAGATCGTCGTTGACTTCATGTTCGACAAAAACTTATTACCTATTCTAAGGACTCTTTCACAGTTGAATGACAATCAGATTGAAGTTATTGTAAACAACCTCATAGTTCCTAAAGAATTGCAACAACAGGACGCTAAGCGTCGTGGTCATGGTGCCGAATTCGAATTGGCTAAGTTTTTGCATGAAATAGGTTGCAGCATATTGCCCGAAGATCGGTATCTGACACCAATCGGAGGACACGATCCAAACGTCGATAAAGACAAATTTGAAACATGTCCTAAAAAAATTGAAAAAACTCTGAGTTGTGACATCATTATTCTAGAGAATAATCGTCCTAGGGTACTTGTTCAATCTCTGATTCACACTTCTGATCCCGGTCAATACGGGGTAAACAAAAGTGACGAAACGATTGAATTCAAAAAGGATTTAACAGAATCCAATAAGAAATACGGGACTCAAAAACAGCTCTGGGGTCTAATAGATGGAGTAGGGTTCTGTGAAAACAAAACAGGAACCTTAAACAAAATGATTCGTTATTTCGATACTTTCGTTCAGCTCAAAACCCTCTATAAAGCTGCACTGAGACTACATTCTATGGGCATGGTTAAAGTCAAAGCAATTCGTTTTGATATGTCGTTTTATGATGAAGTGCAGGCTAGAGACATGTACGAAATGTATGGGTCCCCTGACATTAGGTTCATCACCGATGCCAACCAATGCCAGGGTTGTAAGGAGATTAAAGCAGGGGTTGCTTGGATTTACATCTGAATTTTTGGAATCAGTTCATTTATTTTGTTCAGATATGGTTCTATATTACCCTCTAGATGTCCGGAATAACAGAGTTTACTAATTTCTATGTGAACACTGTTGTTTGGATCAAACGATGGAATATTCAGTTTGTCTAAGATATTAGGCCCTATTTGGGTGGAGACCATAAAGGACTCAATTGTCTTACGATACTGCTCCGAACTGAGAACTCCACACAAGTAGTATGCTTCATCTTTGTTCTCTAATCCCACATAAATTATTTTTTCATTGGGAATGAATGTGTTGGCGTGTTTTCCAAAATCATCATCTATTACGCAAGTGATGAATTTTGTCGAAATATATCTCCATGCTACCTTGTATTTTGAAAATGTATATGAGCCAATTCTTTGCAGAGTATGATAGTTCTTTTCTAACAGAGATTGTTCCCAGCTAGCAAAACTCTGTCTGTTTTTCAAAAATGTCTCAAAAGTATGAAGATATTCATATGTTAATGGACATTCTTTAGCAATTGTATCTATGTCTACTGGGTAGATCTTTGTTTCTATGGTGTGTGGACACAGGATATATTGTTCCGATTTGAAACTCCAAAAGTTCAGGTCTCTCCCACGAACCATCGGGTGGACATATTTTTTTTCTAGTTTAGCTTGAATATTATCTACTTTTTTGATAGCACGTTCGGTTATATTTTCAACCAATATTGTATCGGATTGATCGTCAAGTAGTCTGAGCCAGAATACTGAATTCGCGCCTCCCGTAAAAACTCCTGTTCTTGCTTTATATGCATTTGTTCCCAAGCATTGTTCTTTAGAATGTGCTGTTTCTTCTGTAGTTGTAATCCATCCCGATTTGATATCTTCAGTTACAGATGGTTTTGCTATCATATTTTCGAAAACAACATCTTCTGAGATAATCGGATTTTGTTTTTTTCTACCGATTGGTTTCCATATAATGTACGGTACAGGATATGTTGTCGGATTGTTCTTTTTTATAAACATGATTATGGTCTTATTCGCAGCATCAAATGGTTTGAACTGCGTAAGATCATATACTCTCTCCACAGAAAGAGGAGTTTTTGTATTCTCCAGGTAGAATTTTCTAAATTCCTGAGCTTGTTTAGAAGATTTGAGGAGTGACTCTTTTAAGACAAAAGCCAAAATTCCATCCGTTTTAAGATACCTGTCAATACATGTGTAAGTAATCAATTCAGAAATATCCTCTTTGATGAAATTTTTGTTCATCCCCTTCATTGTAAACAATTTATATCTGTTCCATTCAGCAACATGGTTCAGTTTGTACTCTTCCGGCAGATATTCCCAATTTATCCATGGGGGATTTCCTACAACATAATCAAGATTATTCAGTACTGCTAGTGAAACAACAGAATATAATTCATCAATCTTGTCGTTTTCATCCAAATTAAAGAAGTTCGAAGGATCAATTTCTCCAGATTTTACTTTGAAATACAGTTCTAGTACATTGTTATAAGTCGTTTTGTCATCCAAGGTGATTGTTTTTGTTCCGAATTTAATCGATTTTGATTTATCAAATGAGGTGATATCATGCGTGTTCGATCTAATCGGAGTTGAAATCACATCTCCTTGAAATATTTGGAGAACTACCGGTTTAGAAATATGGGTTAGGTTAATCAGCAAATTAGTCTTAGTTGTCAATACTGAAATGGGATTCAAATCAATCCCGAAGAGATTCGAAATTTCATCAGGATCTCCATTATTGCGATTAAGTATGTTGATAAGGAATGAGCCAGAACCACACGTTGGATCAATTATTTTTTTGTGTATGAAGTCGGGGTCGGTTTTTAGGATGTCGTCTATAATGAAATCAACTAACCAATTAGGTGTATGGAATTCTCCCATCCCGCGCCTTATCTTCGAGGGGAATATGCTTTCATAGACATCTTTTAGGAAATTGGCAGAAATTGTTTGTTTGTCTATTTTCGTCACACTGTTCAAAATCGAAATTAAGACGTATTCCTTGAGATTCTTATCAGTAGTGTACCAGTCATATATACAATCACAATTATAGTTGAATACGAATTTTTCTTCAAAAAATAATCCATTTAGAATATGATCTATATTTGCCAATTTTGTTTTATTTGGGTCTATAACATTTGCAGCAACGATTCTCATGAGCGATGCATAGTATGTTTCAATAGCAAACAAAAGATTAAACAGTGTTTCGTTGTTCAATTTCAATTTATATATATTTTCAAGTTCTGAGAAATCTACAGGTTTTTGTGTGTCAAATTTTCCGTGAATAAGTGTATAGTATTGTAACCATTCTTCAAAAGATTCTTTTCCAACATCAGTTAGAGAGGCACTATATAATTTTACGATAGGCGAAGCAGATTCGTTGCGAAGCGCGATAATATTTTTTGATGTACGGCTCATTCGAACACACTTCACTTTTTCATTTTGTTTTCTGACTTACATTTTTCACGTTCAGCCTTATCTTTGAGATAATTCTGTCTTGCTTTTTCTTCAAGAGTTTCAGGATCGAGACTTTCATCTTCGAGTTCATCTGTTTTAGATTTTTCCAGCTTCAGGAGGTTCTCATGGATCTCCTCCCCCTCGAAGTCGAATCCGCTGTACTTCTTGGTCTCCTTGCGGATGATGAGCTCTCCGTTTTCGACATGGAACTCTACATAGTCTCCGACCTCCAGGTTCATCACATCCGGGAGCCCCTCGACGAGGCTAATCCTGTTGTTCTGACCGAACTTGCTGCGTCCAATCAATACCATCGATACCATCAATGGAATCTCTGGAATACCTATTTATATGCATCTTGACATTGATGGAATTGATAACATGAATGGAAATAATGTTATTGACGGGATGGGGCGGCGGGACTGCCCCACGATCCAGAGCGTAGATGAGATGAGGGTCATCAACAGGATGGTGAGCGTCAGCGTCCTGGCGACTTTCCTGCGCGACTATTCCCTCGCGTACCTCACTGCGGAGGAGCGTAGGGTGTTCACAAGTTTCCAGGACTACGTCGTCCGCCTCGAGGGGAGGCTCTTCGAGGAAGCAGGAGTCGGAAGATGAGCCGCTATCCTTTCACGGACTGCCTGAACGAGTACATGCCTGTGGAGTATGGGCACATCTCGTCCAGCACGTACGGAACCAACCGCCGGAGGCTCGTCCAGATCGGGAAGATCTTCCATGAGCTGAAGCAGGACGGAAAGGTCTCCACTGACAACCCAAGGAAGATCACGGCCAGGGACATCGACGCCTTCGTTGGTTACCGGAAGGCGAATGGAATCGTGAACACCACGATCCTCAAGGACCTCGGGCTGCTGAAGAAGATGCTGTCCTACTTCGACAACGACGCGGTCTCGGCTTTCAAGTCAAAGTACCCGGCACACTACCCCAAGAAGTACCAGAAGCGTGCGGCGGCGATGGAGGAACCGGTCGTGGAGAAGATCCTCGCACGTGCGATGGAGGTCTCCATGTTCGACTGGAAGCTCTCCGAGGCCTATGGGCTCGTCTCTCTGGCGATCTGCACCGGGCTCCGCCCCAAGGAGCTGCGCATGATGTACGTCGAGAATGTCCACATCGCCGGAGACAACGCCGAGGTCCTGGCGGTCCACGTCAAGGGCGAGGCCTCATACGGCAGCGCCCGGTGGATCCCCGTCCATCCGGACGGAGTACCAATTCTCAAGAGATATCTGGAGGCCAGGGCGTTCAAGCTCAATAGCCGCAACAAGGTCTCCGCAGCCCTCTTCCCTCCGATCAGGGGCACTGAGGAGTTTATCGGGTACAACATGGTCGAGAAGCTTAAGAAGGCGGTCGAGGAGGACATTGGTGAGACTTTCGAGCTCCGCAAGTGCAGGCGCACCTTCGGCCAGCGTGCTCTCGACGAGGGGCACAATATCCACAACGTCTCGCTGGTCATGGGGCACGCTTCGATCACAACGACGCAGCGCTACTACTGCGACAAGGACCAGCACACGGCATCCGACGAAATGCTAGAATTTTGGCAGAACACTAGACAAATGGAGGACGCCTGATCCGCAGACGGAAATCCATAGAAATTTTATCGGGGTATCTGGATGAACAAGTGGCGGGCCTGAAGGGATTCGAACCCTTGGCCGTTCGATTAAGAGTCGAACGCTCTACCTAGCTGAGCTACAGGCCCCTGCAAAAACCCCTTAACATATTGTTGTATTTAAATGTATCTTACACAATCCGTTCCGGTGGTCATGGCTGGGCCACTATTTCGTCTGGATACGCGCCAGATGTGCGGAATGCAGCCAGATGCGACCGTGCGACGGGCCATCCCTGCCGATCGCATGGTGCCAGACCATGATCGTCCCGGACATCTCTCGGACCGCCATGTCGCATCGGCGGAGCGACCGTCCCGGCGACTCAACCAAACGAATATAAGAGTCGTACGGGAATACCGCCCCCGATGTCTAAGTTGAAGGTAAGGGACCTGATGACCACCCAGGTGGTGACGCTTAAGCCTGAGGACACTGTCAAGAAGGCGGTTATAAAATTCGCGCTGGACAACGTCTCCGGTGCACCCGTGGTGGACAACAGGAACCACCTCCTGGGGATTCTCAGCGAGAACGACATTCTCGGCATGCTTCTGAAGTATCAGGAGGAGCTCGACGAGGACAGTCCCGGATCGGTCATGCTGAACTACCCGATGGACTCCGGCATGGAGGAGAACTCCACGCTGAAGAGCATCTCCGAGGAGATCTCCAACACATCTGTCTCGGACATCATGACCCGCACCGTGCTCACGACCACCCCCGACACGACTATCATGGAGGTCCTCTCCGCGATGCTCGAGATGAAGGTCAACCGCCTTCCGGTCGTGGAGAAGGGCGTCGTCGTCGGCATAATCTCCAGAGGCGACATCATCTTCGCTCTGTACAAGAAGAAGGCATGAGGCGCGGTCATGCTGGAGGTCCATGTTCTGGCCAGCGGTAGCGATGGCAATTGCACCGTGATCGAATGCGACGGGGAGGCCGTCATGATAGACGCCGGCATCAGCTGCAAGAGGATCCTGTCGCTGATGGACCAGGAGGGCGTCGACAAGGAGGTCGTGAAGGCGATCCTCATAACGCACGAGCATTCCGACCACGTCTCGGGCGCGGGGGCCACCGCCAGGAAGCTGGGCGTCCCAGTCATGTGTAACGCCAACACATTCTCCCAGCTCAGCCTGGGCAACGTGGACTACATCCCCTTCGACACGGCCAGGAGCTTCGATGTGGGGAACTTCCACATCACCCCTCTTCCCACATCGCACAACGCCATCGAGCCGAACGCCTTCCTGACGCAGACGGACGGCAAGAACGTGCTCCTGGCGACGGACACGGGGAAGCTGACGTTCCAGATAGAGGCGGCTTTGAAGATGGCGGACATCGCGGTCATAGAGGCGAACTACGACGCCAAGATGCTGGCCGACGGCCCTTACCCCGCCAGCCTGAAGAGGCTGATAGGCAGCGAGCGCGGACACCTATCCAACGTGGACTGCGGCAACGCCATCCGCCGCACCATGACGGAATCCAGGAGGCAGCTGTTCCTGGCCCACCTTAGCAAGACCAACAACATCCCCGACATAGCCAGGGAGACTGTGGCCGACATAACTGGGATCAAGAGGATGAGCATAGACTGCCTGGAGTTCCCGGGCGACACAAGGACGCTCAGGGCGTAGGCCTGACCGCGGCAGCCTTGTCGGCGTTGATCAGGACCTCCGCGAGGACCCTGGGCAGCGTGACGATGTCCTCCTTGGAGAGCTTGTAGTCCCTGGCGGGACCGGCGAACTCGGGGAGGTCCTCCTTCACCCTTATCAGGACCGGTTCCAACTCGGAGGATTGTCCGTTAGGTTCGGGAACGTCCGCTACGGCCTCTGCGACAGGCACCTCCTCCGGAGGGGCGGGTACCGGTGCCGGTTCCGGCACACCGGTTACGACGGCAGGTTCGTCGAAGGGCTCCTCGGGGAACCCGTCGAAATCGTCGGGGATCGGTTCGTCATCGAACATCTCCGGCACGTCCTCGGCCATGGCCTCCTCCGCGGTCGCAGGTGCGGGAGCGGCAGGCCTTTCGGGCTCCGGTTCGGGTGCCGGTGCGGGGATCTCGTCGATGTGGGTCTCGACGGTCTTCCTCCTGCCCCTGAGGCGGTCAATCTCAGAAATGTGCTTTTTGGAGATCTCCAGGACCTGGGCGTAGTACTCCCTCTCCTCGTCGGTCAGGTTGTCCAGGGTGTTCTTGCTGCCGGTGGCTCCGCGCAGGGCCATGCCGCAGATCTTCTGGGTGCGCAGGCGCATGACGTCCTTGACGAGCCTCTCGGCGCTCTTCCTGCGCTGCTCGGCGCCCTCGCACATGATGGATTCCGGGTCCAGTGCCATCTGACGGTCGTACTCCTGGCGGAGGCTCGTGAGGAGTCCCGCCATCGCCCTGAAGAGGTCCTTCCGGGCCTGGGTGACGGCGTTGCTCTTCATCTCCACCCTGTACAGCTCCGACAGCTCGTCGAACGTCATTGGGTCAAGGACCGGGCACATCGGGAGGCCATCGTCGGTTCCATAGATAACGCCATCGTCATATGTCCGCACGCGCATGCACCGTGCATGGAGCTGGCCGACGTATGCAGGGTCAGGGATGACGGTGTCGAGATAGACGTCTCGGTGTCCCCCCGTTCGAACCGCTCGGGCCCGGACGGGTTCGACGAGTGGAGGCGGAGGCTGGTCGTCAGGGTCAGGGCGCCGCCGCTGGACGGACGCGCCAACAGGGAGGTCGCGGACCTGTTCTCGGACATCACCGGATGCAGGTCCGAGGTCACTTCCGGGCAGACGTCGAGGCAGAAGACGGTCACGGTCCGCGGGGACCCAGCGGAGATCATGTCCAGGCTCGGAGGGGAGATCCACGGACGATGCCGAGCGCCTCGAGTCGATACAGCGTCTGCTGGATGACCTGTCGTCGATGCGCGACACGCACATCATCCTGGTCGAGGGGCTGAAGGACGTGGCATCCCTCAGGAACGTGGGCGTCGAGGGGGAGTTCTTCTGCGTCCAGAGCGGAGGGGGCCCGGTCAAGGCCGCCGAGCATGTCTGGCACAGCGGGAAGCAGGCAGTGATCATGACCGACTGGGACCGCAGGGGTGGCACCCTCGCGAGGACGCTTAGGGAGAACCTATCCTCCCTGGACGTGAGGTACGACGACAGGATCCGCGGCGAGCTGGCGGTGCTCTGTAGGCCGTACGTCAAGGACGTCGAGTCGGTGGACGCGGTGGTACGTCTCCTGGAGGAGTCTTGCGGCTTGCGTCGAGCCTTTATCAAAAGGGATATCGCGAGCCAACCATTATCACGAGCCAACCATTACGACGTCCGATGAGCGGAGTCTTCATTGTCTTCGAAGGAGTCGACGGGGCCGGCAAGTCGACGGCCTGCAGGATGGCCGCCGAGGCGCTGAGGGCCCGCGGCATCCAGACGGAGGTCACGGCGGAGCCCACCCACGAGGGGATAGGCGCGTTCATACGCTCCGGTTCCGCAGGCAGCATATCCCAGCGCACAGAGTCGCTGCTCTTCGTCGCGGACCGTAACGACCACACGGAGAGGATAGCCAGGATGCTGGATTCCGGGGCGACTGTGCTATGCGACAGGTACTTCGCGTCCACCGTCGCGTACCAGTCCGCGGGACTCGCAGGGGACAGCACGGACAGGGACTGGCTCATCTCGATCAATTCGGATTTCATCGGCAGGCCGGACGTCACCATCCTCCTGGACATAGACCCCGAGGTGGGGCTGGGCAGGGTGGACACCAGGGGGGAGGAGGTCAGCAAGTTCGAGAACCTCCCGTTCCTGAGGCAGGTCCGCGAGAACTACCTCCGTCTGGCCCGGGAGTACGGCTTCCAGGTGGTCGACGCGTCGGGCGACAGGGACGCCGTCCTCGCCGAGGTCATGGCCATTATAGACAGAGTGGTGTGATTATGCATCCTTCAGAGGAGATTTACTGCGAGAAGAGCACGAAGCTCAGGGGCAAGACCATCGTGATGGGCATCACAGGCAGCATAGCCGCGGTGGAATGCTTCGCCACGATCAGGGAGCTCATAAGGAACGGGGCGGACGTCTACCCGGTAATGACCGCGGAGGCGCAGAAGCTGGTCACCCCCGATTCGCTGGAGTTCGCCAGCGGGCACCGTCCGGTGACGGACCTCACCGGTCGCACGGAGCACATCACGATGATGGGCGCCCGCTCGGCGGACCTGCTGCTGATCTACCCCGCGACGGCCAACACCATCTCGAAGATCGCCAACGGCATCGACGACACCCCCGTGACGTCCATGGCCACGGTGGCCATCGGCGCCGGGATACCCATCGCCATCGCCCCCGCGATGCACGAGTCCATGCACAGGAACCCCGCCGTCGCGGAGAACATGGAGCGTCTCAGGTCGTGGGGCGTGAGCTTCATCGGCCCCCGCACCGACGGGGTCAGGGCCAAGGTCGCGTCAAGGGACGAGGTCGTCGCGTGGACGTTCAAGATACTCTCGAGGAACTTCTTCCATGGCAAGCGTCTGCTGGTCATCGGCGGGCGCAGCGAGGAGCCCATCGACTCCATGAGGATAATCACGAACCGCTCCACTGGGACAATGGCGGTGGAGCTCGCCAAGCGCGCGTTCGAGAGGGGTGCCGACGTGGAGCTGTGGATGGGCGGCTGCAGCGTGGAGCTGCCCGATTACATCCCGACCAGGAGGTACGCCACGGTCGAGGAGCTGGTCACCATGGTCAGGGGCATAGACCACGACGCCGTGCTCGTCCCGGCCGCGCTGGCGGATTTCGCTCCACACGACGTCGTCACCGGCAAGATCCCCAGCGACGAGGGCTTCGAGCTGGACCTGGCCCCGGTGCCGAAGGTCCTCCCGCTCATACGCACCAGGTGCGGGGTCGTGATAGGGTTCAAGGCCGAGTCGGGGCTCACCCACCAGGAGCTCACGGAGAGGGCCAGGTCCCGTCTGGAGCTCTACGACCTGGCGGCTGTGGTCGCCAACGACATAGACGTGGTCGGGAAGACCTCGTCCTCCGCCATCTTGGTGACGAGTGACGATGCCAAGGACATCACGGGGACGAAGGCGGAGGTCTCCGACGCCATCCTGGACTACTGCGTGAAGCGCCTATGATCTCTGCGTTCTGCCCCGGGCACGTGTCGTGCGTATTCCAGCCGATGACATCCTTCGATGCCATGAGTGCCGGGTCGAGGGGCATAGGGATCAGGCTCGACAAGGGCGCCCACGCCACGGTGGAGCCGAGGGACGACGGCATCGTGAACATATTCCTGGACGGGGTGCAGTCGGTCGCGCACATCACGAGGATGGTCGCCGAGAAGCTCGCCCCCGGCATGGGTTTCGACATCCGCATAACCAACGACCTGCCGGTGAGCCAGGGGTTCGGGATGAGCGCCGCCGGCGCCATCGCCGCAGGGCTCTGCATAGCGGAGACCGTAGGCAAGACTCGCTCGGACGCCTTCATGGCCGCCCACAGCGCGGAGGTCATGGGAGGCGGAGGTCTCGGCGACGTGTCCGCGATAGTCGCAGGGAGCGACATACCCGTCAGGACCGTCCCGGGGATCCCTCCGTTCGGGAGGGTGGAGAACGCGGACTTCAGGATATCCAAGCTGACCCTGGCCGTCATAGGCGACGAGATGAGGACGGAGTCCGTCCTCGGGGACCAGGAGTCGATGAGGCGCATAAGGGACGCCGCGATGACGGCGATGGACGTCTTCATCGCCGATCCGACGTACGAATGCCTGTTCTCCGTGTCGAACAGGTTCTCGTCCGAATCCGGCCTGGAGAGCCCCGCCATCAGGCGCGGCATACAGCGTCTGAACGACATCGGCCGCAACGCCGGCATGTGCATGCTGGGCAACAGCCTCTTCACGGATGCCGACGAGAAGGAGGTCTGGTCCGTCCTCGGCCGCGGTCATGTGAGGACGTTCAGGTGCTCCTCAAGCAGGAAGGAGATCATCGCTCGTAGAGCGTGAACAGCACGTCGTCCCCGTCCACGTCGAAGAGCCCGATCCTCGCACCGCAGTCCAGCCATGCGTGGGCGTAGTTGACGGCGGCGAAGGCGGTGACGATGTCGCCGCACTCCCTGAAGTGCTTCGCGTCGGAGTAGTAGCAGTTGGCCATCTCCAGAAAGCTGTCCGCCAGCCTGCGGTTGTATGATTTGGCGGGGGCGGCTATCCTGATCTTGGCGAGGGCCCTCGCCGTTATGTCCAGGTACTTCTCGATGCGCTCCTCCGTGACGACGTCGATCCTCTCGGTCATGCCGCCTCCAGCGGAGTCGATGCTAAAGGATGTATCGGTCTCCCGCCTCTATCTTAATAAGGAAGATGCGTTACGAGCATCCATGATAATCGTAGGCGGGTCTTCGTCCAGGGATCTGGCCAAGGAGATGGCCTCCATCCTCGGATGCAAGTACGTTCAGGCAGCTTCCACAAGGTTCCCCGACGGGGAGTGCTACACAAGGATCGACGAGGAGTCCCTCGACGACGACGTCGTGATCGTCCAGAACACCTATCCGAACGACAACCTCATCGAGATGTTCCTCCTGCAGGACGCGGTCCGCAGGATGGGTGCCAAGAAGGTCACCCTGGTCATCCCCTACTTCGGGTACGCCAGGCAGGACAGGGTGTTCAAGCCCGGAGAGCCCGAGTCCGCCAAGGTCATGTGCAGGCACCTCAACATGGGATGCGACAGGGTCATCACCATCGACATCCACAAGGAGGCGGTCCTGGACCACTTCGATTGCCCCCACGTCGACCTGAAGGCCGCCGAGGTCATCGCGGACTACTTCAAGGACAGCAAGATCGACCTGGTCCTCTCCCCCGACATCGGGGCCGCCGGCCGCGCCAAGGACGTGGGCGAGAGGATGGGTGTCCCGTACGACCATCTGGAGAAGACGCGCCTGTCCGGGGTCGACGTCCGCATCGCCCCCGCCAAGATGGACTGCACCGGGAAGAGGATCCTCATCGTGGATGACATGATCTCCACCGGAGGGACCATCATCGCCGCCGCCCAGGCGCTCAAGGACGCCGGGGCCGTCAGTGTCTCCGTGGCCTGCACCCACGGCGTGTTCGTGAACAACGCCCTGGAGAGGCTCACCGGCAGCTTCCTCGACAACGTCCTCTGCTGCAACACCCTGGACAACGAGGTCTCGCACATCTCCGTCGCCGGCATAATCGCCGACGCCATCAGGAAGGGATGACCCCATGTCCATGAAAGAGGATGATTTCGCGGACTGGTACCTGGACATCGTCGACAAGGCGAACCTCTGCGACAAGAGGTACCCCATCAAGGGGATGAACGTCTGGACGCCCTACGGGTGGAAGATCATGAGGCAGATCGACTCCTACATCCGCCAGGAGTTCGACGCCACCGACCACGACGAGGTCTGCTTCCCCCTGATGATCCCCGAGGACCAGTTCGCCAAGGAGAAGGACCACATCAAGGGCTTCGACGAGGAGGTGTACTGGGTCACCCACGCCGGACTCAACGAGCTCGACGTCAGGCTGGTCGTGAGGCCCACCTCCGAGACCGCCATGTACCCCATGTTCTCCCTGTGGATCAGGTCCCACCAGGACCTCCCGCTGAAGACGTACCAGATTGTCAACACCTTCAGGTACGAGACGAAGCAGACCCGCCCCTTCATCAGGGTCCGCGAGATCCACTTCTTCGAGTCACACACCTGCCACGACTCCGAGGAGGACGCGCAGTGCCAGATCGAGGAGGACATCGAGATCCTGGAGAAGATCGCCAAGAAGATCTGCCTCCCCTACATGCTGTGCAGGCGCACGGACTGGGACAAGTTCCCCGGGGCCCACTACACCGTGGGCATCGACACATCCATGCCCAACGGCAGGACCCTGCAGATGGGGTCGATCCACCACTACAGGACCAACTTCTCCATCCCCTACAACATCACCTACGAGGACGAGAACGGGGAGCACAAGTACGTCCACCAGACTACCTTCGGCATGAGCGAGCGCCTCGTCGGGGCGCTCATCGGGGTGCACGGCGACGACAACGGCCTCGTGCTGCCTCCCGGCATCGCCCCCTACCAGTGCGTGATTATCCCGATCATCTCCAAGAAGAACACCCAGGACGTCCTGGGTGCGGCGAAGGAGCTGGCCGCCACCCTGTCCGAGGCAGGGTTCAGGGTGAAGCTGGACGACAGCGACGCCCGTCCCGGCAGCAAGTACTACGAGTGGGAGATGAAGGGTGTGCCGCTCCGTCTCGAGCTCGGTGCCAGGGACATGGAGAACGGGGTCGTCTCCTTCGCCAGGAGGGACACCGGCGACAAGGGTGCCATAGACCTCAAGGACCTGGTGCCCGGTGTCGGTATGCTGCTGGACGCCATCTCCGAGGACATGCTCGCCAGGGCCGAGGAGGTCCAGAGGTCCAGGGTCCAGGACATCGACTCCATGGAGGACATACCCCAGGACAAGATCCTCAGGCTCGGCTGGTGCGGCTGCGACGAATGCGGCCACAAGTTCGAGGACACCACCGGGTTCAAGATCCTCGGAAGGCCCTACCATCCCGAGGAGTACTCCGGCAAGTGCATAATCTGCGGCAAGCCCGTGGACCAGCCGGCGTACGCCGCGCACACCATGTGACGGGGAGGGTCGCCCCCTCCCCATATAAACATCTTGAATCACTTCTCAATCAGTTTCTTTGGACCCGAGGTAGCCCTTGGATTCCGCGTAGATTCTGTCCGCAGGCCCCTTGTCGACATAGCCCGGATCGGCCTGCAGTATCTTGAGCCCCATGCAGTCGGCGAAGTCCTTCGTCGCAGCGTCGAACTCGGCCCTGTCCTCAAGGCCGGTGTCGATCTGCACCACGGAGCTGTACCCGCACATCTCGAGCATCCACTTCATCTGCTCCTTCTTGTTGCCGGGTCCGAGGACATCCAGACCCTTCGCCATGTCGGACGCGCCCAGGAAGTCCTCCCAGTTGGTGGCCACCGCGGGTGTGAACAGCATCACCCCCGTGTACTCCTTGATCAGTCTCTGGTACCCCTCCGGCCCTCCGACCGCGACCCCGACGCAGTCGTCGCAGACGCGGCCCTTCCCGTCCCTGAACGTGGCCACCGGGAAGTCCAGGTTCTCCTCGGCCCATTTGGTGAGGTCCATGCCGTAGTTGCCGCACATCCCGTAGTACATGGCGACGGCGTCCACCCTGCCCTGGAGCATGACGAGGTCATTCTCCAGGTTCTGCATGAGCTCCTTGGGTTCGGCGTGGAGTGCCAGGTTCTTCATGCGGATGACGACGTTGAACCCGTCCCTGTCGAGGTCCAGCGCTCCGTTCATGAAATCCCATTCGTCGGCCGTCTCGTACTCCACGCCCTTCTGCTCCATCTTGCGTCTGAGGCTGCCGTTGTACGGTGTATCCAGGACGTACACCCTCTTGCTCTCGGGGTCCTTCCCGAGGCTGTAGATCAGCTCATCCTCTAGCATCGGACATGCGATCACGCCGAGCGTTCCCTTGGTCATATCTGTATAATCATTAGGAACATAGTTAAACGACCCAGTTCCAGGCATGTAATCGGGCACCTAGCAGGAACCAATAACTACGCGTCGGGTGTTCGGGCAGTCATGACATTCCAAGAGGGCGAGACCGTTTATCTGGAGGACTCCAACGGGAAGAGGACCTTCCTGAAGGTTATGTACGGGATGGTCAAGGTGCCGTCCCTCGGGGCAATAGACGGCTCCAGGCTCAGGGACCTGGACGACGGCGATCAGTTCACGGTGGTCGGAAGGGAGTTCACCGTGTTCCGCCCGGGGGCCCTGGAGCTCATGGAGTCCCTGGACAGGGGAGCCCAGATCATCTCCCCCAAGGATGCCGCGACGATCCTAATGCACTGCGATGTCAAGTGCGGGGACAGGGTCATCGAGGTCGGCGCTGGTTCGGGCGGGCTCACCACCGCCCTCCTCCATGCGGTCGCCCCCAACGGCTGCGTCCGCACGCTCGAGATGAGGGAGGACTACGCCCAGAGGGTCCTGAAGAACGTCTCCAGGACAGGTCTGGACGCGTACTGGTCCTACTCGATAGGAGACGCGAGGGAGATGGACCCCGGCATCGACTGGCAGGCTGACGTTCTTACCATGGACATGCCGGACCCGTGGCTCGCCCTCCCCAACCTGGACCCGCATCTGAGGGCCGGAGGGAGGCTGTGCGCCTACGTGCCCAACATGAACCAGGTGGAGTCCACCGTGGTGGCGCTGAGGGAATCGGGATATGCGGACGTCCGTGCGCTGGAGAACATACAGCGCTTCCTGGAGGTCCACCCCGGAGGGGTCAGGCCGTCGTTCGACACCCTTGGCCACACGGGATACCTGGTGTTCGCCAGGAAGCGGGCGTCCAGGAAGGGATGACCGGAGGTCCGGCGATCAGTCGTCGGGCTGCCAGTTGGGGTCGTCCCAGCTGAGGACGCCCGTCTCGACGGCCCTCTCATAACAGAAAATCTTGTGGTCGAGGAGCGCCAGCGCCTTGTCCAGCGCCGCCCTCTGCTGGGATATCTCGTCCCTCTTCCTCTGCATGAGGGCGAGTCTGTCCTGTACGGTCGAGTCACCGATGGCCTCAAGCCTCCTGTACTCGACTATCTCCTCCACCGAGAACCCGGCGGCCTTGAGGCACTGGGCGAACTGGATCTGCCTGCAGTCCTCCTCGCTGTAGTCGCGGATGTTGCCATTGCCCCTCCTGATCTCGGGGATGACGCCCTCGCGTTCGTAGTATCTGAGCGTGTCCTGAGGTATACCGTATTTCTCGCTGACCTCGGCTATCTTCATCAAATTCACTCTCACTTATGTGGGGTATCCAGACGCATCACAATCGGGCTGAACCGATATGAATCTGTCGGATAGCGGACATATGCCGGCAACCCTAGACTCCCATGATGACACGCCCCAAGAATCATTAAATATAATGAGCGTCTCCCCTCGAAATACAAGCTTAAGCTATCCATGGGCCTGTAGCTCAGCTAGGTAGAGCATCTGACTTTTAATCAGGTGGTCAAGGGTTCGAATCCCTTCAGGCCCGCCAATGGACTTCATGAGCGATCGAACGGCGGATCAAGTATGAGGAAGGCATGCAAGGCATTTCTCGGAAACTGATTTCCAGCTGACCGGGCTGGGCAAAAGTAGGTGAATCACTTGGCAGCAGACAATATCTCGTTCAACGTCCTCAAGCACGTCCTCGTGCCTGAGCACCACCTCCTGACGGAGGAGGAGGCGGAGGCTGTCCTTCAGAGGAAGGGCATGACCCGCGACCAGCTTCCCAAGATCAGGAAGAGCGATCCCGGGATCAAGATCCTGGAGAACGTCCACGGGCACCCGATCGAGGAGGGGGCAGTGGTCAAGATCGTCAGGAAGAGCGAAACGGCCCAGGAATTCGTGGCGTACAGGCTGGTAACAAGGGGGTAAACAATTGAGGGATCTAGTAAAACTGTATTTCTCCGAGCGCAACATAGTGAGCCACCACATATCGTCCTTCGATGACTTCCTCGCGACTGCCGACAACCCCAACAGCAGGATGCAGAGGATCGTCGACGACATCAGGGTCCCCACCGACGACGCCGAGCGCGGGATCATAAGGCTGGACCCCGAGAGGACCGGCGGCAAGAACATCGAGATCCACATCGGCAGGAAGAGGGACGAGGACGGGAACATCGACCTGCAGTCCAAGCCCACCATACGCATCGACGAGCCCAAGGTCATGGAGGCCAACGGGTACAGCCACGAGCTGACCCCCATGGAGGCCAGGCTCAGGAACCTCAACTACATGTCCCCGGTCTACGTGAGGTTCGAGGTCTACGAGGACGGCGTCGAGAAGGAGATGCCCGAGGGGGAGAAATGGGTCCATGTCGGAGACCTCCCCATGATGGTCAAATCCTCAGGCTGCAACCTCAACAGGGAGGTCATGGAGAGGCACCTCGAGCACTCCATCACCGACGAGGAGTACCTCCAGGAGCTCATCAGACAGAAGGAGGACCCCAGGGAGCCGGGAGGATACTTCATCATCGGCGGAACCGAGAGGGTCCTGATCACGCTTGAGGACCTCGCCCCCAACAGGGTGATGGTCGAGTACAACGAGAAGTACGGTGCGGCCGTCGAGGTCGCCAAGGTCTTCTCCCAGAAGGACGGGTACCGCGCCCTCACACTCGTGGAGAAGAAGAAGGACGGCATGGTCATGGTCACCGTCCCCGTCGCATCCGGGTCCATCCCCCTCATCGCCCTCATGAAGGCCCTGGGGATGGAGTCCGACGAGGAGATCTTCGAGACCATCGTCTCCGACGAGGCGATGGCCAACATCGTCTACGCCAACATCGAGGCGTCCTTCGACAAGAAGACCTACGCCCCCAACGGGTACCACACCCGCGAGGACGCCATCCTGTTCCTCGAGAGGAACTTCGCCGCCGGTCAGGCGAAGGAGTACAGGACGAAGAAGGTCGAGAGCATCCTCGACAGGTCCCTGCTGCCCCACCTCGGAGACACCGAGGCCGACCGCATGAAGAAGGCCATCTTCCTCGGACGCATCGCCCGCTCCGTCCTGGAGCTGTCCCTCGGACAGAGGAAGGAGGACGACAAGGACCACTACGCCAACAAGAGGCTCAAGCTCTCCGGAGACCTCATGGAGGACCTCTTCAGGACCAGCTTCAGCAGCCTCATGAAGGACCTGAAGTACCAGCTGGAGAGGAACTGGGGAAGGAAGAAGAGCGAGATGAACATCGCCTCCTCCATCCGTCCCGACCTGCTCACCCACAAGCTGCTCCACGCACTGGCGACGGGCAACTGGGTCGGCGGCCGCGCTGGAGTCTCCCAGCTCCTGGACAGGACGTCCAACCTGTCCGCCATGTCCCACCTCAGGAGGATCACGTCCTCCCTGACCAGGTCCCAGCCCCACTTCGAGGCGCGTGACCTGCACCCCACCCAGTGGGGGAGGCTGTGCCCCTCCGAGACCCCCGAGGGTCAGAACTGCGGTCTGGTCAAGAACGCCGCGCTCATCATCGACGTGTCCGAGGGATTCCCCGAGAGCGACATCAAGTGGATGCCCAGGGAGCTCGACATCGAGACCGTCAAGTCCGGCAACGGCACCCGTGTGTACGTGAACGGGGACCTGGTCGGACTCCACTCCGACGCCGCCAAGCTCGTCAGCGAGATCAGGGAGCGCAGGAGGTGCGGCCTGATCTCCAACGAGATCAACATCCGCTACGACGAGGAGATGGGCGAGGTCGTCATCAACTGCGACGAGGGCCGCCTCAGGAGGCCCCTGCTCATCATCAAGAACGGCAGGCTCTGCATCACCAGGAAGCACATCGAGGGCATCCGCGAGGGCAAGATCAGGTGGAACGACCTGTTCCGCGAGGGCATCATCGAGTGGCTCGACGCCGAGGAGGAGGAGGACGCGCTCGTCCTCGTCGACGCCTACGACACCCCCAAGAGGTGCCCCTGCTGCAACCACGCCCTGTCCCCCATGGACGCCGACTGGATGAACCCCGGCAAGGAGGGCGACGTCGTCCTGCGCTGCAAGTGGTGCGGCGACGACTTCACCGTCCCCAGCAAGATCGAGCCCAAGTATACCCACATGGAGGTCGACCCGATGGTCATCCTCGGAGTGGCCTCCGGAATCGTCCCCTACCCCGAGCACAACTCCGCTCCCCGTATCACCATGGGAGCGGGAATGGGTAAGCAGGCCCTGGGAGTGCCCACCGCCAACTACAGGATCAGGCCCGACACCAGGGGCCACCTGATGCAGTACCCGCAGGTCCCGATGGTCCAGACCCAGACCATGCAGTTCATGGGCTACAGCCACAGGCCCGCCGGTCAGAACTTCTGCATCGCGGTCCTCTCCTACCACGGCTACAACATCGAGGATGCCCTGGTCATGAACAAGAGCTCGGTCCAGAGGGGACTGGGCAGGTCCACGTTCATGAGGTCCTACCGCGCCGAGGAGCGCCGCTACCCCGGAGGCCAGGAGGACCACTTCGAGATCCCCTCGCCCGACATCATGGGTGCCCGCGCCGACCTGGCGTACGCATCCCTCGGAGAGGACGGTCTCATCTCGCCCGAGAGCGAGGTCACAGGATCCGACGTCCTCATCGGAAAGACATCCCCGCCCAGGTTCCTGGAGGAGGAGACCGACTTCCTCACCCCCCAGAAGAGGAGGGAGACGTCCGTCACCGTCAGGCCCGGCGAGAAGGGATACGTCGACTCCGTCATGATCACCGAGTCCGAGAACGGTTCCAGGCTGGTCCGTGTGAAGGTCAGGGACGAGAGGATCCCCGAGCTGGGCGACAAGTTCTGCTCCAGGTTCGGACAGAAGGGAGTCGTCGGAAGGCTGGTCGACCAGTGCGACATGCCCTTCACCGCCGACGGCGTCACCCCCGACCTGGTCGTCAACCCCCACGGAATCCCGTCCCGTATGACCATCGGGCACGTGCTCGAGATGATCGCGGGCAAGGTCGGTTCCATGGAGGGACGCATCATCGACGGTACCGCCTTCTCCGGGGAGAACGAGGAGTCCATCCGCGACGGTCTCGTCAGGAACGGGTTCACCAGGTCCGGCAAGGAGGTCATGTACGACGGCAGGACCGGACGCATGATCCAGGCGGACGTCTACACCGGCGTCATCTTCTACGAGAAGCTGCACCACATGGTCAGCGGCAAGATGCACGTCAGGTCCAGGGGACCCGTCCAGATCCTCACCAGGCAGCCCACCGAGGGACGCTCCAGGCAGGGAGGTCTCAGGTTCGGAGAGATGGAGAGGGACTGTCTCATCGGTCACGGCGCGG
>CALUHQ010000028.1 GCA_944320485.1 Candidatus Methanomethylophilaceae archaeon
TGAAGTCGTTGATCATCTTCCTGAGGATGACCGCGGAGAGCATGATGGGGTTGTACTTCTCCCCGTCGATGTCCACCTCGTAGTCGGTTCCCATCTGCCTCTTGATGGAGGTGATGATCCTCTCGGGCGGGTACATCATGGCCATGTCCTTGGCGGGGGATCCTACGATGATCTCTCCGTTCTCGTTGAAGAGGATGACGGACGGTGTTGTGTCCTCCTGTTCGAAGTTTTTCTCAACAACCGGGTCCCCATCCTCGTCGATATAGGCGAGGCACGAGTATGTCGTGCCCAGGTCGATACCGATGCAGTAGTCTGTCATTCTTCTTCCTCCTGGTCAGTCTCTGACTTGTTCTCTGCCGCCGGTGTTTCGCTGGCGGTCTCCGAATCGGTTTCTGAAACGGTTTCGGAATCTGTTTCCTCCGGCTCGACCGCGAGTTTCGGGTCGTACTTGTACACGTTGACCTTCTCCTTCATCAGGATCTTGTCACCGAACTTGTACCCGTCCGACAGTCTGTCGGCGATCATGCCGTCTTTCTCCGCATCGCCTGTGGGTATGACCCCGACGATGCGCTGATGGAGCGTGTTGAGCCTCTCGTAGGGGAATGCACCGATGTACACCCCTCCGTCGACGAGGATGTTCTCCATGTCGACGCTGTAGGCCTCGAAGCTGGACAGCACCGTGTCGGCGCTGAGCTCGTCTATACGCCCCCTCATTCCCTGGCAGAGCTTGAAGAAGTCCTCCCTCATCACGGAGATGGCCTCCATCGCCCCGACCAGGACCTTGTTCGCCGTCTCGGCGTTCCGCTTCTCGACGGCCGCCGTTACGGATTTGAACTGTTCCCTGGTGGTCATGTACGCGGACAGGTCCGGCTGGGCCGGCTCGCTGTCGCGCATGTCCTCTATCATGTACCTGATCCTGATGAGCTCTGTCTCCAGGTCCTTGAGGGATGAGACCAGGTCGACGGCCTCCCCCGCGGGCTGCTGGGGCTCAGGCTCGTCCACGTAGTCGTCCTCCTCTTCCTCGAAGGATTCCTCCTCGACGTACTCCTCTTCCTCGGAGTCCCTGCGGTCCAGCGCCTGGAACCCGTTTACTAGGAAGCTCTTGAACTTGTTCTCGTCCATCACTGTTCCTCCCTGTTGAGAAGCCAAATGAACGGGTCCTCGACCCTCATCGGGGATATCCCCCTGGGCAGGCTGCTGCCGGTGGGGTTGCACCCCAGGGCGGACACCGCGAAGTAGCAGTGCTCCTTGAAGCCGTTGACCGTCTGGATGAAGTTCTCCCCCAGGCATCTGCGGAGGTACTCCTCCAGCTCGGCGTCGATCTGGTCGAAGTTCTCCTTGTCGTACTTGCCGTACTCGCGGGGTATGTGGAGGGCGGAACTGGGTCCGAACAGGACCTTGTCCTCCTCCTCGTTCTCCGGGGCCTTGAAGAGCACGTCGCTCTTGGTCAGGCACACGGCGATGGGGATGTCGATCTTGTCCTTCGCCTTGATCTTCTTGTTGGTGCGGATGGTCTGGCATATGTAGTTGAGCATGTCCGACTCGTCCGGACCGACCTCGGGCTTGTTGTCCACCCTGATCCTCTGGTTGATGTACCTCGCCTGGAGGGGGTCCACCAGGTAGACCAGTCCGGCCGCCTTGGATATGAACGAGTTCAGGCTCAGCGACATCATCCTGTCGGAGGACGTCAGGTCCTCCCCGGCGGTGTCGAAGAACGCGAAGGTGAACACCTTCGGCGAGTCGGCGTCGAACATCCTGAGGTAGTAGATCAGCGGCTCCCTGCTCTCGTCGGAGACGTCGTAGGACTTCGTGGGGAGCAGCTTGCGCTTCTCCTCGAACAGCCTGCGGTAGTACATGTCGCGGTACTTCAGGGTGGTTCCGTCGGTAGCGGCGTTGAGGACGCCGTCGAACTCCGACGAGACGGAGTTCTTGAGCTGGTTGATCAGGACCGCGATGTAGTGGCTCTTTCCCACCCCCTTGGGACCGAGGATCACGAAGATCCTGTTCCCGTCCTCCTCAGCACCCGGGGGTATGAGGTTGTGGCACACCGGGCAGACCCTGGTGTACACCGGCCTCTTGCAGACGTCGCACAGACCCGACGAGTTCCTGATGATGTGCTGCTTGGCTATGACGGCGTCCGGGCCCTCGGGGCTCCTGCCGTAGAACAGGCTCTTCTCGGGATCGATCTCGTTCTGACCGTCGCGGGACACGTACTTCATCAGCTCGGAGTTGCGGGTGCTGGTGACGGTGGCGGCGAAGGTCTTGGCGCAGGTCTGGCCGGAGCACAGGTGGTGGACATGCCCCAGGTCGACCCTGGAGAAGCAGTAGGGGCAGATGTACTCCTTTCCGCCCGAAGACTGTGATTCTTTCTGTTTCCTCGCCATTTCAATCCCTCCCGTAGAGCGGATGGATGAACCTGAACAGGTTGTAGTCCGCGTCGTTCTCGAAGAACAGCCTCATGTGCTCGATGTCGTCCTGGGTCCTGAGCGGTACCGCCACGGTGCCTTTGCCCTGGGAGAGCCTCACCGGGCCCTGGGACCTCCAGAGGACCTCGCCGTCCGTGCGCTTGAGCGGGATGCCCACAGCCGACTTGACGGCGATCATGGAGGGCATCTCCTGGACGTCGGGATCGGCGGCAATCTCTATGCGGGTGCCCTCCTTGTCCTTGACGACCTTGTAGCGCACCTTCCTGGACTCGGCGGAGTAGACGTCGATCGCTATCCCCCTGGACGCGACCATGGAGTCGTTGATCCTGTAGATGGCGAAGATGTTGATGCACTTCTTTGGGGAGCGGCCCATGGGGATGCGAATCTGCTTCTCGTCCATGTACTCCTCGCGCCTGACCGTCTTGATCTCGGCGTCGATGTCGTCGAGGCCCTTGACCTCGCCGTTGGAGATGACCAGCTTCGCCTCTATGGCGTCGTCCGGCCAGGCCATGGTGATCACGCAGTCCTTGTTGCTGAGCGTCTTCTCCACATCCCTGAACGGCTTGAGGTTGGCGACGAGCGTCTCAGTCCCCCTTATCCCCATCTTCCCGCAGGGGATGATCGGATAGATGTACTGGACCGACCCGTCCGGAAGGGCGAAGCGGACCCCGTCGGCATACTCGACCAGCGGCTGGATCTCGGTCATCCACGAGCGGATGTCCTCCATCTTCACCATGTTGCCGGGCATGGCGATCTTCTTGGGTGAGCAGTAGAGGACCACGTGCTCCGAGGTGCTCCACTTGGCGGTGAAGGTGCCGTCGCTCTTGTTCCACTTCACCTTCATGTCCTTGACGGGCTTCGGCGCGTCGACGGTGGTCCCGCTGAACATGACGCCCTGGGAGCGCTCGATCCTGTTCCTGCTCTCGTACTCCGCGACGAACAGGTAGATGTACTTCCTGCCGCCGACCAGTCCGATGTCGTCGTAGACGGTCTGTCCGTTGAGGGCTATCTCGGTGCCGATCCCGCTGGTGGACGTGCTGTCGGTCCTCCAGACGCGGACCCTGGTGGCGCCCCTGGGCTTCTCGAACATTATGCGGAGGCCGCCGTCTATGGGCTCCAGGGTGACCGTGTCCACCTCGGAGATCATCATGATGGGTCCGATGTGGGCGCCGTCCTTGGACAGGATGCCCCAGCGCTTTGAGTAGATCGAGTAGAAGTACTCCACACCGGGCTCCAGGGTCTTGTCGATGTACATCGTGCTGGGGACCTCCGCCAGGGGGCGGGTCTCCTCGGTGACCCTGGGGAGGGAGTTCCTCTCCCTGTAGATGCAGTACGTTATCCCGGCGTCCTCCGCCGGTGCCATGAACTTGATGTTGAACGACCTGTCGCCCATCTTCCCTATGGCGTCGGCGGGACCCATGGGCGGGTCCTCCCTCAGCTTCGCCTTGGCGAGGGGATGGTCGGGACAGATCTCGACCGCGGAGACGTAGAGGCCCATGCGGGCGGACTTGCTGTCTGCGACCTTGGCCTTCTGGCAGTACATCTCGGCCGAGTTGAAGCGGGCGACGCTCTCGTCGTACCTCTGCTTGAGCTCCAGGTCCTCGGAGAGCGTGTCCGGGAACTGGGAGATGAGGTTCTCCGTCGCGGACTTGACCTCGGCGAACCTGTTCCTGGAGTGGGCCTCCATGATGAGCTTGCGCATGGTGGCGAAGTTCGTCTGGGCCTTCTCCAGCTCCGTGGCCATGCCGGGCAGTCCCGCGTAGCCGGGGTAGACGTTCTTCAGTTGGGCGATGTCCTTCTCCGCCTTGCCGATCCTGCCCTTCTGCATCTGCATGCGGAAGTCCAGGGCGAGGCGGTTGGCGATCTCCATCCCCTCCTTGAAGTTGAAGCCGCACTTGATGCAGATCTGGTTGCCGGACTGCTGGGCGGTCCCGCAGGAGGGGCACACGGTCTTGAAGTTCTTGCCGCATGACGGGCAGAACACGGTGTTGGGTCCTGCCTGCACCATGTTCCCGCACTCCGGGCAGCGGATCATGTTGCTGTCCGTCTCGGAGAAGTTGGCGGCGATCTTCTTCTTGTAGCAGAACTGCTGGAGGATCAGGATGGCCATCCTGGAGTCCACGTCCTTGGTGAGGTGGGCGTTCAGCAGCTCGTCTATGTACTTCCTGGAGAGCTGGGCGGTGTACTCCTGCTCGATGGTGTCCATCACTGGCACCAGGGCGCGGTTGCACTTGCCGTAGGCCACGAGGGTGGCCAGCTCCTTCTCCGACTCCAGGACCAGCTTGAGGCTCCTCATGGACTGGATGTAGGAGTCCTGCTCCGGCAGCACGTCCGGACGCACGCTGTTGACCCTCTTGTCGCAGACGTCGAAAGCCGCGCGAACCTGCGAGGGCGAGCTTCCGTCGGTGAGCCTGTCGATGTTGATCTCGAGGTTCGGATGCCCTATGAGGGCGTTCAGCAGCTCGACCGGGGTGTAGGCGTCGACCGCGCGCAGTCCCTTATAGGCGTTGAGCACCTTGTCGCTGGCGGGTTTGGGAGGGCTGCCCTCCTTGATGCCCGCCATCTTGAGGACGTCGCTCTTGGTCACGCCCTCCCAGTGGAGCTTCTTGGTGTAGTTGTCGGCGACACCGGGGAGGCAGATGTAGGAGCCGTCGCTCAGGATGATGCAGTCCATCCTGAGCTTCTGGACCTTGCCCCTGAGGGTGGCCTGTCCGTCGGAGAACTCCTTCTTCCTCAGGATCGGGTCCCTCATGACCCTCTCCATGTCGGGGGTCATCTCCACCAGGCGCTCAGACTTGAAGCGCTGCTCGGTGTCGTTCTGCTTGTTCCTGCTGTCGTTGGCCCATTTTCCCTTCTTGGTCTCGATCTTCTTGAGTATCGCGTCGATGTTGTACGAGGATTCCTTCAGGGGGTTCAGTCCCAGGAGCTGACAGTAGTTCTGTCTGGTATCTGACATGTGTCGTCCTCGTTTCACTCGTGGGAAGAGAGGTTGGTGCGGCCGGGGCCGGGACCCTCCCTGACGGAGAGGCCCATCTCACCGGACGAGATGGCGGTGGCGATGGTCCCGAAGGTGTCGCCGAGCCTGTCGATCGTGGTGAATAGGGCCCCGTCGTCTACGGTGGCGATCTGCCTGAGGAACGAGGTGTCCGCCTCTCCGAGGCCGACGGCGATGATCGTGATGTTGTCGGACCTGCAGGCGCTGGCCTGGTCGACCGCCCTGTCCCTCTTGACCCAGATTCCGTCGGTCAGGACTACGATGATCCCGACGCCCGGGCGGGACAGGATGCTGTGGGCGACGTCCAGCGGGCTGGCGTCTGTGCCCCTTCCGACCATCTTGACCTTGAGGTCGTCGATGGACCCGAGGATGACGCGGGGGTCGTTGGTGAGCTCCTGCACGACCTTGATCGTGTCTCCGAACCCGATGAGCGAGAAGTAGGTGTCATCGTCCTGCAGGGTGGTGACGAAGTCGCGGATGGACTGCTTGGCGGCCTCGATGGGCTCGCCGTCCATGCTCCTGGACAGGTCGACGCAGATGGCGATGTTCTTTAGGATCGTCTCGTCGCTGGGCCTGTCCTTGGGGCTTCCGCCCATCCACCTGATGTCCTCGGGAACGGGCTCGGCCACGACCTGGAGGGGCTCGCCGTCCTGGTAGGCGGTGATGTTGACGACCCCGTTCTCGTCGTAGTTGTACTCGATGTCGACGATGACTCCCTGGCCCCTGTTGATGAAGCCGGTGATGACGACCTTGGCGAGGACGTTGCAGTCCAGGGGCATCCTGGACTCGCCCTGCAGGGTGAAGACCTCGATCTTGTCCGTGACGTTCCCCTTCTTGATGGTGAACTGCCTGCGTACTGTGCAGGGGATCTTCGAGTTCCTCTTGATCATGATCTCGTTGACGAACTTTTTGCCGTCCTGGCTGACGGATAGGATGCCGAGGCTGTGTGCGGTGACGTCGGCGATCTGCATGGCCCTGAGGCCGGTGGCCGAGCTGCAGTAGAGCTCCGCGGTGATGGCCGCACCCTTGGCGACGGCGAGGTCGGTGTCGCTGTGGGCGATGACCTCCCTGCCGGTCATGTCCCTGAGGAACCTGGAGACGGAGGGCATCCTTGTGGACCCTCCGACGAGCAGGATCTCGTCGATGTCGGTCCAGGACATGCCGAGGTCCCCGATCAGGTTCATGCACACGTCCTTTGTCGCAGCCAGGAGGTGCTCGGTCATGGACTCGAACTCGTCCCTGGTCAGGGTGTACTTGGCGCTGTATCCGTCGTAGTTCAGGGGGATGGTGACGCTCTCGGCTATGGAGAGGGTCTTCTTGTATCCCTCGGCGGCGACGATGAGCTCGTTCTTGGTGGGCAGGTCGTCCCTCGGGTCGACGTCGAACTCGTCGATGAACTGGTCGCAGACGAACTTCACGATGGCGGCGTCCCAGTCCTTCCCTCCGAGGATGTGGTTGCCCTCGGTCCCGACGACCTCGATGTTGCCCTTGCTGATCCTGACGATGGTGACATCGAAAGTGCCTCCTCCCAGGTCGTAGACCATGACCGTCTTGTCGGCGGAGTGCTTGTATCCGTATGAGATGGCCGCCGCGGTGGGCTCGTTGATGATCTTCGGTACCTTGATGCCGCAGGACTCCCCGGCGCGAATGGTGGCGGTCCTCTGGAAGTCGTTGAAGTAGGCAGGCACGGTGATGACGGCCTCGGTGATCTTCTCGCCGGTGGCCTTCTCCGCGTCGGAGATGAGATGCTTGAGGAGCATCGCGCTGAGGTCCTCCGAGGTGTAGTCCTTGCCGTTGAAACTGACGGCGATGGATCCGTCGCCCATGTTCCTCTTGAAGGCGGCGGCGTTGACGCCGGTCCCGTTGGACTGCATGTCCTTGGCGTCCTCGCCGACGAGTATGTCGCCGTCCTCGAGGAAGCATATCACGGAGGGGGTGATCTCCTTTCCGAACGCGTTGGGTATTATAACGGGTTTGTTCGAGTTTTTGTCATATCTTGCAACTGCAGAGTACGTTGTTCCGAGGTCGATGCCTACCTTCATTTCCCATCGAAATTCGTAATGGGGTTGTCTTATAATAAGATTCAGTAACGCCGTTTTCTGGCGTTACGATATTCGTAGAATATATGAAGGTCCCATCTTAACTCGCAATCGATTCCGACCACTTCTACGAAATCCGCAGCGTCACAGTTCGCCCACATGTTCCAGTGCGGTCTCGAGGACGGTCTTCACATGGTCGTCGCAGAGTGAGTAGAATACCGAGCGCCCCTCCCTCCTGGAGGTGACCAGCTTGGCCTCCCTCAGCATCCTGAGCTGGTGGGACACCGCGGACATGGACATGTCCAGGGTCACGCTGATGTCGCAGACGCACATCTCGCCGGTGTCGAGAGCCAGCAGTATGCGCACCCGCGTTCCGTCGCCGAATATCTTGAAGAAGTCCGCCAGGTCGTTCACGGTCCCCTGGTCGGGCATGAACTCCCTGGCGCGCCTGACCCTGTCACTATGGACCTCGTGGGTCTCGCAGACGGAATCGTCCATCTCGCCTCGACCCCTTCATGCGGAACAGCATCACTATGAGAACGACGACCGCGGCCAAGGCCACGACTCCCGCCGCCACGCCGATGGTCTCCACGCTGTCCGGGAACGCCACGACAGCGAACGACATTATGATCAGGACCGTGGCCAGAACGGCGGCAACGGTCACGAGAGGTCCCTTCGTCATGCGTTATGCTATGCGTCATTTCATAGATAAGGGATGCACAAGCTTATCTCGGCCTACCACTTCCCATCGGCCATGACAGACCCCCTCGAACTATGCCAGATGGCCGTGGAATCGTACCAGTCCGATCCCCAGAGGGCCTATTCGCTGTTCACCGAGGCCGCCGCGGCAGGCCACCCCAACGGGTTCTTCGGCATGGCCGAGATGAAGGTCGCGGGGTTCGGGACCGAGAGGGATCTGGATGGCGCCATCGAGCTGTACCGCACGGCCGCCGAGGCCGGCCATCCCCCGTCGATGTACAGGCTGGGTGTGCTCTACTCCGGTACCGGGGGTGTCGGCGAGGACCCGGCCCAGTGCAAGCACTGGTTCGAGATGGCGGCCGAGGCCGGCATGGAGCAGGCCTATCCCGAGATCGGTGGGATATACCTCTACGGGTACGGGACACCCCAGGACCCGGAGAAGGCGTACCACTGGTACAGGAAGGCCGCCGAGGCGGGCGACCCCCTGTCCATGTTCAAGGTGGGGTACATGTGCTCCGAGGGCGTGGGTACCGAACGCGACGAATCCGAGGCCATACGCATGTTCCGCATGTCGGCGGTCGCCGGCGTTCCCGAGGCCCAGTTCAAGATGGCCACCCTTGCCAGGGACGGCAAGGTGCCAGGCGGCCTCAAGGTCGCTGCTTCCTGGTACTCGTCGGCCTCCGACCAGGGATTCATGCCGGCGACGTTCAACCTGGCCACCATTCTCTACGAGGGGGACGGGGTGGACAAGGACCTGGGCAAGGCGTTCGAGCTCTACAGCCGCGTGGCGGAGACCGGGGACGGAGATGCCCTCTTCATGGTGGGCAGGATGTACTTCGAGGGCATAGGCGTGGAGAAGGATCAGGTAAAGGGTTTCGAGTTCTTCGGGCGTGCGGCGACGGCCGGCAACGCCCTCGCCATGGAACTGCTGGATAACATCCGCCGCAGGCAGAACACCCAGTTCGTCCGCATAGACGGGACCTGAGGTCACTCCTCGTAGGGCTGGAACTCGGACTTGGGCTCTCCGCAGACGGGGCAGCACCAGTCGTCGGGGAGGTCGGCGAACTTCACGCCCTCCTTCTCCTCGTCGTAGATGTATCCACACAGGGGGCATCTGTATTTCATAAACGCCGTTATCTTCTGATTGTATTTAAAGAAGACAGTCCTTTGAAAGATCTTTGAAGTCAGCTTTACGGTTCCCCTGTGTTTCCGTCTCTCGGACGCTACTGAGGATCGGTGGATGTGATCAGGAATTTAGAAGGTACCCCGCCCGAAGGAGGACGGGTAAATGGTTTCCAGTCGTGTGACGACCTATAGGAGGGTTCGGTTCATCCCTTCTTGCACTTCTCGCAACCGTCCTCGTCGACGGTGACGTTGCACTTGGATTTGCAGCAGTTGCATGTCTTGCATCCGCAGCTGCTGACTCCCTTCCTCCTCTGGTACACCAGATAGGACACGGATGCTATCACCATCAGTGCGATGACGGCTCCGACGACGAGGTCGTTGCTCATTCCTCGGCCTCCTTGCCGGACAGCTGTCTGAACGGGTCCTTGGCCCAGAGCAGGTATGCCAGGACGGCCAGGACGGCCACCGCCGCGATGGTGCTGCCTATGGGCGCGGCCTGCTCGACCACGGATCCGTCGATCACAAGGCTGTTCCATCCTCCGATGTAGCTGGTGAAGCCGTAGATGATCAGCGCCACGGCGTATGCCAGCAGGCACTGGTAGGCCACGGCCATGGCTGTGTCCTTCCACTTCCCGAGTTCCCTGTGCATCGCACCGATGGCCGCGAAGCAGGGGGCGCAGATCAGGTTGAAGGCCAGGAACGCGAGACCGGAGGACTGCGTGAGCATGCTGGCGAGCACGCCCTCGAGGCCCTCTCCGCTCTCTCCGGCCTCGATGCCGAACAGGGTTCCGAAGGTCGCGACCACGTTCTCCTTGGCTATGAGTCCGGTGATGGTTCCGACGGTGAGCTCCCAGTTGTCACCCCATCCCAGAGGCGCGAATATTATGCACACGGCCTCTCCGAAGGCAGCCAGTATGGAGTCAGCGGATGTGGCGTTGTCGCCTATGTACTCCAATCCGGGCGTGTAGCTGGACAGGAACCACAGGATGATGCAGGACAGCAGGATGATGGTACCGGCCTTCTTGCAGAACGCCCAGCCCCTGTCGAGCGTACCCTTGATCACGTTGACCGCGCTGGGCAGGTGGTAGGGGGGCAGCTCCATCATGAACGGGGAAGGTGTGCCCGAGAGACTCCTCAGCTTCTTCAGGATGATTCCGGAGATCAGCACGAGCAGGATTCCCATCACGTAGCAGAACACGGCGATGAGTCCGTTGCCGGGGAACACGGCACCGGTGATCATGGCGATGACCGGCAGCTTCGCCCCGCAGGGTATGAATGTGGTGGTCATGGCGGTTATGCGCCTGTCCCTCTCGCTCTCGATCGTCCTGGACGCCATGACTCCGGGGACACCGCATCCGGTTCCTACGAGCAGGGGGATGAGTGTCTTACCGGAGAGAGCGAAGTGCCTGAACACGCGGTCCATGACGAACGCGATCCTCGCCATGTATCCTATGTCCTCGAGGATGCACAGGGCGAGGAACATCAGCAGCATCTGGGGAAGGAACCCGATGACAGCTCCGACTCCTCCGACGATGCCCGAGCATAGCAGCGCGTCGACGGCGCTGTAGGTGCCGTCCGCCTCGCACCACTCAGTGACGGCGGGGATGATCCACTCGCCGAAGAAGACGTCGTTGACCCAGTCTGTGCAGTATGTTCCGATTCCGACTATTTCGAAGTCGCCCCAGGCGAATCCGATGATTCCCAGGAACACGACGGCTATGACGCCGATGAAGATTGGGATACCCCAGATCCTGTGGGTAACGATCCTGTCGATCCTGTCGGACAGGGTCCCCCTCTCGTCGCGGGGTGCCTTCTTCATGACGTCCCCGACGATGTCTGTGATCCTGTTGTACCTGGCATCGGCGATGATGGAATCGGCGTCATCGTCCTTCTTAGTCTCGAGGGCCTTGACGGCTCTGCCCACGTACTCGTCAGCTTCCGGGTGCTCTTTTATCGTTGCCTCGTCCCTCTCTATGAGCTTCACGGCGTTGAATCTCAGTGTGCTGTCGGGCACCTTCCCCTTCAGGGCCTCCTTGGCCAGGGATACGGCCTCCTCGATGTCGCCGTCGAAGTAGAGCGGTTCCGGGGCCTTGCCGGACTCCGCCACCTCGCCCACGGCCGCGACGAGCTCCTTGATGCCCTCGGCGTTCAGCGCCGACACAGGTACGACCTTGCACCCCAGCTCCCTGGAGAGCTTGTCGACGTCGATCTCGTCGCCGAGCTTGCGTATCTGGTCCATCATGTTCAGCGCGATGACGGTCGGGATGCCGGTGTCGAGGATCTGGAGGGTAAGGAAGAGGTTCCTCTCCAGGTTCGTGGCGTCCACGATGTTGATGACCGCATCGGGCCTGTCGTTCACCAGGAAGTTCCTGGAGACGATCTCCTCCGGGGAGTACGGGGACAGGGAGTATATCCCGGGGAGGTCCACGAGCTCGTAGTCCGTGCCGCGGATCCTTCCCGTCTTCCTGTCTATGGTGACTCCCGGCCAGTTACCGACGCGCTGATTCGCACCCGTCAACTTGTTGAACATGGTGGTCTTCCCGCTGTTCGGGTTACCGGCCAATGCTATTGTCAGACTCATTGTTCTTCTCTCCTTGCATAGCTCACGCTGGGACGGTGTAACTCAGAACGTTCCAGCGAGAGCCTGGTCAGCGGACGGTCATTCGACCTCTATCTTCTCCGCATCACCCTTCCTGAGGCTGAGCTCGTAGCCTCTGACGGTTATCTCCACGGGGTCGCCAAGCGGTGCAACCTTGCGGATGTAGATCTGGCATCCCTTCGTTATGCCCATGTCCATCAGATGCTTCTTGAGAGCTCCCTCACCGTGCAGCTTCACGACCTTGACCGTGGAGCCGATCTCGGCATCTCTCAGTGTCTTCATTCTATCAGCTCTCGGGGCAGAACAGTATCTTGTTGGCCATCTTGCGGTCTATGGCGATTTTGGAACCCTTCACATCGAGGATCATGTTCCCGTTCGCCTCGCAGACTGCCTTCACCGTGGTGCCCGGTGTGAATCCGAGTCCTGCCAGGAATTTCCTGGCCTCTTCCCTCCCGGAAATGCTGACGATGGTTCCCATGTCTCCGACTCTCGCCATGGAGATCGGTATCCCCGGCGTGTTCGACAAACCGCTTCCGCAGACCTGCGATGTGCGCATGTCCGCCATAGCGTAGGTACCTGGATTCATGCCATTTAGGATTCACTAAAAGTATATAACTTTAGCTAGACCTAAAAAAATTGAATGATAGCTAAATAATTAAATAGAGTTGGATGGGAGGAATGGGGCGAGTGTTTGAGGGGGATCTATTATCGCAGTGGATGGACGAAAGAAAAACGATGGTCGCGGTCCGGAATCCAATACTCTGAAGTCCTAATCGGGGCGCGGAGAACGGTAGTATATTAACGTTTCCGACTAGAGCGGGAGTCCCCGCGAAGTCCGTGGTGGATGCCGATTGGCTTTTGAGCCTACCATATCTGGTACGTACTGTTAACCGTTTCTACTCCTGGCCGCAGGCTCGACGGGAGTCTTTTTATCTGGACCCAGAATCGTAAGCGTCATGCTCAACGATATCGAGATTGCCGAGTCGGCGAAAGTCATGAACATCAAGGACGTAGCGGCCAAGGTCGGCCTCACCGAGGACGAGATCCAGCCCTACGGCAAATACATCGCGAAGGTTCCGCTGGCCAGTCTTGAGAAGCTCAAGGACAAGAAGGACGGGAAGCTCGTGGTCGTCACGGCCATCACCCCCACTCCGGCCGGTGAGGGGAAGACCGTCACCACCATCGGGCTCATCCAGGGTCTCGGGAAGCTGGGGAAGAACGTCGTGGGGGCCCTCAGGGAGCCCTCCATAGGACCCACCTTCGGCATCAAGGGAGGGGCGACCGGAGGGGGCTACTCCCAGGTCTACCCCATGTGGGACATCGACCTCCACTTCACCGGAGACATCCACGCAGTCACGGCCGCCCACAACCTCCTCTCCGCGATCGTCGACAACGAGCTGGTCAGGGACAACCCCCACAACATTGACCCCACCAAGATCGTCCTGAAGAAGGCCATGGACATGAACGTCCGCGAGCTCAGGAACATCGTCACCGGCCTCGGAAAGGACAGGATCCTCGGAGGCGTCCCCCACGAGCACGGGTTCCTGATCACATCCGCATCCGAGATCTCCGCCATCCTCGCCCTCGCCAGCGACAGGGACGACCTGAGGGCAAGGCTCGAGAGGATGGTCGTCGCCTACACCTACGACAAGAAGCCCGTCACAGTCAAGGACCTGGGATGCGTCGGCGCCATGATGGTCCTCCTCAAGGACGCCATCAACCCCAACCTGGTCCAGACCCTCGAGGGCGAGCCAGTCTTCGTCCACGGATTCCCGTTCGCCAACATCGCCCACGGTACCAACAGCATCATCGCCACCAAGGCCGCCCTCAAGCTCGGGGACTACGTCATCACAGAGGCCGGATTCGCCTCCGACCTGGGCGGGGAGAAGTTCATGGACATCGTCTGCAGGCAGTCCGGCATGAGGCCCGACTGCGTCGTCATCGTCGCGTCCATCAAGGCCCTGATGACCCACGGAGGCGGCATCCTGGAGCAGCCCGAGACGCTCACCCTCGACGCCCTCAGGTTCGGACTCTGCAACCTGGACAAGCACATCGAGAACATGTCCTCCTACGGACTTCCGATCGTGGTCTCCATCAACCACTTCGCCCAGGACTCACAGGAGGAGATGGACCTCGTCATGGAGCACTGCAGGGAGATCGGGGTCAGGTGCGCATTCTCCGACGCCTTCATCAAGGGCGGCGAGGGCACGATCGACCTCGCCAACACCGTCCTGGAGGCCCTCGAGAACGACAAGCCCGACTTCAAGTTCCTCTACCCCGACGATGCTTCCATCAAGGACAAGATCGAGGCCGTCGCCACCAAGATCTACGGGGCCGGTTCCGTCACCTACACCCCTGCGGCCGACAAGGCCATCGCACAGATCGAGGCCGACGGGTTCGGGAACCTCCCCGTGTGCATCGCGAAGACGCAGGCATCCCTCACCGACGACTCCAAGCTGAAGGGCGCCCCCAGGGGATGGGTCCTCAGCGTCAGGGAGGTACAGGTCTCGTCCGGTGCCGGGTTCGTGGTCCCCATCTGCGGTACGATGACCCTGATGCCCGGACTCCCGAAGGTCCCCGCCGCCATGAGGATGGACCTCACTGCCGACGGCAGGATCGTAGGGCTCAAGTGAACCGAAACGGGGCTTCGGCCCCTCTTCTTTTTTAAGAATTGTAATAAATGAATCAAGAGGACGGGCTCAGCGGGTCCTCTTCGCACCCGCCTTCCCGTCGGCCATGTCGTACCAGCGCTCGGACTCCTCGATGTCTACATCCACACCGTCCCCGAGCCTGTACATGTTGCCCAGGAATATCTGTGCCCCCTTGTGGCCGTTCATCGCGGCGGAAGTCAGCATCTCCAGGGCCTTGGTCATATCGCGCTCCACCCCGGCTCCGTTCTTGTAGAACTGCCCCATCATGAACTGTGCCTCCGCATGGCCGTTCTTGGCTGCGCGGAGCATCCATTTGGCGGACCTGTCCAGGTTCCTCGGGATGTCCTCGTCCCTGAAGTAGATGAGCCCGATCTCGTATTGGGCACGGACGTCCTCGTCCGCGCATCTGAGCAGAAGGATCTCGGCCTTGCGTGAGTTCCTTTCGACGCCCACCCCGTTGGCGTACATCTTACCGAGATAGTATGTAGCGCCTTCGCTGCCTTTGTCACTGGCCTTCTGGAACCAGTTGACGGCCGCGTCATAGTCCCTGGCGACGCCCTGGCCGCGGGCGTACATCAGGCCGAGGTAGTACTCGGCTGTGGGATCCCCTTCCTTGGCCTTCCTTATCAGGATGTCATAAGCCTCATTGTAGCCCCTCTCGTCCCTTTCGCGAAGGACGTTCCGGGCCCACTCCATGGGATCCTGGTTCTTGGAGTCGCTCCTCATGAGGACTTCACTGCACTGAGATTAAGAACTTCAATTAATAGTATTCTAGTTAAATACTGCGAATCTTGCGGCTATTTCTAAATGACAATGTATTAAATTATACAATTTTGTACTAAATTATGCGTAAATGGCAATCAGTCAAATAAACGTCCCCTCGTGCGGGATACATACAGCTCGATGCGATGGTGACCACAGATGGCAGACCAAAGCAGGTACGGATTGAACAAGGAACTGGCTCAGATGCTCAAGGGAGGCGTCATCATGGACGTCACGACCCCCGAACAGGCCCGCATCGCCGAAGAGGCAGGCGCATGCGCCGTCATGGCGCTCGAACGCATCCCAGCGGACATCAGGGCCGCCGGAGGGGTGTCGAGGATGTCCGATCCCAAGATGATAAAGGGGATCCAGGATGCCGTCTCCATACCGGTCATGGCCAAGTGCAGGATCGGGCACTTCGTGGAGGCGCAGATCCTCGAGGCCATCGAGATAGACTACATCGACGAATCCGAGGTCCTCTCGCCCGCCGACGATGTCTACCACATCGACAAGACCGCGTTCAAGGTCCCGTTCGTATGCGGGGCGCGCGACCTCGGCGAGGCCCTCAGGAGGATCGGCGAGGGCGCATCCATGATCAGGACCAAAGGGGAGCCGGGCACCGGAGACGTGGTCCAGGCCGTGTCCCATATGAGGGCGATGAACAGGCAGATCGCCGAGCTCGGGGCCATCAGGGACGACGAGGTCTACGAGTACGCGAAGCAGTTCCAGGTGCCTTTGGACCTTGCCAGGTACGTCCACGAGAACGGGAGGCTGCCCGTGGTCAACTTCGCCGCAGGCGGCATCGCAACACCTGCAGATGCGGCGTTGATGATGCAGCTGGGGGCCGACGGTGTCTTCGTGGGCTCAGGGATCTTCAAATCCGGCAACCCCGCGAAGAGGGCGGCCGCCATAGTGAGGGCCGTCACGGATTACAACGACCCGGAGGTCCTGGCCGAGGTGTCGGAGGACCTCGGCGAGGCGATGGTCGGGATCAACAAGGACGAGATCGACAAGCTCGAGAACATCAGTATGGCGGAGCGCGGCCAATGAGCGCGATCGGCGTTCTGGCGCTCCAGGGCGCCTTCAGGGAGCACGAGGATGTCCTTTCCGACTTGGGTGCCGAATGCTTCGAGATCCGCAAGAGGGCCGACCTAGACCGTCCCATGGACGGGTTGGTGATCCCCGGCGGCGAGAGCACCGTCATGGGCAAGCTGATCCGTGACATGGGGATGGCGGGCCCCCTGAGGGCGAAGATAGAGGGGGGCATGCCTGTGCTGGGCACCTGTGCGGGGATGATACTCCTCGCGGAGGACGTGGTCGGCGGGACCTCCTGTCTGGGGACCATGCCGGTGACCGTCAGGCGCAACGCCTACGGCCGCCAGCTCGGCAGCTTCTCAGCCAGAGGGAACTTCTGCGGCAGAGAGATCCCGCTGGAGTTCATCCGTGCACCCGCCGTGGCGTCCGTTGGAGAGGGGGTCTCGGTCCTGTGCGAGCACGACGGTCTTCCCGTGGCCGTGAGGTACGGCAACCAGATCGCCACCGCGTTCCATCCGGAGCTGACCGATGACAGGACCGTCCACTCGATGTTCCTCGGGGAACTGTGAGCATAATTAAGTAAAGGTTAATATCGAACGTGCGTTGGAGTCGAGCATGTCCCAGTCAATAAGCTCCGAGGACGGGCTCTACACGCCCTCACGCAGGTATCTGGATTGCGCCACCCCAGAGTTCGACGTGCGCGAGGCGGCCGCACAGGCCGAGAAGGGCTCGGCCGAGGGCAATCCCGATGCCCAGTACCTCCATGCGCTGTTCCTGTACACGGGGCAGGGCTTGGTGGAGGACCGCAAGACCGCCGCGGAGACCTTCTCCATCGCCGCGTCATCCGGCAGCAGGCCGGCGGACATCGTCCGTGCGGAACTGGAGAGGAACGAGCCGGAGGTCCAGGAGAGGCTCATCAGACTCAGGCTCAGGGGCGAGGAGAGGGACACCGACGCCTGCAGGAGGCTGTTCGAGCTCTACGACAACGGTTCCGAGTGCGTCAGCAAGGACCACGCGGAGGCCGTCAGGTTCTACACCGTCTGTGCCGAGAACGATGACGTCGAGGCCCAGAACACCATCGGGTTCATGTACCTCATGGGCAAGGGCATGAGGAAGGACCGCGAGAAGGCCGTCCGCTGGCTCAAGGCGGCTGCCGAGAACGGCTCCGCTCAGGCCATGTACCGCATCGGGAAGATGTACGACGAGGGCCTCTGCGACAGCGACCCCGACCTCAAGAGCGCCATGGCCTGGTACCAGAAGGCGGCCGATGCCGACGACCCCGACGCCGAGTTCGCCCTGGGTTGCATATACTCGACCCCCAGGACCAGGTACTCGGACGACAGGGAGGCGGCCAGGATGTTCGGCCGCGCCGCCGAGAACGGCCACGCCGAGGCCCAGTACCAGATCGGCATGATGTACGCATACGGCCAGGGCGTCCCCAGGGACCCGTCCATGGCCGTGAAGTGGCTGGAGAAATCATGCGAGGGGGAGTACCAGCAGGCCATGGTGGACTTCGCCAACATGTGCTTCGAGGGACAGGTCGTCCCCAAAGATCTGGAGAAGGCGGCCAAGTGGTTCACCGTCGCGGCCAACAGGTGCAACGGGTACGCCCAGTACGCCCTCGGATGCATGTACAGCTCCGGGTACCACTTCCAGCAGGACGATGCGGAGGCAGTCAAATGGTTCCGCGAGGCCGCGGAGATGGGCGAGGTGAACTCGCAGTACGCCCTGGCATGCTTCTGCTACGAGGGCAAGGGCACCGAGAAGAACCTGGAGGAGGCCGCCATGTGGTTCGGCCAGTCCGCAGAGCAGGGGCATCCCGCGGCGAAGTCCTTCCTCGGCATGCTGCAGATCACCGGGACCGGCACCGGGCAGGACATCGAGGAGGGATTGAGGAACCTCAACGAGGCAGCCGAATCCGGCTACTACGAGGCGCAGTACTACCTCGGGAAGCTCTACTACGAGGGCAAGTACGTCACGAAGAACATCCCCCGTGCCAAGAAGTTCCTGAACCAGGCCGCCAGACAGGGCGACCGCGACGCGCTCGCTCTGCTCAACAAGATCAAGACGGAGAGATCCAGGTGAAGGACACACTCCGCCACGATGCCAACCTCGGCGACCCGTACGCCTGTCTCGCGGTGGCCTACTTCTACCAGACCGGCAAGGAGCTGGTCCAGGACATCCCCATGGCCCTCAGGTGGTACGAGAGGGCGGCCGAGGCAGGATGCGCCAGGGCGCACTGGGAGCTGGCGAAGATGTACCTCGCCGGCGACTACGTCACACGCGACCTGGCCCACTACATAGACCATCTGAAGCACGCCGCCGAGCTGGGCAACGCCGAGGCCCAGGCCACGCTGGCCTCCGAGTACTCGACGGGGTTCCTCATACCGAGGGACTGGGAGCTGATGTACACATGGTTCCTGGCGGCCGCCGAGCAGGGGGTCCTGAGGGCTAAGTTCGCGGTGGGGTACCTCCTGTCCAAGGGTGTCGGGGTCGAGCGCTCGATCCCGGAATCGGAGTCCTGGTTCGCATCCGTGTCCCTGTCGGGGGATGCCGAGTTCTTCCTCACCCTGGGGATGAGCTTCGAGTACGGCCTCAACATGGTGGAGGTCGACCTGGTCGAGGCCGCGAGGTGGTACAAGTACGGGGCCGACATGGGTCACGACAAGTGCATACTGTGCTGGCACTCGGTCCTCGACACGTTGGACGGTGCGGAGCACGAGTCCTACAACGTGCGCCTCCACAGGCTCCTGACCACCCAGTCCCAGAAGGACCTGGACGCCATCGACAGCGACATGGCGTACGCGGACGAGTTCTTCGAGGCGGGGGACGAGCAGGGGGCCCTGAAGTACTACATGAAGGCGGCCGACATGGGCAGCCCGTCGGCGATGTTCGCGGTCGCGATGATGCACCACCAGGGCATAGCCGTGAAGAGGGACGACACCAAAGCTCTAAGGCTGCTGGCACGTGCAGCCGATGCCGGATCGGAGGATGCGCAGTTCTACCTCGCCAGGGCCTACGAGAACGGCAACATGACGAAGGACCAGGGTCAGATAATAAAGCTGTACTCCGATGCGGCGGACAACGGGTTCCTGGCGGCGTTCTACTATCTGGGGAAGTACGTGGAGCATCCGGAGGTCTACGTCCGCAAAACCCACCAGAGGTCATGACATGTCTTACGAGGATGTTCTCAAGAGGGCGAAGGGGGGCGACCCCGACGCCCAGGTGGCCATGGGCTACCTCTTCTTCAGAGGGGATGGTGTCACCCAGGACCGCAGGGAGGCCGCCAGATGGTTCGGCCTGGCCGCGGACCAGGGCAACGCCGAGGCGCTCTGCAACCTGGGTTACATGAGGGCCCACGGGGCCGGCCTGAGGCTGGACCTGGAGAAGGCCATGGAGCTGTACGAGAGATCCGCCGAGCTAGGGTACGCGAGGGCGATGTTCAACCTGGGCTTCATGTACTCCGACGTGGAGGGCGTGGAGCAGGACTGGGGCAAGGCCTTCGAATGGTACTCCAGGTCGGCGGAGGCCGGCAGCGTGATGGGGATGTACCGCATGGGCGTGATGCTCCAGGAGGGCCGCGGGATACCGAAGGACATCCCCAAGGCGATCGACTCCTACGCCAAGTGCCTGGATGCGGGGTACCCCAAGGCGGGCTACAGGCTGGGGCAGATATACCTGGCCGGCGACGGGGTACAGAGGAACCCGGACAAGGCCGCGAAGTACATGATCAAGGCCGCGGACATGGGCTCCGAGGACGCCATGTGCGAACTCGGGAAGATGTCCCTCTCCGGTGAGGGCATGGTCCGCAGCGAGAACAACGCCCGCAAATGGCTGTCGAAGGCGGCGGCCAGAGGGAGCGCGGAGGCGAAGGACCTCCTCGACAGGATGTGAACCCATGAGGATGAACGAGTACCAGAGGGAGATAATCACAGACCTCCTCTCATCGATCAAGGAACGCAGCCCGTTCTACGCGGAGAAGTTCAGGGACATAGACCTCTCGTCAGTGAAGACGCAGGAGGACTTCGAGAGACTCCCGTTCACCGACAAGGGGGACCTCAGGGACGCCTACCCGCTCGGCCTGGCCGCGGTCCCCGAGAAGGACATCGTCAGGATACACTCGTCATCGGGCACCACCGGCACGCCTGTGGTCATACCCTACACGAAGAAGGACGTCGAGGACTGGGCGGTCATGTTCGAGAGATGCTACCGCATGGCCGGCATAACCGAGAAGGACCGCATCCAGATCACACCTGGCTACGGCCTCTGGACCGCCGGCATCGGGTTCCAGGCGGGCTGCGAGAGGCTGGGCGCGATGGCCATCCCGCTGGGGCCGGGAAACACCGAGAAGCAGCTCCGCATGATGGAGGACATGCAGTCCACGGTGCTCTGCGCCACGTCGTCCTACGCGCTGCTCCTGGCCGAGGAGATCAAGAGGCGCGGGATAAAGGACAGGCTGGCCCTCAGGAAGGGAGTCATCGGCTCGGAGCGCTGGGGGGACAAGATGCGCCAGGAGATCGCCGACGACCTGGGGGTGGAGTTCTACGACATCTACGGCCTGACGGAGATATACGGCCCCGGCATAGGGATCAGCTGCGACTACCGCAACGGCATCCACAGGTGGGACGACTACATCTACTTCGAGATCATCGACCCCAAGACCGGCGAGACCGTACCGGACGGGACGGTGGGGGAGCTCGTGATCACCACACTCAGGAAGGAGGGCGCGCCCCTCATCAGGTACAGGACCCACGACATGACCAGGATCATGACGGGCGAGTGCCCGTGCGGGTCCAGGTTCCCCAGGATAGACATCATCGTCGGGAGGACCGACGACATGATCAAGGTCAAGGGGGTCAACATGTTCCCCGCGCAGTTCGACGAGGTGCTGGCCACCATCGACGGGGCCAGCAGCGAGTACCAGGTCATGATCGACCATATGATGGGAAAGGACCAGGTCACGGTGTACTTCGAGACCCCGCGTCCCGAGGAGGAGCGCCCGGCACTGGAGAGGGAGCTGGTGGAGAAGATCAAGTCCAGGATGAACATAACCGTGAAGCCCATGGCCGTCAGCGCGGGGTACCTCCCGCGCAGCGAGAAGAAGACCAACAGGATCTTCGACAACAGGTACTGATAGGATGATGCGCGAGGCAGAGTTCATCCAGGACGTCTTCAGGAAGGCCGCGCCCATGGTCCTGGGAGGGGACAGGAGCATGCGCTCCAAGGACACCGCCCTCGGCGTCTACGACGTCGTCACCGATTCCGATGTCGAGGTGGAGAGGTACGTGCTCTCCAGGATATCCGAGGAGTACCCCGACCATTCCGTGATATCTGAGGAGACCCATCCGGACGCGGAGGAGGGCGAGAGGTGCTGGGTGCTGGATCCCATAGACGGCACCATGAACTACGCCAGGGGGATCCCGTTCTTCGGTCTCCAGGCGGCCCTGATGGAGGACGGTCGTCCGGTAATGGCATGCATGTACCTCCCGGTCTTCGACGAGATGTACGTTGCCACGGAGGACGGGGCCTTCCTCAACGGGTCCAGGATGCGCACCGCCGCCCCACGTCCGCTGAGAGAGTGCATCCTGTCCACAGGCGACTTCAGCAGGAGGGCGGAGGAGTACCGTCTGGGCCAGGCGAGGCTGATGTCCCAGGCCTTCGACCTCGTGGGACGCTTCAAGATGTTCGGTGCATCCTGCGTCGACTACAGCTACCTGTCATGCGGCAGGACCGACATCCATTTCAGGTTCCTGAACAAGAAGTGGGACTACCTTCCCGGGCTGTACCTCGCGTCCCGTGCGGGGGCGGTGTTCGACCGCGACCTTACCCGCGACCACAGGCTGCTGATGCTCTGCTCGTCGCAGGAGGTCTCGGACGAGGCCGTCGAGAAACTGGTGCCGATCATCCTGGGAAAGAGCTGAGCTCGCTCATCTGGCCTTTCCGCCGACCATTACGAGGTAGGCCAGGAAGACCTCGAGCTGGATCCTGTCGTTGCTGCCCTCGACGATCCTGAACTCGACCTCGCCGCACTTGTCGATCATCTTCACCTTGTCGTAATCTGACACGCCGAGGTCGAAGATGGATGAGTGGATCTGCTTGATTATGTCCTGTCCGGACAGCCCGTTGGTGATCATGAGGTCGTCCAGCTGGTTGCGGGCCTGGATGAAGTTCCCGTCGAGGGCGGTCTCCATCATGGACTTCACGGCGTCGGGGTTGGCCATGCCCGCCGTCTGGTAGACGAGGTCAAGGTCTATCCTCTTGCCGAGGGATGCGGCCACCTGCAGCGAGTTGACCGCCCTCCTCATGTCACCGTGCGCAATGCGGACGAGTCCCTCGAGGGCCTCGGGTTCGATGTCCACCTTCTCCTCCGACACGATCCTGGAGAGGAATCCGCGGATGTCGTCGGATGTCAGGGGCTTGAAGCGCATGACGGCGCATCTGGACTGGATGGGGTCTATGATCTTGGAGGAGTAGTTGCATGACAGGATGAACCTGCAGATGCCGGAGTACTTCTCCATCGTCCTCCTGAGGGCGGCCTGGGCGTCGGAGGTCAGTGCGTCCGCCTCGTCCATGAAGATGATCTTGAACTCGGCTCCGATGGGGGCGGTCCTGGCGAACTCCTTGATCTTCCCGCGGACCACGTCTATGCCCCTCTCGTCGGAGGCGTTGAGCTCGATGAAGTTGCCCCTCCAGTTGTCGCCGAAGAGCTCCCTGGCGAGAGCGAGAGAACAGGTGGTCTTCCCGGTGCCTGCGGGTCCCGTCAGGAGTAGGTGCGGCATGCTGCGGGAGCGGACATACGATTCCAGCCTGGCCGTGACATGCTTCTGTCCTACGACTTCGCTGAGGTTCTTGGGCCTGTACTTCTCCGTCCAGATCTCGTTCATGGCGATCGGATTCTACGAAGCACAATCATGATAAAGCGTTTTTCGTGCGACTGGGTGTGAACGATGGTTAACCTGAATTAATTAATAAGGGGAAAGTATCCCGCGGTCATGGGATACAGAAACGCTCAGGCGGGGGCCTCGCTCCTGCTACTCACCACCATCGCGCTCGGGATGTTCCTCGACGGATTGGACGGGACTATTGTGAACGTCGCCCTGCCCGACATCTCCGAGTCCTTCGGCATGGATTCTAGCATGTCGTCCTGGATAGTGACCGTGTACTTCCTCGTCCTGGCGGGTCTGGTCCTGATATTCGGGAAGCTCTGCGACAGCGGGGCGATCAAGAAGGTGCTGATCTCGGGTTTCCTGGTGTTCAGCCTCGCCTCCCTGGTGTGCGGACTATCCTATGACATAGTCGTCCTGCTCGCCGCAAGGGCCGTCCAGGGTATCGGGGCTTCGATGCTGGCGGCGTCATCCGTCATGCTGAGCGTCAAGTTCCTGCCCCCGCACATGACCAGCTTCGGTCTCGGAGTGGGCCTGCTGGGGTCCTCCATAGGTGCGGCGATCGGACCCGCGCTGGGCGGGGTGCTGGCCGAGACCCTTTCGTGGCACTGGGTGTTCTTCATCAACGTGCCCGTGGGGATCGCCGCCGCCGTCATAGCCCACAAGGCCATCCCCGCCGACACGGGCTTCGACAGGAGCGCCTTCGACTACAAGGGGTCGGCGCTGCTGTTCCTATCATTGGTCACCGGCCTGTACGCGCTGGAGTCGTTCCCGTCCCACGGCGTCACCACCATGACCGTCGTGTCGCTGGTTCTGTTCGTTATCCTGTTCTCCGTGTTCGTGGCATACGAGCGCAGGCTGAATCTCCCCGTGCTGAACCTGAAGGTCTTCCGCAGCGGGAGGTTCGTAGCGATCTCGATGTCGTTCCTGGTGATGAACGCCTGCTACATGGGTTGCCTCTACCTGCTGCCCTACTTCATGAGGGTGGAGCTGGGGTTCGACACGATAATGTGCGGTCTCTTCCTGCTGGTGGCGGCACTGATGACGCTGATTTTCTGCCTGAAGGTCGGGAAGATGGCGGATATGCGCGGCAACAGGCCGTTCGTCATAGCCGGATGCCTCCTGATGGTGGTGGCCATGGCCGTGTTCTCCATCATGGACGCCTCCATGCCAACATGGGTGCTCATCGTCGGACTGGCGCTGCTGGGGACCATGTGGGGTGTGGCCGGCGGACCGATCGGCAGCAGGCTCATAGACAACGTGCCCAGGGACCAGAGGGGCTCGGGGTCCGCCCTGCTGTCCTTCTTCATATACTTCGGAAGCGCATTAGGAACGGCGCTGTTCGCGGGTCTGTTCGGATTCGGCTCCGCCGCCGCGGGCCAGCCGATAGCCGACCTGGACCCCGCCGTGTTCATGGACGGATTCGGGTTCGCCATGACCTTCGGCGTGGCCATCGCCGCGATAGCCCTGATACTGTCGTGGGTCGTCAACGAGGAGAAACGGTCTGAATGAGCATAAGGCAGAGTTTCGACAGGATGTACCTCTCCATGTCCATCATGGAGGAGTGCGTCTCGGAGAGGAACAGCCTCCCGGAGGTCTCCCACAAGGAGATGCTGTACCTCTACATCATCGCCCTGACGGAGGACTGCACGGCATCCCGCATAGCCGAGATGCTAGGCGTGTCCCTTCCCGCGGTCACCAAGAGGCTCAACGCCCTGGAGGAGCGTGGGCTGATAAGCAGGACGAGGTCCGAGGAGGACGGCAGGGTCAAGACGGTCACGGTGTCGGAGCGCGGAGGCGATCTGATGAAGCGCGCCGACGAGATCTTCTACAGGATCCTCGGCGACATGGAGGTCTCGTTCTCCCAGGAGGAGGTGGAGGTGTTCTGCAGGATGATGGACCACATCTCCGACCGCCTCGGTCAGGCCATAAAGAGGTAACGACGACCTCTTTTCCGGGAGCCGTCAGACGAAACCTAGTTTTAGTATCCAGCCTTAATCAGCGGACATGAAGATCTACGAGGCCTACGAACTGGCCGTCAGAACCGGGATGTCCGCCGACCCTCGCCCGGACAGCGAGGTCAGGAAGGTCCTCGATGACGCCAGGGAGACGTACGAGAAGCTCCCCGAGGACAGGAAGGAGCTGTTCGACCCCGAGAGGCTCTGGAACCCCTACTCTGACTGCAGGTTCTCCGTCATGGCCGACGAGGCCAGGGAGATGGAGGCTGAGCGCATGATGTGGGGCATAGATATAGGCTCCGCGGAGGTGCTGCTGGCCGACAGGCTCAGGGAGAGGGGCGAGAAGGTCTCGGCACTGGTCGCCCATCACCCCATAGGCACGGCGAGGACATGCTTCCCCGAGGTCATGTGGATGCAGACGGACATGTACTACGAGGCCGGCGTGCCGATCAACGTGTCGGAGGGCCTGATGAGGGGGCGCATGGACGAGGTCCTCAGGGGCGTCATGGGGTCCAACTACAACCAGGGCGCCGATGCCGCCAGGATCCTGGGGATACCCCTGTTCAACGTCCACTCCCCCGCGGACAACATGGTCCAGAGGTACATGACGGAGATGTTCGAGGAATCGGAGCCGAGGACGCTCAAGGACCTGGTCGACAGGCTGTACAAGGAGCCGGAGTTCAGGATGGCCGCGAGGTACAACAGCCCCCCGAAGATAATGGTGGGATGCAAGGACGGCCGCTGCGGCAGGATAGTGTGCAAGATGACCGGAGGGACATCCGGTCCGAAGGAGATCTACGAGAAGTTCGCACAGGCCGGCGTCGGGACGGTGGTGGGGATGCACTTCCCCGAGAGCCATCTGGAGGAGGCCAGGAAGAACAACGTGAACATCGTGATCTCCGGGCACATGTCCTCGGACTCCCTCGGTGTGAACCTGATCTGCGACGTATGGGAGAGGGAGGGCATCGATGTCCTCCCGTGCTCCGGATTCACCCGCTTCAGCAGGAACTGACATGTTCGAGAGGGCCTCCACCATCATCCGCGACGGGTCCAAGCTGGACTACGCCTACGTCCCCGCTAACCTGGTCCACAGGGAGGAGCAGATGGCGAGGCTGGAGACGCTCTTCAGGCCCCTCGCCGAGTCCGGCCGCCCATGCACCGCGTTCCTGACCGGCAGCGTGGGGACCGGGAAGACCGTGACGGCCA